>JAIPGG010000017.1 GCA_021736255.1 Spirochaetales bacterium | reverse complement strand
ACATCCATTCCTACATATACTAAACTAATTGTGTTCATTGTGGCCTCCCTCCTTGTATGTGGCGTATTTTACCATCAGGGTACTATTAATCCACGATGGTGCAAGTTGTGGAGGTCACTTCATATTGTCTTGTGGAAACCGGGTAGTGTTCGCCGGTGATGGATTCAGTGGGGATTCAACCCACTTTCTTTTTTCTCCGCATGCTTGACAGAATAAATTATTCGCTGTAAGTTAGTGAACGTTAACTATATGAAAGGAGAAACCTTTGGCACCGGTTACCGACAGACAGAATGACTTCCTCCGGGCTGCAATAGAACTGGTTGACCAGGCAGGATTTCATGGGCTGACCATTAGAAAGCTTGCTGCTTCAGTAGGAGTGACAGAACCAGCGGTTTATCGGCATTTTCCCAGTAAACAAGCTCTCATCCAGGCAATGCTCGAAAGACTGCAAGCTGCAATATTGCCCCATTTCCGACGGCTCAGACACAGAAACGGCAGCACTCAGGAGATCTTTGCAGGCTTCTTTCGGGACCTCTACGAGGAGTTCCGGCAAACACCTGCCTATGCTGCATTTATCTTCTCTGAAGAGGTTTTTCACAGTGAACCGGCAATAAAAAAATACCTTTTCGAAGTGCAGAACCACAATATGGCGGTACTTTCTGCTTCACTTGCAGCACTACAAGAGGCAGGCTGGTGCCGGAATGACCTGAAAGCAGCAGATCTTTCCTTGGTTCTTGTCGGATGTATCCGCATGAGTATCAGCCGACGGCATTTGAACCCAAAACCGAATTCCCAGGAGAATGATGCAAAGGAACTGGCATATACGCTCAGCAGTCTCTTTGATCCTGTTTGCAGCAAAAAAGAGAAAAGCCCCGACTAGGGGCTATCTCCACGATCGGGAGCAGAGGTGAACAGCAACACTACAAGTTAGTTATCGTTAACTATTTTAGCTAATAAAGGAGCATTTATGAAATCCATATTCGAAGGCCTCGGTAAACGGCCAATATTCCTCATCATCGGCATTATCGCCCTGACATTGGTCTTCTTGGGTGGTATAAAGCAAAACGCTTCTATTGAAACCGACCTGGATGAATACATGCCTTCAGATCATCCGGCCTTCGTCTTTAGCGATAAAGCGGAAGAACTCTTCGGCATCCAGGACGGCATTATTCTAGCCATTGAACATCCGGAAAGTATCTACAATACCGCCACCCTGGAAAAGATCCGAAAAATTACTACCGATCTTCCGGAGTCCTTTCCAGTTATCAAGGCTGAAGATATCACCTCGCTATACACCGCAGAGAACATAACAGCAGACGAGTTCGGTCTCGAAGTGAATGATTTTTACACACAGGCCCCCTCCTCCCAAGCGGAACTCGAACAGCTTCGCAGAAGGGTCGAGGACAACGAAATGGTCTATGAACGGCTGGTTAGCAGTGACGGCCGGGCGGCCCTGATCATGGCCGAAATCTCAGACGACGTCTTCAGTGACGAATTCTACGCCAATCTAAAAGAATATGCGGACCGCTGGTCGGGACCGGAGACCATTCACATTGCAGGAAGACCGGTTGTCGAAGGCGAACTCGGCAAACTCGGCCCCCAAGATATGGCCCGGATGGCCCCCCTCGTGCTGATAGTAATGATCATCCTCCTGCTTTTTTTACTACGCAGTCTGCGGGATACCATAATAAATCTGGTAATTGTCCTCTTCGGTACGGTCGCCGCTTTCGGCCTCAAGGCCCTGCTTGGAATTCCGGTGTATTCGGTGGACACCATGATGCCGGTAATGCTTATTGCCATCGGTGTGGCCTACGGAATCCATATGCACAACACCATCGACCACCTTGTCCAATTACATCCCGGAATCGAAAAACAAGATCTGGTTCGAAAAACCCTGACGGCTATGGTACGCCCGGTTAGTATGACCGCTGTTACCACCGCCGTAGGCTTTACCGCCCTGTTGACCAGTGAAGTCCTGCCGGTTCGTTTTTTCGGGTTATTTACCGCCACAGGGGTTTTGTTGGAAATGCTCCTGGCCCTCCTCCTTTTTCCCGCATCAATTTTTCTTTTTGGCCCTCCCCGCCCGAAAAAGAAACGCAAGCAAGCGGCAAACCTCGGGGCAAACACCTCTTCTCCCGGAAAAACGGATAAATTTCAAGAACGGGGTCGAAGGTTTACAAAAGGTCTCACGAAGCATCCGAAAACCGTGATTCTTATTGCCACATCCCTCACCGCTCTTGCAGCATTTGGTGCGACCCAGGTATGGATAGAAACCAGCTTCCTAGCCAACTTCGAAAAGGACAGCGAAATTGTCCGGACCGACAATTTTGTGAACAAGCACTTCGGCGGCACATCGACACTGAATGTCATTCTCTCGGCCGACGAGCCGGACACCTTCAAGGATCCGCAGGTTCTTTTCATTATGGATGACCTTCAGAACCGGGTGGAAGAAGACCCTGCCGCGGGGGCAAGCTTTGCCGTCACCGACTTCATGCGGCGGATGCACAAGGTTATGCATGAAGACCGACCCGAATACAACAAGATTCCTGAAAACAGAGAAATGATAGCTCAATACCTGCTTCTCTACGAGATGTCCGGGGATCCGGATAATTTGAACCAGGTCATCGATTACGACTACCAAACCGCAAACCTCACTATTCAGCTCAAGAGCGACAGTTCTGCGGTGATGAACCGCATCATCAAGGAAGTCGAAACCTTTGAGTCTTCCTTTGCAGAACACGGAGTCCGGATGCGCTATGCAGGCAGCGGCTACAAAGCTATGGTCTTTTCCGAACTGTTACTACAGGGTCAAATATGGAGTCTCGCCCTTTCTTTCGCCATTGTGGCTGTGCTGCTCTGGATACTTTTCGGCAGCCTCTTTATCGGACTAGTCGGAGTGATTCCGATTGCCCTGACAGCAGTGGTCAACTTCGGGGTAATGGGCTTGACGGGAATCCCCCTCAGTTCGGCGACTGCCCTCATATCGAGTATCGCCGTCGGGATCGGGGTGGACTACGCCATTCACCTGATCGAGCATTACCGCAGCGCCAGACAAGCCGGATTTTCGATTGCCGAAGCGGCAGCAGATACCATGTCTCATACCGGCAGGGCCATTATTCTTAATACAGTAGCAGTCATGGGCGGTTTTTCGGTCCTTTTAGTCAGTGTTTTTCCGCCGAACCGGCAGGTCGGAGGCCTGATCGCCCTGAATATGGCAAGCAGCGCTCTCGGTACCCTGACGATCCTCCTGCTGATCTTGATTATGATGGACCGAAAAGAGCGTTTTAAGATCCCTTCCTCGAAAACTTCAGAGACAGAAGGTTCCGCCGGGGATTCTCGGCGGAAGCCGGTAAATAATTCACAACAAACCAATTACCCAGGAGGTAACAAATGAAAAATTCAAATCGGATTGCCATCATCAGCGCTTTGCTGATTCTAACCGTCGCGATGGCCGTTCCGGCCCAGGAAACCGGTCTGAGCGTGATGGAAAAGGTCTACAACCGGCCGTCGGGAGAAACGATGACCGCAGATCTGGTGATGACCCTGACCAATTCCCGAGGATCGACCAGAGAACGGACCATCAAGCAGTACAAGATCGAAACCGAGGACATGGAAAAGAAACTCATGTTCTTCCTCGCCCCGGCTGATGTACGAGACACCAGCTTCATGAGCTGGTCCTACAACGATGGACGGCCGGATGATCAGTGGATCTACCTGCCTGCCCTTCGACGGGTCAAGCGGATCTCCTCCGACAAGAAGGATGACTCGTTCATGGGATCGGACTTTACCTATGACGATCTTGGAGAGCGCCACCCTTCAGAAGACAACCACCGGATCCTCCGTGAAGAAACACTGAAAGGGGAAAACTGCTACGTAACCGAAAGCATTCCTGTTGACTCCGGAGATGCATTTGCGAAAACCGTAAGCTGGATCGCAAAAGACAGCTGGACGGGGATCAAGCGTGAATACTACAACGAGGCCGGAGAGGTCTACAAAACCCTCACTATAGGAAAAACAGAGAAGATCGATGGGTACTACGTGATCACCAGCATGACCATGGAAGACCACGACCGTGATCATTCGACTACAATCCTCATGGAAAACGTAAGCTTCGACGACGCAAATATCGATGAAAGCTTCTTCTCGGAGCGACAGATGCAGCGGGGCCCGCGCCGGTAACCGGAGCGAAACCTCACTACAAAGAAAGGAATAATTATGCACACGAAAAATAACGATTATTACAGAAATAGAATGAAGAGTGGTATTGGTAAAGTCTTGCCGGGACTGATCGCACCTGCTCTTTTGGCTGCGGTTTTTTTCGGCTTCATAGCCGTCCCCGGCGCCGGAGCCAAAGACATAGAGTTGACCGGAATGCTCCGGAGCTACACCGGAGCCCGGATCAACGAATCTCCGGATATTGCCGTGGCCGAACAAACCGTCGATATTACCCTCGAAGGCTGGGGAAACGACACCGGCATCGTGGTCAATCCCTATGCCTACGTGAATGCCTCAGGAAATCCGGAGATAGGGGTTCGCGAGGCCTATATCGACCTCTACCTGCCCGATGCAGATCTTCGCATCGGGAAACAGGCGATAATCTGGGGAGAGGCCGAAGGAGCCTTTATCACCGACATCGTCAGCCCCCAGGACATGCGGTCCTTCATTCTGGCCGACTTCAGGGAGATCAGAAAGGGTATCCCCGCCGTGCGCCTGGACTGGTACGCAGGGCCTTTCACCATTGAGGGCATCTGGGCACCGCTTTTTGTGCCGCCAAACAGTCCCGACTCCGATTCGATCTGGTATACTGAACCGGATTATTCCTGGGCTCCTGTCGTACCAACTATTCACCCTGGCGAAGAGCCTTCGCCCGGTATAGAAAACAGCGAGGTTTTCGGAAAAATCAGCTACTTCGGTTCGATGCTCAATGCGGCGGTTATGGCAGGCTACAGCTGGGATGACCTTCCGGTGATGCGGATCGAGCGATCGGCCGGCCCGGCTGTCGATCTCTATCCTGAGTACAAGCGCTACACCATGGTCGGGGGAACGTTGAGCACGAGCATTTCATCGGTAGTCCTCAGGACCGAAGCCGCCGGATACCTGAACAAGACCTTTACCACCACCGATCCTGCGAACGATAATGGTCTAACAAAGCACAATCAGCTCCAGGCCCTCGGCGGGCTCGACTGGAACCTGTTCGGGATCGACATGTCGGCTCAGTATATTCTCCAATATATACATGACCACTCGGATTATCTGATGGAAGATGAACTCGAACATACCGCCACTTTCCGTATGCAGGACAGCTACTTCTCGGACGTCCTTACCCTCGAGCTCTTCAGCTATGTGGGCTTCGATCCGGCTGACGCCCTGCTCCGCCCTTCGGTCACGTGGAGCTTCGAGGACGGGGTGGATCTTAGCGTTGGGTCTGAAATCTTTCTCGGGGACGAATCAGGAAGATTCGGCCGGTATGGGGACAACACCCTGGCATATCTTTCAGCTAACTGGTATTTCTAAACCATGAGCATGGCAGCATTGGTAATCAACATCCTCGCCGGAAGCACCCTCATCTTCGCCTTGACCAAAAACCGCCGAAAAACACTCACGGCATTGGGAATGGCCCTCAAACTGGGCCGTTCCCTGCTGCCTATGTTTATCCTGATCATCTTGCTAATCGGACTACTCTTTTCATTCATTGACGAACAAACCCTTCGCTCGTTTCTGGGAGACCGCTCCGGCCCACTGGGGCTATTCGTAACCGGCTTGACCGGTTCGGTCCTGCACATTCCCTCTATCTTTGCCTTTCCTCTCAGCGCATCGTTGATAGAACGAGGGGCCTCCGTGCAGATAGCCGCCGCATTTATCACTACTCTGACCATGATCGGGTTCGTGACCCTGCCTCTGGAGATTTCTGAAATGGGCCGACGCTTTACCCTGCTCCGCAACGGACTAAGCTTCTTCGTGGCCCTGGCAATCGCCGCTCTGATGGGGGTGATTCTGTGAAATCATCGTGGAAAAGCTGGATCGCAACTATCGGAATCGGGGCGGCTGCCGTAATCCTCTTACTGCTTTATCCGGACCGTCAGGCGGATTTTCAGAGAACAGTTTTGGAATACCTGATAGAGCTGGTGGTCATCCTTCCCGCCGTGCTGGTGCTGATGGCGCTGATGAAGGTCTTTGTACCACAGGAATTTATTTCCCGCCACCTGGGCAGCACCTCCGGACTGCGGGGAATGCTGGTAGCCTTCCTGCTTGGAACCCTTCCTACCGGCCCCCTTTACATCGCCTTTCCCCTGGCCGCAGCGTTCAAGGCCAAGGGTGCACGCACGGCAAATGTCGTAATCTTTCTGTCCTCCTGGGCCTGCATCAAGCTGCCTCAGGAACTGGTTGAGCTTCGCTTTATGGGAGCTGATTTCATGTTTACCCGCCTGGGTCTGACCCTGGTTTTGGTAAGCATCATGGGGCTTCTGATCGAACGGATAGAAAAAGGGCGGCCTGCAGATCGATCCTCGTCCGAAGGATAAAACAATCCAGGGCTCAGCGCATCCCGCCGCTTATCTTTAGCCATGCGGCTATTCGCCCCTCCCTTCAGTCCTGCCGGGTCCTGTAGGGTCCTACCCCGTGAAAGAAACGGCCGAACCACTTGTCCAGCGGCACCGTCGCCTCTCCGAAATTACAAGACACGTAGCGGTGGTGCAGGTAGTGAAAGTAGGAACCGGTAACCAGCCACCCTTTAAAAAGCGGCCCCTCGAAACCGTGGTGTCCCATGGCCGGAGTCAGAGCCGTCAGTTGCGAATTGTAAAGAAAGTGGATCGGGTGGGAGGGCACGATAAAGTGAATGGCCACTACGCTGAAGTACAACAGCAGCTCCACCGGGTGCATTGCCAATCCCGCCCAGGGACCGGGATTCGGGTTCTTGTGATGGACGTGGTGAACCGTGCGCATGAGCGGTTTCCAGTGGATCATCTTGTGGATCAAGTAGAAATGGACTTCCCGCCACATGGGGATGAGAAGGAAAAAAACTGCGAACCAGACCGGGTTCGACCTGATCCCAATGAGGGGCATCAGACCACGACCTGCCATCCAGAAGTAGAAGACCTCCCAGCCGGTCCAGAAGGCCGCGCCCAGAACGGCGCTGCGAAATACATTATCGTAGACCTGGTTTCGAAACAGGAACTTCTTGCTTCCGGTCTCCTGCCACTTAGGCGCATACTTCCGGGCGGTCCCGTGTAGTTTCAGGGTATAGAGAACAAGGTGAAAACCCCCGTAAATTATCCACAGGTAGGCCATGTTTCGGATATAGATAAAGAGGATCCACCGGCCGGCAATAGTCCCCGTCTCGAGAAGGCCCGGCTGCAGGTAGTACCAGGTTACCGCAGCCAGCGCCGCAAAAAAGAGGTTGATCGGCCACAGGTACCCGGGCCAACCGAAGAGCCACCCCAGGATTTTTCCCGGCCGGAAGGGGCGCTGGAACAAAGGAGCATAGGCTACCGGATAGGGAGGCCGCCAATACCCCTTCTCGTCGCGAAAACCAAAATCTTCGGCGCTTTCCCCCGGCTGGGCAACCGAGGCATCGGGCTCATTTGCCTTTCCCTTTCGTCCCTCTCGAGCCTCCCCAACATCCGCCATACAATCCTCCTTGTTCCCGTTACTATCGTCAAAGAGACGCAGCCCTTTCTTAGTTTACAATTCTAGTCATCTACATCCCGCGGCGCAAGTAAAATCCCCGGATTTTTTCTAGGGTTGATGCAGTTTTTTCAATTGTCCAACTTGCTAACCCGTTTTGCCGTATCGGGGGATATCCCGCTGTCATGTGCCAAAGACGGAGAAAGTTCTGCGGCTCGGTCAAGGCAAAACCTCCGGGGGATTCATCTCGATAGACAGCTGTCAGGAGGGCGGAAAACAGTTCAGGCTTGATTTTTCTGAATTCATCTTATACATTACTACTTGCTCATATAATCATAAAAAAGGTCCACGAGCCTGTACGTGATCAACTGTCAGGGCATACCTCGGGACCCGGGAGGAACCATGCAGCGGAAACAAGGCATCAGCTTTTTCGATCGATACCTCACCCTCTGGGTGGGACTGTGCATTGTGACGGGAACATTGATCGGACGTTTTCTCCCCGCCTTTCCCGAAGCTTTGAGCAGGCTCGAGTATGCCCGGGTCTCCATCCCGGTGGCTGTTCTGATCTGGCTCATGATCTTTCCCATGATGCTCAAGATAGACTTCTCGAGCATCATTCGGGCCACCCGCCGGCCGAAGGGGCTCACGGTGACCACGGCTACCAACTGGCTTATCAAGCCATTTACCATGTACCTGATCGCCTGGTTCTTCCTGAAGATCGTATTCGGCAGGCTCATCCCCGCCGGACTTGCAGATGAATACATCGCCGGAGCGGTCCTTTTGGGAGCGGCCCCATGTACCGCCATGGTCTTTGTCTGGAGCCACCTCTCCGACGGAGATCCGGCCTACACCGTGGTACAGGTAGCCGTGAACGACCTGATAATACTTGTTGCCTTCGTTCCCATAGTCGCCTTCCTGCTCGGGGTGAGCAACATCGCCGTTCCCTACAACACCCTCTTCCTATCGGTAATTCTCTTTGTAGTGATCCCCCTATCCGGCGGCTACCTGGCCCGGCGGCTGGTAATAGGGCGGCGGGGAATAGACTACTTCGAGAACGTCTTCCTCGGAAAGTTTCGGAACACCACCATCATCGGGCTGCTTGTCACCCTGATCATCCTCTTCTCCTTCCAGGGCGATATCATCCTGAATAATCCCCTCCACATCCTGCTGATCGCCGTCCCTCTTGTAATTCAGACCTTCTTTATCTTTTCCGTCGCCTACGGCTGGGCCCGGCTCTGGCGAATCCCCCATTCCGTTGCAGCCCCGGGAGCCATGATCGGAGCAAGCAACTTCTTCGAGCTGGCGGTGGCTGTGGCGGTGAGTCTTTTCGGCCTGCAGTCCGGTGCCGCTCTGGCTACGGTGGTAGGCGTTCTGGTGGAAGTACCGGTTATGCTGTCTTTGGTTCGAATAGCCGTTGCTACTCGAAACTCGTTTCCGGTAGAGGCAAAATAGATGTATAGTAGACTATATGCATAGTAACAAAAGCAGCCGGCAAGGGGAGAGTTTATGAAAGCCCAAGCAGATAGCCCTGTTCTCGAAATGCTAAAGGCCCTCGCCGACCAGAGTCGACTCCGGATCGTCTCCCTGATCTGGGAAGGCGGGGACCTCTGCGGCTGCGAGATAGAGCGAGTCCTCGGCATCAAACAATCCAACGCATCCCGCCACATGCGCCGCCTCCGGGAAGGGGGTGTTGTCGAGAGCTACAAGAAAGCCCAGTGGCATCATTACCGGATTGCAGAAAACCACCGGAAAAAGAGCGGTATGCTTGCCTCGATCCTCGAGAGCGCCCGAAACCAGGATCAGCTATTGCAGGAGGACCTGAAACGGCTGCAGGACTACCGCAGCCGGGGATTTACCTGCGCGACCATACATGAATGGGTTCCCTTCGGCATATGAAAAAACAGCCTGCCGCGTAGTACCGCTGCAGGCTGTTTATAATGCTGTATGATACTGTGCTTTACTATATTCAGTCTTCCTCAACGATGCTCGAAACAGCAAGCACTCTTGGCTGGTTACTGGGTAATCACCTCGTTGCGGTCGTACGTACCAATCATCAAGTCCCGCTTAGTAGAGGCATTCTCGTCCCACTTACAATAATAACCGATACCGAACTGGTCATGTTCTTTAAACAGAACCGGACCGGGTTTGATTGCATTGGTCGGGCATACATGCAGACAGAGCTGGCATCCGACACACTTGTCGTAATCAACGGAGGGTTCGCGCTTTTCCTCATCCCATTCGATGGCCTGATGAGCCCCGTCGAAACAGGAGATGTAACAGCGGCCGCAGTGGACACACTTTTCCAGATCGATTTCAACCTGGATTTTGAAATCACGATCCACATTGTCTGCAGGAATCAGGTTCGGAAGAGCCTTCCCCACCAGTTCGTCGAGACTGTTAAAGCCCTTCTCTGCAAGATACAGGGAGAGCCCGGAAATCATGTCCTCTACGATTCGGTAGCCGTACTGCATAATCGAAGTGGTAAACTGCAGATTGCTCGCACCGAGCATGATAAACTCTGCAGCATCTTCCCAGGTTTCGATTCCGCCCATTCCTGAGAAGGGTGTACCCTTGAGTTCAGGATCCTGCGCCATCTCTGCAAGAAAGCGGAGTGCAATGGGTTTGGCGGATGCACCGGAGAAACCGGAGATTGATGACTTTCCGTTCACTACCGGCAGACCGACGAAACGCTCCAGGTCTATACCGGTAATCGCCTTAATGGTGTTTATTGCGGAAATTGCGTGAGCCCCGGCCTTTACAGCAGCCCGGGCAGGCACCTGCATCTTTTCCACATTCGGGGTCATCTTTGCCATAACGGGAAGATCCGTCCCTGCGATGGTGGCACGAACAAATTTGTCGATCAACTCGGGGCTTGCCCCTACGTCCGACCCCATACCTTCATGGGCCATCTGGGGACAGGAAAAGTTACATTCGATGATATCAGCTCCGGTCTGCTCGGCATCCTTGGCCAGTTTTGTCCAGTCGGATTCGTCCATACCCATGATGGAAGCAATCAGGATCTTGTCCGGATAGTCTTTTTTGAGCTGGGTCATCATCTCGAGGTTCTTGTCGTAGGGCTTGTCGGAGATCTGCTCCATATTCTTAAAGCCGACAAATGGTGTGCCTTCCTTCTGAGTAGCGTCGAAACGGGGGGAACACTCATCGGGGATGTAGGTTCCAACAGTCTTGAAAACAACTCCGCCTCCGCCGGCCTCATAATACTTGGCACACATTTCGTAGGAACTTCCGACCGGAGAAGAACTCAGGAAAAAGGGGTTTTCACACTTCACCCCACAAAAATCTATCGATAAATCAACATGCTTCGCCATACTATTTCCCCCTCTGCTTTGTCAGGTATGCATCGATCGATTCGGCGGCATTTTTGCCGGCCTGGACACCATGGACAACGGTCTTGCTGGCGCCGCCGACAACATCCCCTGCAACAAAGACGTCGGGCAGGTTGGTTTGTCCGTCATAATTCTTGTCGATCACGAATCCCCGTTCATCGCTGATACCGAGATCCTTGGAAATACCAGAAAGGTCTTCAGGCTGCTGTCCGATGGCGAATACTACACGGTCGGCCTGGAGTTCAATGGATGATTTATCCCGGCTTCCGCTGCCCTTGATCGCCTTTACTTTCCCGTTCTCGCCGACGATTTCAGCGGGATTGAAGGTGTAGTTGAACTGAACCCCGATCTTCTCGCAGTGTGCTACTTCCACATGGGTGGCAGGCATCTCGAGACGGGTACGGCGGTAAAGGACAGAAACCTTTTTCGCTCCCAACATCTTTGCGGTCGATGCACAGTCCATTGCGACATCTCCGCCTCCGATCACAACAACGTATTCTCCGGGATCAAAATTGCCCTTGGACTCCCGTGCCTCATGGAGGTAGGGAAGTGCATAGGTTACCCCGTCGAGGTCCGTGCCGGGGACATCAATGGAAATCGGTTTCTGGAGACCGGTTCCGAGCATAAATGCCTTGAAGCCCTTCGCTCGAAGGTCATCGAGACTGACGTCTTTTCCGACCTTTGTGTTCTGAACAAACTCAACACCGAGGTCCTTGATTTTCTTGACTTCCTCGTCGACTACGTGCTGAGGCAGACGTGAAGGAACGATACCGTAGGCAAGAATTCCGCCGGGGGCCTTGTTTTCATCGTAGATAGTAACCTGGTATCCCATTTTTGCAAGTTCTGCGGAACAGGCCATGGAGGCAGGTCCCCCGCCGATCATAGCAACCTTTTCCTTATCGAGTTTTGCTGCGGGTTCGAGAACCTGGAAATTTGTAGCTTCTTCGAAATCTGTTGCAAAACGCTGGAGACGTCCGATCTGTATAGGAACATCGATTTCGGTTCTGGAACATGCCTCTTCGCACAGTCGTTCGACCGGACAAACTCTCCCGCAGGTACCTCCGAGTATGTTGTTGGTCCTGATGATTTCGGCAGCGCCCTTGAAGTTTCTAAACCGTATGGCTCTTATAAAATCGCCGGGGTTCGTATTAGCAGGACAATCCCTGCTGCAGGGTGCGTCTAAACATAAAAGACACCGAGAAGCCTCTTCCATCGCCGTTTGCGGCGTGAAAGGGGGTATTTCTTCGGTAAAATAGGTGGTCGTATTATTCTCCAATTCGTAACCTCCTTCCAAGGTGAGTATTGTATGTTTGGAGTAGGGCCGTATTATACAATATATTTCCGTTCAGCACAAATTCTTTCTGCAAAAATTTCAGTATTCGGAAAAATACGGGTTCCTTTTCCGTTTCAGAGCTTCATCAACATTGTACAATATAAGCAGATCGTACTTTATCATATTATTTCAGTCAAGATGCCGTACATACTCCAGATACCGTGTTACGCCAATCATAAATCTATAGAATCGTATCGACATTGATCGTGCGGTGCTGGGAAAGCGTTCGTGCATCGAGACCGTGTGTTCCCCGTTCATGTATACATCCTGCATTTTCGAGACAGGTGACAATCTCTCGATAGCCCTGTTTCACGGCATGATAAAGGGCATTTCGTCCACTGATATATTTTCACCACGTTCCGTTCGGATTCGTGTATTGCCGCCCTTCTCCACCAGCAGCCGGAGGTTTTCCGTTTTGCCGCGAGATGCAGCGGAAAAGAGTGCGGTCCATCCATACTGGTCCGCCTGATTGATACGTTCTTCCGTACCGCCGTAGTCGTTGATGATGTGCGAAAGCAGATCATCCTCGAGGCGGCCGGCGGCGGCCATAAAGGGGGTGTATGCCTCCTGGTTTGCATGCCACATGTTTGCACTCAGGCAAAGAAGAGTCATCATCGCTTCCTTGTTGCCTCGAAGGCAAGCGGACGAACAGCTTCGATATCGGCCCGTTCGAGCAGCAAAGCACAAGCCCTCGGCGGGCTCTGAACTCTACCGCCCAGTGCAGAAAGCCCGTTCCGTCCAGATCAACATCTTTTTGTAAATCGAGCAGGGCCTTAATCGCATCCTCATCATCCTCCTGAAGCGCTCCATGAAGCATAAAGATCGGATCAATTTCGATGTTCATATTCATTCCCCACATACAAAAGAAAAAGCTCGTCCACCGTCCACATCATTGCGAACTCATCCGGTCGAAGCATCTCGTTTACCGCCCAAACCGCACGGGAGGTATTCCAGTCGGGAATCCCTTCCAACAGAGGGCCATAGGCCGCCATCGAACCCCTTCGCAGAATAATGCGATTCTTCCCCCACCCTGAACCAGTAATACTCAGAAAACGCAGGACTCTTTCCCTGGCGGGGGTGTGGGATTTTTCTGATAATTCTGCAGTAGGAAACCTGGAATGGAATTCTTTCGATCCTTCGGAAAACTTCCCTTTACGAAAGAAAGATACTGCATCATCGAAATGTCGCGAAGAAAGCGGTAGGCTCCTCCGGCGGATTACCAGCTGTATCATCCCAGTCATCGATAGTCTGCATCGCTGTTTTTTTCCGTGGAAATCAGTCGTGCAGAATCGGTTCGACCCTTGTGTTCAGAGGTTTGAGTGCGGACTGCTTCAGCGTGTCGATTACAATTTTTTTCCTGATAGTCTCTTCGAGGTTTTCGCGAAGGATATTCCTAGTCAGTTTGTTTTGCATCGTTTTTTGTATCATCGGCACCCCTCCCATAGCTTCGTATTATAGCACAGAACCGCAGAAAACCTTGCATTCTGTTTCGAGTTACATACACTTAACTATATTTATCTGTGAACCAGTGAAATTCATGAGGCGGTATAACCATGAAGAACCACTTTTTCATCCTGCCGGCAATCGGCATTGTCATTTTGTGTCTCTCTTGTGCTGCCGCTCCCTTTCAAGACCCTGATTTCCATACATCCGGGAAAGAGGTTGATCTTCTGGTAGCCTATCCCGAAGTCTTACAAAGTAATGTGGCTTTGAACAAGGAAGGAGAAATCTGGCTGCTGCAGCAGGCAAACATCAAGCCGGCCTTTCAACAGGCTACAAACAGATTCGTCGATAAACTTCGGGGTATCGGGCATCTGGTGAACCTCCAAGTAATAGGACCGGAGATGGAAATCTCTGATGGAATTTCACATTATTCCGACAAGACGGGCGCTGATTATCTCGTCCTGCTCGACTATTCGAGTTCCTATGATCTCGAAAAAGAGGAGGAAACCGAATCCTTTGGACAAAATGATCTGTCCATCTCTCAAAACCCCGATGAACGTTCAGAATCTATACGCGAGACAAGCACCATTCCTGATCGACGTTCGCTTTTTCCCGAGATCATTTTTCAAGCAAATACCAGCGTGAAGATTGTGAATCTGCAAAAGATTTGCCGGTCAACAACAACGCCCCCCTCTTCCTCTCTCTGAGAAATAAGGACATACAAAACAGCCTCGAACTGATCCGAGCGGGGGAATCCTGTCTGATTCAGGACTCCGACGGCCTGACCCCCCTTCACTATGCGACAAGACTCGGCAATATTGAATTGGCGCAGGCGCTCATGGAAAAACCTCTTGTTCAATTCCCGGACGAGAACGGGGTGAGGCCCCTTCACATCGCTGCAGCTAACAACCATCTTGTTATCGCGAAGTCTCTGATAGACATAGGCGCCGATGTTAACAGCTGGGATAAGAATTCCCGGACTCCCCTTCACATGGCCGCATTGTGCGATTGCAAACAAATGGTTGAACTCCTTCTTTTGGAGGGAGCCTCTCCATCGGTGAAGGACAAGTATCAAATGCTGCCGGCAGACCTTGCCGAAAAACGCCGGAACGAAGAGATAGTTCGGCTTCTCGAGGGAATTGATAGACCCGAATATCCGGTAATGGGGCCCCATGAAGCTGAGCATTGAAACCATGCAGAAAAGCGGATTCCCCTCTCCCTGTTAACCCGCAAAGGGGGTCTGGGAAGCTCGAAAGGCAGAAGGCTGAAAGGAAAAGCCGTTAGAGAGAAAGCGACAGGAGGGCAAAAATCGAAAGGTCCGCAGCGATGTGTGCCAGGTAAACCGGGAACAACCCTCCGGCTTTCTGCCGAATTATGCCGAGGAGAATTCCTGCCAGAATCAGAAAAGGTACCCCGTAGAGTCCGCCTGCAAAGCCGTACCAGTGCCACAGACCAAAAACAGCGGCCTGAATCAAAACAAGGCCTGTACGGCGGGAGGTGGTTCCGGCAAATCGAGGACGGCCGCCTGCTCTATGGCCCGAACCGGCGGAATTGCCAAATAGAGGTTGCTCGAGAATGTCCCAGAGTATACCGCGGAAGAGCGTTTCCAGGACAAAGGCATTCGTAAGAGCAAAACCGATGGAGACCCCAACCATACGCAGCGGAGAGAGCGAAGGCATCATCCCCAGAAAGACTTCGGTCCTGCCGGCCCCTATTTGGGTCCAGAGGAAGAAACCTACTGCCATAGCAGCCATTGTGAGGGCGATCAAGGGAAGAGCGCCCCGGAAAAAGCTTCCAGCGCGAAGCCAGCGGGGACGATGTTCCGGCCGCAGACCGAAGCGCGCCAGGAAAACCAGTGTTCCCACAGGAACCAGATACAGAAACCCGGCAAAACAAAAGCCTGTGGTAATGCAGAGCCTTTGGGCAACCGGCCACCAGAGATGAATCATGAGAAAACCGGCGGCGGCCAAAAACCTCCAGCCCAAGCGGTCCCGCCACAAAAACATAAAGAACAGCCCTGCCCCTGCAGTAATCCAGTAGAGCCCGCCCGTATCGCCGGATAGAAATTGAAGGGTCTGATACAGCACTGAATCAACGATTTCGGAACTCTGTGCTTCGCCGGCGGCAGGAAGACCGAGCATTATTCGGCGGATAAAATTTAGGGCAGTCGGAAAAAAGAGAGCCGGTAAAGCAAAAATCAAGAGGAGAGGAACAGGTCCCACAGGGCGCGGGCCTCGCTGTACCGGTGTTCGTGGAGACAGATCTATCACGCTGCCAGTGTATCAGAGAGAGAAGTCATCGGGAAGAGATAGGGAGCAGACAGCTGTGCAGGCAGACAAGATGTGACTGTAAGGCACGAGGAGGTATTTGCGCCTTCATACCGAGAGGAAGAGCGCGGAAAAGATTACAACATCCTGAATAAAGTGGATGAACCACGGCCAGAAAAACCCACGGGTTTCGATCATTGCCTTGGCCAAAAACCATCCGATAAAAGCGGCCAGAAGCATACCCACAGCTCCGCCGGGGGTTCCGATATAATGAACGATACCGAAGACAACGCCGGAGATGACGGCGATAGTCCCCGGCCTCAGCCCTTCCCCCTTTTTTTCGGCCATGAAACGGGAAAGTAGTGCAATCGGGAAAAAACGGAAAACCGATTCCTCGACAAAAGCATTTACTGCAGAGAACCCCACCGCTGCAGGCAGTATGGAAAGCACATTCCCCGAAGGACAATTTTCGGAAAAAAGTTGAAAACGCAGTGCTACAGCAGTAACGGCGGTTATGATCATGGTGAAAGTGAAGCCTATCGATCTCCAGCCCTCCCCCTCTTTCGGTTTGAGGGCCATCCACCGCTCGGGTTTTACCACGGCATTGATATTCCCGCGCCGCAGGTATTCCATCCCCTTTCGGCCCCGCACGAGAAACACAGTCAGAATAAGGAGTCCGGCTGCAGCCAGACTCGAAATCTGATAGACCGCCTCGTTCCGCAGAACAGCAAAGATACCGAGATCCGCTGCACCTCTGAACAGTGTGGCCCCGATCAGAGAAGAGAGACCGGGAAAGAGGGAAAGGGCTTCGGTTCGAAGGGTGCCGAAAAATACGGATGCAGCTGATAGCCCGAGAAGGACAAAAAATAATGTAACGGTAATGCGGCGAATATCTCTTTTGGAAGCTGATTGCTTGTGCGGTTGATTCCCATTTGGAAAGCTCCCGGAAGTACTGCTTCTGTCCATAGCGAGAAGGTACGAAAAACCGGCTCAGCAGGCAATAGAAAGGCATCCGAAGTTTCTGAAGGGGTTTGTTGACAGCCACCCGTCTGTTCAGGTAGAAAATACAGCAAGGAGCGCTCATGATCAGGATCAATGAACACTACAAAAAGCTTCAGTCTTCATATCTGTTCAGCAGTATTGCAAAGCAGGTCTCGGCCTTTCAGGAAGCAAACCCGGATACACCTATCATCAAACTGGGTATCGGCGATGTAACCCGAGCTCTGCCCCCCGCTATCCTCGAGGCTTTTCACGCAGGTGTTGACGAGATGGGCCGGGATGAGAGCTTTCGCGGTTACGGCCCTGAACAGGGATATGCCTTCCTGCGCGAGGCCATAGCCGAGGGGGACTTCGCAGCCCGGGGCGCCCGAGTGGACCCGGAAGAGATCTTTGTGAGCGACGGTTCTAAGTGCGACACGGGCAACATTCAGGAGATCTTTGCAGAAGATATTCGGGTTGCCGTTCCTGATCCGGTATATCCTGTCTATGTCGACACCAACGTCATGGCCGGGCGCACCGGGGGTTTTACAGACGGGCGTTACCGGGGTTTGACCTATTTAGATGCTACCGAAAGAAACGGGTTTGTACCCAGGCCCGCCCAGCTCGAAGCAGATTCGGAAAGCCCGGACTTGATATATCTCTGTTTTCCGAACAACCCAACCGGAGCAACAGCAACCAAGGAACAACTCAACGAATGGGTGAATTATGCCCGCAAAAACAAGTCGATCATCATATTCGATGCTGCCTATTTCTCGTTCATTCGGGATGAGTCTATTCCACAGAGCATTTATGAGATTCCCGGAGCTAGAGAGGTTGCCATCGAGATGCGCAGCTTTTCGAAAACCGCAGGCTTTACCGGTACACGCTGCGCCTTTACGGTCATACCCAGCGAACTTGTTGCCTGGGACAAATCCGGCGGCGAACAAAGGGTGCACGCTCTCTGGAACCGCAGACACAGCACGAAATTCAACGGGGTGTCCTATCCGGTCCAACGGGCAGCTGCCGCGGTATATACACAGGCAGGAAGAAATCAAATAAGAGAATTGACCGATTATTACCTGCAAAATGCATCCATCATCCGGAAGGTTATGACAGATCTCGGGTACTCCGTGACCGGAGGGGAGCACTCTCCCTATATCTGGATCAAAACAGGCTCGGATTCCTGGTCGTTTTTCGACCGGTTGCTGAACGAAGCCGGGGTAGTAATTACGCCGGGAATGGGTTTCGGCAGCAACGGGGAGGGGTTTATCCGCATCAGCGCCTTCAACCACAGCGAAAAGGTCGAAGAAGCAATGGATCGAATCCGCAAAGCTCTGAGCTGACCTGCTTTATTCCCTGTGTTTCCGGTTGTAGAAACTTGACCCGCTACCCGCCTTGAACTAAGCTGATTATAATTGTATGGAACCTAATAACAGAGGTCCTTTCAGACCGATAACACGCAAGGTCAATACTATCATTCTCATAAGCCTGATTATCGGGATAGGCAGCATCAGTTTTTACTTTGCTCGTTCCTTGCTGGTTACTATCGATGATTCTACTCGCAGCAACCTGCAGCAGCAGTCGGACATCCTCTATACCTCAATCGAAAACTTTATGCTTCCCGGCGAGGCTCCTCTGGCAGAGGAATTTTTCAGCGATATCGAAACCATGAACCCCGTATATCAGATCCGTCTCTTCCGGAGAACCGGAGAACGGGCCTTCTCGGACAACGCTACATTGGAAGGAGTAAATGAGTTTCTAGATGCAGAACGTTTCGAAGCCCATGAGCGGCAGGTTATGGAATCACCACCTCTTGAGGAACCCCACTTTTCCCGGGCCTCAGGGTCTCCACCGCAGGAAAGTTTCTTCCAAACGACCGAAGAGGATGAAGTCTTTTTCCGGGTCTACAAGCCCCTGTTGAATTTGCCGAAATGCACCGTTTGTCACGGAAGTGATCACACGGTTCGCGGGATCCTCGATATCCGAAACAACATCACTCCCTCGATCCAAAAACAACGCAGCAGCCTTGCAGTCTCTTCCACTCTTTTCGGCGGCATGGTTGTTATCCTTGCATTCGTTTTGACCCGTTTTCTTATCTCCTCGGTTCTTCGGCCGGTAAAGGAGATCGGTTCGGTGTGTACTTCCGTAACCGAGGGTGATTTCAGTTCCCGTGTTCAATTTGATAAAAACGACGAAATCGGGTTCCTCGGCAGAACCGTCAATACGATGGTTCAGGGGCTCAAGGAACGCTTCGAACTCTCGAAATTTGTATCCTCATCTACAATCGAATCCCTCAGCGAGGGAAGTGTCGGAAAAGCAGTACCCCTGACCCTTCTGTTCACCGATATTCGCGGGTTTACCTCCTATTCCGATACCCATCCGGCCCAGACCGTAGTTGAATACCTGAATAAGATCCTCAATGATCAAACGGAAATCATCCATGATTGCGGCGGAGATATTGATAAATACGTCGGGGATGAGATTATTGCTGTTTTTACCGGAGATGATTCAGAACTCTGTGCTGCAACAGCGGCAGTTCGTATTCAGCGTTCACTCACCGGTGGAGAGGAGTACGACGGCTTGCGGGTCGGAGCCGGAATCAACCATGGAGATGTGATTTCGGGTATGATCGGTTCACAGCAGCGGGCTGATTATACGGTAATCGGTGATAATGTGAATTTGGCGTCTCGTTTGTGCAGTGCAGCGAAAGCGGGAGAGGTTCTGATTTCCGACAGTATAGCCGGCGCTATCAAAAAAGAAAGCACTCTCGATGGGCCCTACAAACTAAAGGTAAAGGGAAAAAATCAGTACCAGCGTGTCTACAAACTAGTAAACGTGCGTAAAACTGGAGATCAAGAGGAATGAAGATATTTTCCGAGCGAAGGCTTTCCTGTTTTCATGCAGCCCTCTGTGTCATGGTGATCGCCTTCACCGTGTCGGCTGCTTCCTGTTCGAACAAAGAGGAAACCCTCCTTCCCGATGATTACTCAGAATGGAAACGAACGACCTCCGAGGAACTTGATTATCCGATACCGGGACACGAGGAGCATTACCGGCGAATCTTCATCAACGAAACCGGCACAGAACCGGCAGTCACCGAACAAAACGGGCGTCGCATTTACGATTATCCGGACGGGACAATCATTATTAAGGAAATCTATGAGGGGCTTGACTACCAGGAAGGAGATCAGCCCGCACGCCTTACAGCGATGATCAAGGATCGAGACAACAGTCAATCACGCGGCGGCTGGCTGTGGGTTGTTAAAGATCTCGAGTCAGAAAAAGAACAGATATTCGACGGCGAACTCTGCGTAACCTGTCATGCAAATGCAAACGAAGCTCATTTCTACGGGGACAACAACCCGGACGAGGAATTCCGGGATTATGTTTTTTTTCCATGGCAGGGAGATAAACAGCAGTGAGCCGATGTTTCCGAATCACTCAACTCATTTTTGCATCCATCTTTTTTCTTCTTTCGGCACTGCCTGCAGTCTCTCAGGCAAGCCTGCGTCCTTCACCTTCGGCTCCTCTCGGTGATCCGGACTACCAAAGCCCCGAGTTAGACCTTCGTGCCTCTCCGAAATTCTGGGGTGCTTCAGCATCACTCGGCCTTTTCGGTACACCGATAATCGACGGACTGGACACCGAATACTGGCTCGAAGCAGGCGGAGTCCTGGGAAAGGCCCCCTACTACCGGACAGAGGACGACGAGTATTACACCGGCGGTATAGAAGGTATCGATCCGGCGAAAGACACTGCTTACCAGCGTTTTTCCCTGTTCTGGGGAGGCGGCATCGCCCAAGGCCTGGCCTGGAACCGAAGGACCGGACGAAACCTGGCGGAGGCCTTTCTCCTTTACCGAGGCCGATTTCAGCAGCACAGCGATCTTCCCGGGGAAGACGAGCTTATCTTCCGCAGCGATGTACCGGGGAAAAACGGATTTACCATAAACACCTTGCTGACCGGTCTCAGTTACCATGATGTTTCAGCAAATCCCAGAACGAAAACATATCTCGGACTCTACGGTGAGTTCTCGGTGGGGTTTGCTCCGCTATGGTTTTTCAACGGGTTGTACGGGGAAGCGGATTTCCAGCGGATTCACAGCAGAATAGAAGGGTATCTTCCCCTATTCGAACTCGAACCCCGCTCAGGCGGCTTAAATATGCTCAGCATGTATGCCGCCGGCAGATTTGTAGCCGATCAGCTGATGGGCCCACAGATACCCTTTGTCGCCCGGCAGGTTTTTGCTGGCAGATCGGTAACCAGCGGACTCGGAGGTGCCGTACGCGGTCTGGACCAGAGCGTGTACGATGCCCCCTTCAAAGCGGCAGCAAGCGCCGAAGTCAGGTTGAACCTACCAGCCCTCGGCCACAGGGAAGTGGTACCGGGTCTTCTGATCTATTACGATATGGGGATATACGGCAGTTCTCCGATCCAGCCTGAGGGGTTTGTACACAGTACCGGAAGCGGGGCGTATGTTAACTTCTTCGATTATGTGATCTTCCATGTTTATCTTCACTGGTATTTGAACGGGACGAATGCGGAGGGCAAATCCTTCATTCCCTTTACGATAGCGTTTTCCCATCATTTTTGAGTCTTTGTGCCCTTTGAGTCTTTGTAGCCGGTGTTTCCGTTTCCAACCACGGTGGCGCGGTGCCTTTTCCAAGGGCATCCCGGTACTGTTCGTAGAACTGGCGCGGAGATAGGTCCGGACTCTCGACACCCGCATCGAGTACAAGAAAGGCTCGAATTTCCTGACAGAGTTCACACTTGGAAACATAGCCTGCATATTCCCTTTGATCGGGAGAATCCGCTTGAAAATCCGCATGCCGAGGAATAAACCCGTATGATTCCTGCGCCAGACGGTACAAACCTGCAACACCCTGAGTGAGCAACAGGTATAAATAGGGATACTTATCGGAAGAGATCGGCCGGCCGATTTCTTCTGCAGGCAAGGCCAACCCAGGACAGAGCCCAGGCAGATAATTCCCGAATAGGTCGAGGTGAAAATGACTGGTATCCTCCAGCTCCCTGCAGGGACCGGGTCCGCCCCCATCGAGAAAGGACTCAACAGGCTGCTCGCTCAGAAAAGGACGATAGGTTACCAGGGCCCTGCCCCGCAGGGTTACCCAGTACCGCTCGGGGATACGAGAGAGATAGCCGGGACCGAAATGCTCTTCCATCTCATCGATGCTGTGTCTCCGCGAAGTGTCCAGCTTCTCCAGATCCGTGGTGAATCCGTCCAACCAGGGAAAAATCCCCATCCCCATTTCGCCTGCAACACGCCGAAGCGTTTTCACTTTATCATAGGGAATATATTCGTTATGAAAAGGGCTGATTGATAGTAAAAGAGTGGAGACCCCGCTTTCAAGAAGCAAACCGAGGACCTCCCGGACCCTCTCTGCATTTGTTACCCAGGAACTATTGGTTTCGACATAGTCAATGCCCATCTGTCTGCGCCGGAATACTCGTGCAACAACCGACAGGCGATCGGGAAGAAGGAGCGGCTCTCCTCCGCCGATATGCATACTTCGAGCCCCGGCCCGAGACGCTGTGTCGATAATTCTTTCGGTTGTTTCTTCGTTGATGTAATCCTTATTCCAACCGGGTCCGGAACAATAAAGGCAGTGACGGCAGGAGGAAGAGCAATAATAATTGCTTATCAACCCCCCGGAAAACAATTGCCTTCCGATCACTGGTGAACGATCGGGCCTCATATCATTTTCTCCTGTTTCGCCCGCCCCATGAGACGGGAATTCCAATAGTTTTTATACAGATAATCGTTGCGGTCCTTGTCGTCTTCTATTCGGCTGCCCCGCTCCTGTACGTACTTGAGGGCCTTGCTGAATACGGTAATACTGCCGGATTCCTGTTCGGAGCCGTCAGGCAGTATGGAAGAATACCAGTACATGTGTAGGTGCAGATATGGATCGTCGTTAAAGATCCGTTCTTCCCGGGTAATCCGTTCGAGCTCTTCACGCGCATTATGATGTTCCGTACCGAACCCCTCCATATACGCCCAAAAGGCCCTGATGAGCTGGTTCAAAATACTCTGATTTTTCGGAAAACAGGCCAGCCGGCCTTCCACTTCCTCGAACCCGCTCTGCCATCGGACACTCTCGGCTGGAAGTCCGGATTCAATCGAAGAGAGACTGAATGCCGATTCGAGCAGTTCCAGGGCTCGCCGGTAATTGCCCCGGCGGTAAAACAATTCGGAGGCAAACAACTCCCGTTCTACCGAGGGTTCGATGTCCTCCAAAGCCTTTTCAGCATCACTGAGTTCTCCGGCATAGACATGGGCGCGCATCAACCAGGTAGAAATAACCGGTATAGCCTGTTCAACACCGCTCACTCGTGCACGGGCCATTGCACCGGCGCCTTCATCGACAGCCTGTTTGTATCGGCCCAATTCCAAGTGAATCCGCATTCTCAGAAACAGGCCCAGGACCTCGAGCCTTCTGTTCGCACCGGCCGATGCCGCCCGGTACATTTCGTTGATTTTCTTAAGTGCCCGGCTCAGGTTACCCCAGAGAAACTGCACTACCCCTTCGCCCAAACTGGCCTGTTCGGTAATATACTGATTCTGATATCCCCCGGAAATGATCTGATAGTATTCCTGGGCTTCGTTCAATTTCCCTTCCGCCAGCATAAGAGCAGCAAGCTGCAGGCGAGCGCGCTGCTCCCCCTCTTTCATACCGTGGTCCTGGGCAAACATCAGCGCGGTTTTGGCATGTCCCATAGCTTCCTTTACCCGTCGCTTCTGATATTGATGCCTTGCACGCTCGATTTCATATCCAACCGTATAGGCATTCATCTCCTCCGGACGCAGAACCGGAGGAAACAGCATGGAGTATCCCTCCTGGTCTTCCGTTTCTCCCCGCTGCATACCCACCCGAAGCCCCGCTGCAGCAATAATCTGAGAAAAATCGCGTGCACCCTGTTCATCGAGTCCCTCGGGGCGCATCTCTTCCGCTTCATCGATGAAAAACTCGACACTGCCGGCATCGAGGATATCAAGCTTATCCTGGAGAACCGAGTGTATAAAATCCAAAGATGCTTCCCTGCCTCCGGATGCGGAAACAAGCGGAAGGAGGGTGTCGGCGGAACGAAGAGCTCCGTCAGCCTTCAGATGATTGAGATATTCGGCGAAATCCCTTCTGAGAGACTGCACCGATTCGCCGAGTATGATCTCAAGAAATCTGCAGGTTTCGGGTAACACCGGCAACAGATCATCCGAATCACCGAGCAGACCATGTTTCTGCAGGCGCTCGGTTAAGAACACAATAGAGTCCCTGTTCATTCCGTGGGTCGCAAGAAAACTGATAATGATTTCCAGCCGAACCCGGCCTGCGCTGATGCCCGAAAGATAAAGGATACTCTGCTCGGTCTGGTTAAGAGCTTGAAAAAGCTCCAGCGTCATCTGCTCGATTATTGAGAAGTTTTTTGTTGAAGTATCGCCATTCTTGATGGTTTCTGCTTGTTCTGTTCTCTTCCAGGAGGCAAGGTGATAGAAAACCGAAGCACGACCGAATGAAGCACGAACAAGTTCACCGGCATCAACCTGTTTTTCCTCCGGAAGAATACCGGCGGCCTCTTCCTCGTTTATCGGCGGCAGAGAAAAGATGCGGTGTGACATTTCATAAAAGGCATCATCGGGAAAGGGTGCCTCCCCGATGATGAGGGGGAGGAGCCCCTCGCTTTCATTCAACCGTTTACAGAGAATACCGAGCAGACTATTGATTTCGGAGGTATACCGTTCGCTGTAGCGGAATACAAGAACAGGTGGATCATAATTCGATTTCATAAACCGCGCATAACCGCGCAGATAGGATTCGAGTCGAATGAGCATCTCGTTCCAGAATCCGGTATCCTCTGCTGGAGACACCCCGTTTTCCGGCTGTTCAAAAGACCAATTCCCCTGGTCAATTACTAGCCTGTCACAATAATTCAGGAAGTTCGGAATGGAACTGTTCCCGGCAAATCCGCCGATCGATTCAAAATGGTTGACGGCTGCTGCATGCTCCCTCTTTGTTCCAAAACTGAGCCAGGGCCGGTCCTTCATTATCATCCTGAGGGCAGCATCTACGGTTTCGTGCCGGCCAACTCCCTCGGGTCCGGTCACAAAAACGAGAGGAGGAGTATCCTCCGCAGCTGCTTCCAATACAAGATCAACCAGCCGGTCGGAATAAACCGGCCGCTGATTTCGCTTCCAATTTTCATCAGGAAACACCACCTCTTCTTCCAGAGGGGAGATAACGGATGCTATCGGACCATGATCCTGGAGATGAAAAAATTTCTGCAGCGAAGGGGCGGCCGCAGGCGAAACCCACATTCTGTTACTGTCGGGAACATACTGCATAACCGCTCGGGCGGATTCTTCACATGTATCACGGGTATTCTCCGCATCGTATCCAATAACGATGGAATAACCGAATAAACGGGATGCATAACGCTCCATGATCTGTCTGCATGATTCTGCATATTCTACCAGCTGCAGCTGTGCATCGTCGTGAAAGGTCAACAAGAGGGTTCCGGCGGAACCCGAAAGCACCTCATGCTCACGGCTTCCCAAAAGGGTTTTAAACTCCTTCAGAACCTCTCCCAGCGCCCGGGATTTTATCTGCTTCAGCTGCCGATAATGATTGATATCCAGAATCAAGTAAAACATTTGTAATCTTCCTGCACTTCGTATATCCTATACTACACAAAACAATGAATACGTACCACATATTGTATCAGGGGAAATCAACACGGTCACTCCATCTCCGAATAGAGCCGGGGATACCTTTTAAAACCATTCTAAAAACCCTCGAACAGATCGATTTTCCGCAGACCACTATCCGCCATGACCATATAATCTACGCCGTACTGGAATTGGTCAACAATTCTCTGCGTGCACATCGCGAACATGAGGTGAACGAACCGGTTCATCTGCGTTTTCGGGTCGACGGCAGGGCTCTTTCAATCACCATCGAAGACCGCGGAAGGGGTTTCGACCCTTCCCGGCTCCCCTATGACCTAAACGAAGACTTGAGTTCGATCGATCTCAACAACAGCAATTTTCAGGAATACCGATTACAGCATCAGTACAAACGTTTCGGTATGGGCCTGTATGTTGCCCGGAAAACCTTCCCCACCTTTCACCTGAGCTTTATCGACAACCGGGGGCAGGAACGAAAGTGGGACGGAGAAGAAACCATACAGGGCACAAAAATACACCTTTCCACCGGAGCACAGGAATGAGCCAAGAAAAGAGAAGAAACAAACGGGAAACTTGTTATGCCAAAGCAATACTTGCAGATCAACCCATTCCCGGTTATATCCGCGATATCAGCAAGAGAGGATTGCGGGTGGAGTTCCCGGCTGTAATAGACACCCCCGAAAAAGAACAAAACAAACTCGTTGTCGCACCGGACGAAACAACCGGAATCGAAAACTTTGCACTCACCATTTCAATCAAGCGTCGAGAGATAGTGGAGGGTTTTACCGTTCTCGGTATAGCTGTAGAATCCGCCGACAAGGAAGCGCTCGGGGCTTTTCGGGATCTCATCGCACTGTACCAATAGGGAGGCTCGAACATTGGAAGAGTTGATCCGTATACTAACCTCAGCGGAATTTTCCAGAATCCTTCTTGCCGCCGCAGGTCTGGGGCTAACCGCTTCCGCCTGGAAACGAACCGCCTTTGCTCCCTTAAAAGCCGTTGCTCTCATACTCCTCGTTCTTCTATCCCGTGACATTGCCCTTGTTTACCTTCCCATACGGCCGCTTCTGCCTGTGAGCGATGCCCTCGTTCTCGTAATATTCTCCTTCTGGCTGAATATGCACAAACGCGGCAGAACCTGGCTGCTTCCACTGTTCGGATCACTGGCGGCAACGGTCTTTATCTCTCTTTTGTGGCTTAGGCTTTTACCAATTCCGGCGGTACGCCCGGAATATACCGGCCGGCTTGCCGTGCTTGCGGCCCATGCCCTCTTCAGTCTCGCCCTAATTATTACCGCCCGGAGAAACGATGCCCACGGGGATGTGGTCAGACCGGTGGTCTGGGCCCTTGTTGTTTTGCCTGCGGCAGCCTCCGCAGCTTTGCTCATACTCCCGTATCATTCACCCCTTGCCGGCCGCCTAGCTCTCCTGCTGACTTATGCCGCCGTGATAGTGCTCATCCTGCGTTACTACATCAGCGACCTCTCGGAAAAGGACGAGCGCATTGCCTTTTTCGGAGAATCCTTGGAGGCTTCCTACCGGTTCCACGAGCTTCTCGGGCAGGCCGTTTCAACCAACCGGAGCCCCGAACATCTTCTGGCCTCATCGAACGATTTGATCTTGAACTATTGCAACGCTACGGTCTCAGCCGTTTTTCTCCACGATGAACAGTCCGGTTCCTACCTCCCCTATTCAGCAAGCTCCTTCGTACCCGGAGATGCCACCCTTCTCTCGAAGGCCGCCGAAAACCGTGAAGCACTACTCTTTACCGGTCCCCATGATGATCCGGATTTTCTCCGGGTGTCCGAAGAATCAGGACTGAAATCAATGGTTCTCGTTCCTATTCTGAGCGAGAATTCTGTCCAGGGCGTATTGATGGCCGCATCCTCGGAGACAGAGCTCGGACGGCGGGATGTATATACCTTGAAAGCCTTTTCGAGCTATCTTTCGGTCCTTCTCGATGCGGTAACCAACCGGGGCCGCCGGCTCGAAGAATATTTTGCAGCAACACGTTCCGATCTTCTTGCTTCGATCCGGAATAAAAGCCTTTCTACAACTTATCCCGCCGTGAACGGAGCCGAATACCGGCTGTTGCGGGATAGAAACTGTGAGGGATTTTCCGAATGGTTCGATGCAGCGAGAGCCGGAAGGAAAAACAGCGGGAAGAAAAATGAACGATTGATGCTGATTCTTGCCGGTTTTTCCGGCGAAGGGGTTCTTCCCGCAATTGGCGGGATTGCCGCCCGGGCTCTCTGGCGCTCGGCGGTTGGAGGAGGCTACGAGCCCCACACCATCCTGGAATGGGTTTATAACGGCCTAAATAAAAGTTTTTCAGAAAAGTTGAAAACCGAACTGCTGGTGATCGCATATAATCCGGAAAAAACCAGTTTTACCGCAGTCGCCAGGGGCAAGCAGGTCTTGTGGCTGTATCGCAACAAAGAAAAAAAGGCGATTCTGATCCGTCCTTCAGCCGAATCCACCAAAGAGGTGCCGCTCTCAGCAGGGGATATTCTTGCTTGTTTCAGCCCGGGCATCAAGCAGACACGTCAATTTCAAATGAACCCCGGTGATGCAGAACGAAAGATAGCCGGTTTTATAGGAGAATATCAGTTTACTACCCCATCGGAACTGGCGGACCGCTTGTTGAAATACATCGGCCGAGAAGATGGAACAAAACAGCCGGAAGAACGACAGTCGGGCAACAAAGATGATCGGGCGGTTTTCGTTCTCAAGCGCGGGAAAGAATAATATATCGCCTCTGGAATTCAATCGAACATTCTGAGATCCGGGGGAAGGGCTCCCCCTTCCCATTTGGTCTGATCGTCCTCGTCATACTTTCTGCCGTAAAGGTACTCGTAGAGGAACCTCAGATCCTCCGGTTCCATATCCATGAACTGAAGCCCGAAATAGGTCAAATCCCGGGCAACAAATTTCCGCATCACCCTTGCATTGATAATAACCCTTCTGCTGCCGATCCGGATGGCGAGTTCCAAATCTTCATACAGCCCTACCGACTCCAGTAAATCCGGAGACGGATAGGCTACGAGCATACCCGAAGCACTGATATCAATAACCAGAGCATTGAACGAGGCAGGAGTCTGTCCGCTTTGCGAAAAGTAACCATTCAACTGGAGTGCGAACGCCAAACGTCTGGAAAAATTGTAGACATATTCAAAAATTTTCCAATCGAACGGCCGGGCCCGGGGGCTGCTGTTCTGTACAGTAATATAGCCGACTACATACTGATGAAAAAGGATGGGCGTGTAGAGTTCGGATTTGTTTCCCGTACTCGCCCGTTGGGCAAGATAATCCGCGGAATTCCCCGGATAGTCGGAAGCTTCCTTCTCGTACTGGTTCACATAGCGCTCGAGTGCATCGAGGGTGATTATTCTTCCGTCCGGATAGGGATCCTTTTCGGGAAAAGAACCGCCTGTGTCAGGCAAGAAAAGACTCCGGCCAAGGCGTGCTACAATCCGTTCTTCGAAAGTGCGGGGTTTTTTTTCTCTGAACATGACAATCTGTGAATCGGAAGAGAACTCCTTGCAGCGGTTCCGGAATGCCTGGATAATCTGGGGAAGGCGGCGATACCGCTTGATATCCTGATCATCCGGTTGCTGAACAGGATTATATTCTTCACTCTTGGGAAAGGGAAAACCCTGATTCTGGCTCTTGAAGCTGAAAAAGAGATCCATTTCATCAGGAGCGGGGACTCGTTCATATTTCCGTTTCAGATTCTTATACAGTCCCTCAGGATACTCGACCCGGATAATCTCTCCCTTGCTCTCGAGCACCTTGGTCTCGCAGGTCATCACATTTTCGTGAAAGCGAAAATAGATACTTATCTCATCGTCTTCGGAGATTTCACTCCATTCATCCGATTCCGCCCGAAGCTGAAGTTCGTCTCCGGTATAGTCTGCAACGGTACAGTGAATAGTATCCTTCCCAGCATGGACCTCTACCTTTACGTCCTGGTCCATGAGGGTACGGAATATAAATTCTTTCTCTATTCGGTGTACTTCAGTGCCCATAAAACCCTTTCAAACTCAGCCCGTATCAGAGTTCGAGCTGATCAGCTGTATCCTTCATTGAAGCCAAGGCAATCGAAATGAATGTCTCCAAATCGAGGCCGGCCTGTTCACATTCAGCTATCCGGTCCCGATTCACATTCCGAGCAAAGTCTTTTTTCTTCATGCGTTTCCGCACGGAAGATTCCTTCACAGACGCCAGCTTTTTATCAGGCATAACCAATGCCGTTGCAACTATGAGTCCTGTTATAGTTTCGGCAGCTGAGAGGGCATAATCAAGTCGACTCTGTCGTTCTACATTGAGATGTTCGGCATTATGGGCTCTGATTGCATGAATCATCTGTTCGGGATACCCTTCGCTGCCCAGAATTTTCGCAGTCTTATCCCCATGGATTTCCGGATCCTGCGTATGATCAAAATCCAAGTCATGAAGAAGCCCCGTTACATACCAGAAATCGGGATCTTCACCGAAATGCCGGGCAAGGCCTTCCATCACCGCTGCCGCTGCGATGCTGTGTTTTTTCAACCATGATGTTGTAACATGGCCGTCCAAGAGTCTACGGGCTGCTGAACGGTCGACAGATTGGTCACTCATTTACCATACCTCCTGATTGCGAGCATAAAAATCCGGTTCGAACTCTCCCTCCCCGGGAGTATAGGTAGTTTCGAGCTCTTCGGGATTTATTTGGACATCAGTAATAAACCAGCCTGCATCAATGCGGCGGAGCAGAAGCAAACCATCGGCCCGTCCGCTTCCGGAGTACCAGCGAAAAGGAATCTCTCGATGTGAACCGTCGATTCTCCGGACCTCTCCCAGGCGATAATCTTCCGGAAACAGACCTCGCAAAGATATGCGCCGCAGAAATCGTTCGAGCTCTTGTCTTCCCACCGGACCCAAAATTTCGTGTAAAATCGTCCCTTCGCTGACGGCGGCAAAAAACCGTTCGGCTATTTCGACCGCCGGATTCGGAAGTTTTCTGTTTTCAAGCGGCCCGAGCGTATAATCCTCGGGGATGATCGGGTTGCTCGAGGTATACCGGAGGAATTGCTCCCCTCCCCTTAAAAGGCGTACCGGGGCATCCTCAGCATTACCTATCTGTATTGTTTTGCTTTTGCCCGGTTCTCCGCCCTCATTTTCCGATACATCCTGCGCAATGAGGGGAGAAAGACAGACCAGAGTCATAAACATGAACAGAGAGAACACACTTCTTGAATCCGATCTGATAATCATTAGTACCAAAACTACCAGATCGCTACACTCCGGTCAAACTGTACCCGAGCTCCGGTGGACCTGCCTTCTGGACAGAGAAGCACGCGGCAGGTAGGATGGCCTTGGAGCCGTTGATGAGGCAAAACGAAACGATTCTCAACTACCTGGAAACCGAGTTTACCGAACCTGTACGAGACCCGGTGTGGGGACATATTTATTTAAGCCCCTCCCTGCTCAAGGTAATCTCCACCCCTCAATTCCGCCGCCTCGATGGTATCCGGCAGCTCGGCCCTGCGGCACTTGTCTATCCGGGCGCCACGCATACCCGAATGAGCCACAGTCTCGGGGTCTTTCACCTGGCATATCGCATGATTCGTGTACTGTTCAGTAGAGCAGGAAACAAACCCGAACCGCAGATCTTCACCCTCGAAGGGGTTCGCGCCTTTCTTACAGCCGCCCTTCTCCATGATCTCGGCCATTTTCCCTTTGCCCATTCATTGAAAGAGCTGCCGTTGGCCGAACACGAGGAACTAACCGGCCGGATAATTCTCGGATCCGAACTAAAACCCCTTATTCGCAATGAAGTGGGAGCAGATCCCTTTTTTACCGCTGCAATAATCGACGAATCGCTTCATCCGCCGGGGGACAACGCCGAACTGCAGCGCTACCGCCGCCTCCTCTCTGGTGTACTCGATCCGGACAAACTGGATTATCTGACCAGGGATGCAGGCTTTTGCGGAGTCCCGTACGGCATCCAGGATACTGATTTCGTACTCGATCAAATGCGGCTGGACAGCGCCGGGAACCCCGCCGTCGGACAGGGAGGGATTAGTGCAGTCGAACATGTTCTTTTTTCGAAATACCTCATGTACCGCACCGTCTACTGGCACAAAACCGTCCGTTCGGCAACAGCGATGATAAAACGTGCCATGCATGCAGGTCTGAACGACGGCATAGTTTCCGTAAATGAACTCTACGGACTCGATGACCGGCAATTCCTCGAAACCGCCCGCTCGAAAAGCTATCCGCCTTTTCAACTCATATCCGACGCCCTTGAAAGGAAGCTTTTTAAAGCGATAGTCGAAGTTCCCTTCGATCCGGCTAACGCGAATCATCCGGTCTTGGAAAACCTTGAAGAGCGCAGCCGTATCGAAAAGATGGCTGCCGAGAGACTCGGTGTTCCGGAGATTATTATTGATCTGCCGGAACCCATCTCCTTTGAGTCGGAACTAACCGTAATAGGTGAATCAGGGGAACATCCGGTGACCGATTCCAGGACTATCTTCAGCGCTCCGGCCGTTTCAGACATCTCAGCCACCCTCCGGGTTATCAGGGTCTTTGTCGAACCTGGTTCCGCTGATTCGTTCGGCCCCGAACTCCCTGATGCTCTTTCGGAGATACTCTGAACCTATGGCTCCACCGTTTTCCGCGCTCAAAGAGATTGTAGAGCACGGTCCGCCCCCCTGGCTGCACCGTTTCATCAAGCAAACAGGCCGCGGAATAAACCACCACCGGATGATCAGCGCCGACGACACAGTTCTGATCGGCATTTCCGGGGGCAAAGACTCGCTCTCCCTTGCGCTTGCCCTCTCGCTCAGAAAACGGTGGCTTCCCATCGATTACCGGCTCCATGCCCTCCTGATCGACTGGCAGGAACATCCGCTGCCGGCTGCGGACCTGGTACGGCTCGAGGAGTTTTTCGAAATCATCAAAGTTCCTTTCGAAATCCGCCGAACCACCATGTTTCCCGGCTCTTTTCGGGGAGATTTCAACTGCTACCTCTGTTCCCGGAACCGAAAACGTATTCTCTTCGAACGTGCCCGCGAACTGAACACCGGTATCATCGCTCTCGGGCATCACCAGGACGACATTATCGAAACTACCCTGATCAACATGATCTATCGCGGCCGGTTTTCGACAATGATGCCGGTTCAAAATTTTTTCGACGGAAAGGTACAAATAATCCGACCGATGTGCGAGGTACCCGGTACTATTCCTCAACGGGTCGGTTCTCGACTCGAACTCCCGGTTACTCAACCCGATTGCCCCTACCGCGAAAACAATCTCAGAGACCGTTTCAGACCCATCCTCGAAGAACTGTTCCGCCTCGACCGGCATGCCCGGGAACATCTCTACCAGAGCATCTGGAATATTGATTACGACTACCTGCCGGTCGGCTTGCAAGAGGGGAAAAACTGCAATAGAGTATATCCAGAACAGAGAGGGGAAGGTACTGAATGAAATATTCACGTGTCATGCGCGAACGAATCCGACGTGTCCGGGTACTCTTCAAGGAGCTCGGATACGAACTCAGCGAAGAAAACCAGAACGACGAAACCTTCTCGGCCGCCTTCGAAGATGAAGACGGATTCAGGGGCGGATTTTATATCGATCAGGACAGTAAGTTCCTCGAGATCGTTTTCTCGTTCGCTTTTTCCGGTCAGATGGGAGAATTCCTTCAGGGCCGCCTCGAAGAGATGGTCAAAATCGCTTATGAATTCGGCTGCTACATCAATCTCCAAAAAAACAACGGAGATTATAATTATTCGATATTTTCCAAGGTCTATTATTCGGGTCTGAATTACTACTCTCTCCGGGACACCCTCCGGGATTTCAATGCCTGTGTGGATGCATTGAAAGAACTCTTGACCCTGAGCGACGAGTAGAAACGAGGAGTAACCGGCAGTGCAGTTGCATAACATCATGGAAGAACATGTCTTGACCCTGGTGGATCAGATATTCAAGGAAGAACTCTTTGTGGATCAGAATGAAGATTTCTTTTCTTCCGATCAGTGCCGTTTGGATGTTGCTTGTTATGTCCTGAACCGAATTCAGCCGATGTATGTGGTCTCCGGCAGGGGTATCGCCCATGTCTCTTCTGATTACCAGGAAAAACTTCAGCGGGAGGCTGATTTGGTGGCCCTTATCCGCAAGGGCATTACGAAGGTACAAAAGGCCCGCCGACCGGAAAGCGGGATAAACACCGATCGTTCCCATCCGGGAGGACCCTATTTCAATATACCACCGATTGTCGGGCGCATCTTCCACTGCATCAATTTTGCCCCGGCCCGCGGTATTCGGGTGAGTCTTCTGCAAGACGGCCGCATGATCAACATGATGAATTCCAATTGGCAGAATCCCTATACCATTGCCGAACAGACCGCCGGCACGTACACATTCTGGCCCTATCCGGAGTTAGCTTCCGAAAAAGGGCAGAAAAAAAACTTCGAGTTCGAGGTAAGCGTACGGGAATCGGGCTTCGAAGAGCTGCATTACTTTTTCAACCTTGAACTGGAAGCCGAAGAACAGTTTGTCGATTACTACCGATCAGAGGCCGAAACCCACGTGAAGGATCTGTACCTCTGCCCCATCAATGGGGACGAAGAGAAAACGGAATCCGATTGACTGGTTGCTGCCGGATCAAAAGTTCTCACTGTAGATCTCCACATCACGCAGACCGGCATCGATCTCTTCCTCGAGGAGGGTGAGCGCCTTGTTGAGGATCTTCTCGCCGTGCTGACGTGAATTGGATACTACCGCAGCACCCATGTGGGCAAAGCCTATGGAACGCTGGAGATCTATCTCGGCTACCGAGAGCTTGAACCTCCGCTGCAGACGGTCCTTGACCGAGCTTACGACACTTCGTTTTTCTTTGATTGAGCCTGCCCAAGGAATTTCGAGGACAAACTGCATCATTGATACAACCACGGCCTATTACGTTCCGTTCTGATCCGGTTTGTCACCGCCGCTTCCGAACAGATCCTGCATATCATCCAGTTTCAGATCCAATTCGGTCGACTCGTGCTCTTCACGATTGCGGTCCTTGAGAGGAAGATACTTGTCATTGTACTGAGCGGCAAGCCGGAAGATGTCATCGTCCTGGTATTCATCGGGTATGCGGACCTCGAGGTTATAATCCTTTTCCGCCATTCCCCGCCGCATGACATGAATCGGATCACTGACAGTTAGAGCAAAATGGGGGCTGTACTTGATCAGAAAAACCGCAACGAGAAGAACCACCACCACAAAAAACAGGAGGTTGTCCCGGGAATGCTGCTGATTGATAGGGATAGAACTGAAAAAGATTTCCACCTCTCCCCTTTCGGTATGGCTGTAATCCCGCGGGCCAAAACGGCTTCGATAAACCGAATTCTCATACCGTGTATACCGGGTAGCACCTCCGTCCTTCACGATCAGCAGCTGTGGGTGAGAAGAGGCGAAAGCGGCAAGTTGCCTTTCCTTTCCCGGTTCAGCAAGATTCTGCTCGAGAATCGACTCCTCCACCGTACTGCGGTAGGCAGTAAAGCTGCTTTCAAGCCCTTGTATCCGGAAAAAACTCCCGGCGATGGTAAAACCCAGAATAGAAAAGACGAGCACCGAGATGCTTATAGTCGATACCATGGCAACATGCCGCTGGGCCATAACCGAATCAGCATTCTTGATCTGACGAAACACCTTGATGATCCTGAGCAGCCTGAGTATCCGGGCGATCCGAATGGCCTTTACCACCTTGAGGATATTCATTACCCCACCGGTTCCGACAACAGCCCCGCCACCAGCCATGATCGCCAGGGCGGTAGGTCCGGAATTGAGCATCAACAGAGGGACCGAAGCCAAAAGGTCTATCCAGCCGCGTTCACGGAAGAAGTAGGCTTTTGTTCTATGGTTGAGGGCCGCATAGTAGATGCGGATACAGAATTCGATTGTAAAAAAGAGATCAAAGCCAAAACCGGTAAATATAAGTGTCCGGCGCAAATCCCATTCCCACCCGGCCAAAACCGCATAATCCTCGAGGAAGGTCTGGATAAGGACCAGGATAATGGCAACAATAACCAGGTTTTCGAGGGCCGTTTTTATAGGTGATCTGTACTCATTCATTTTCGGGCCTTTCCTTTACCACTGGTTCTCTGCTGCCGTCTTGTAAAACTCGTCCAGCATTTTAACATCGAAACCATAGTATTTATAATTCCTGCGGGCGATGTTGAACCAGCTCTTGTCCGGGGTGTCGGCACCCCGATCGACCTTTTGATTGGGGCGAAAACTCTTACAGCGAAGAGAAAGTATGGCCGCGGCCCTTCCTGTTGCTTCGATGTAACGGTTTGATTGGAAAGAAAGGTTGCTGTTGAGGGCACTTTTAAGAACCTGTTCCGGGAGGTAACTGAGTTTATCCTTGATAACCCCGAGCACCTTATCGAGATACTGGCTTTGTATATTCCCGGTGAACTGTTCGCCGGCTATACTTGTGGTCAAAAGGTTAACCGAAGGCCTGAGCAAGGCTACTACCTTGACCATATGTTTGATTTCTTCTTTGCTCATTTTGAGCCGTTCCACCTTGGTGAACTCGAATTGAGCATAGGAACGGCGGTTGAAAATTTCTTCGATGTAGCGATCGACAAAACCGTAGAGAACCGCAGTAAAGGGTCCGGAAAAGGCCTGCCGTGCCGGGGGATGGGAAATGAGATCCACCAGAAACTGATTGAGCTGTTCGGCAACCCTCCGGTTGTCCACCTGCTGCTGCCGGAGAAACGGGATGAACGAGAAATCAATGCGGTTTTGAATCATTCGCTCGACGGCGGGAATCAATTCTTGATTGATGACCGCCTGAAGGGCTCGGTAGAGAATATTGAAGATCTCCTGCCAGCTCCTGTTTCCGAAAAACTGGGGAGAGGCAAGTGTCGGCCGCAACTGGGGAGCATTCACCTTCAAAAATTGAATGATCTGCTCCTCTTTTTGGAGCGGGGGGAGGTTGGATATTGCCGGGTTTGACAGCAGCCTTCCTACAAAGGCCGCCGCTTTCTGTTGCTCAGCATTCATATCGTGTCGTTCCCTTTAAATTTCGGCATTCTCTCGTATAAACAATAGCTCTGCTGATATAATACTCCATAGGTGAAGCGATTTGTAGTACTTACTGCGGCAATTTTCCTGCTGGGCCTCTCGCAGCAGGCTTGGACCCAAACCCTGTCTCCCTTCGAGGAAGAGGCCCCTACCACCCTCTTCCAGGCTGACCTCGCCGATGAAAATGTCGACCTGCTGATTGAAGGCTTTTGGGATTCTTCACTTTCCTGGTCGACTACCTGGGCCTTCGGTCCCGACGGTCTCTACGACAGCCCTCTCTCCTTTCCCGGGATGGAGCCGGGTATCATCTTCAAACAGGTCCCCGATCTGGTCCTCTCGCTTTGGTACATGGACCGCTATTTTTTCGAGACCACCATCACCGAGGATTACGAGTACAACAGCTCCGAGGGCGATTCCTCCTGGGGCAATGAACGGGACAACACCTACGTACTCGGTTATATGGGCCGGGAGGGAGAACTGGTCCGGTGGGTACGGATCGGAAACGTGGGTATCGGGATCAGCCCCCATCGGTTTTTACGGATACCTGATTCCCACACCAGTTCGCCAGGGGCCGCCGCCAGGTTCGAAACGGCCGATTCCTACCACGAGTTCATGGTCCGCTTCGACCCTACCGACAGAGAGACCCGCACCTACCGGGGCACCGGCGAGGTGAACGACGAACGGCTCGATTTGGGAGCGTTCGAGCGGGGCAGGTACTTTATCCTGCCCGACGACGAGGTGGAAAATCTGTCCGTCTACATCCAGGATGACGAGGGCTCAGTTACCGGAGGCGACGGGCGGAAGTACCGGAGGGCGGTGGCAGATGATGCGGTTATCGATCCGGATCGTGGTACGGTGTTTTTGAAGAAGAAGGCTCCAGGGCGGGTGCTGGTGTACTATACGAAGGGGGGAGCGGCGGTCGGCGACGGGACGCTCGGGGGCGGGGCTTTGGCCGGTGTTTCAGGGGGAAAACTGGATCCGGAAGCCGCAACGGTTGACTTCGACTGGTGGGTGACCTACCTGGGGATCGACTTTCTCGCCGACCGGCAGGTCACGGTGGACGGAGACGACTGCCTGACCATCTACGAGCCGGGGGGCTTCAACCCCTTCCAGCTGACCAACCGCTACCGGCCCGAGGGGGCCCTGGCCGCAGACAGCGCCTCGAACCGCCTTGCCCTGGTCGAACGGGGAGAGACAGATCCCTACCGGAAGGACGAGTTCTTCTTCCGCCCGCTCTCGGACGAGGGGGTATTCGAGGTCTACCAGGCAGGAACGGACATCCGTGACCCCAAAAACCGCTTTCCATTTGCAGGATCGGTGGACTCGCTCGATTATCCCTTCCTCTATCAGCCGGGCCTGCTCCGGCAGACGGTAGGCGAGGAGATCCTGGTGCGCACCGTAACCCCCGCCGACAGCTTTGCCATCCCCTCCTCGGCGATTCCCGGGTCTGTGCGCATCCTCCGCAACGGGGTGGAGGAGACCCGCTACGAGGTGGACTACGACAGCGGCCGGATCACCTTCTTCCCCTACATCCACCCCGCCGACGAGATCGAGATAAGCTATTCCCTTCCCACCAGTGGGGATACCGGCGGAGATGTGCTGGCGGCTACCGGGCACGAGTTCCGCTTCAGCGAGAACTTGAGCGCCGACCTTGCGGCGGCCCTCCGGTGGAACCTGGAACCGGGAAGCTTCTCCGAACGGCCCGGACAGCACCCGGGCACCCTCACCGCCTCCGGCGGGCTCAGCTACGCCGAGGAGGACCTGCAGGCCTCGTTCGACCTCGGAGTGTCCTACTCCAGCCCGGACACCACCGGCTACCTGCGCCTTTTCGGCATGGAGGGGGCCGGCTACTCGGTGGAGATCGGCAGCGAGAATATCTTTCCCGCCTCGGTGCCTTCTGGTGCTTCCTTTGGAACCTTGACACCGGCGGCCGCCCCTTCGTTCAGCAACCGCGGCCGGCTGATCTACAAGAACTACTACCGCTACGACGCCTTCGGGGGGGCGGTGCTGCAGGACTACACCTGGGACCCCCCGGAAGACCAGGTCTATCCCTACACCAGCGGCAGCAAACCCGGCCCCTATGCGGCCGACACCGGCTCCTCCTCGATCGACGGGAACGCCATGGTCCTCGACTTCGAGATGGACTCCGGCCAGGACTGGGTGGGCGCACAGATCCCCGTCGCCCGCGGATCCGAGCCGCTCGACCTCTCGCAGATGGAGGCCATCCAGTTCTCCTGGCTCACCGAGGGGATCTCCGACAACGTAGAGATCTACCTCCAGGTCGGGGCCGCCTCGGAGGACCTGGACGGGGACGG
>JAIPGG010000095.1 GCA_021736255.1 Spirochaetales bacterium | reverse complement strand
AGGTAAAGGTCGAGGCATAGGATTCGGGTACCCAGCCGTGAAAGGGATAGACTGCAGCCTCCACGGCAAAGGCTCCCACCAGAACCACCGAGAGAAAGACAAGCATACCCAGCGGAAGACCGGAAAAACCCGCGGCGATCGGCCCGTAGGCAAAGGTTCCGAACTGGGTGTAGACAGCGGCAATGGCCAGCAGGAGCATCATCGAAGAGGCAATAGCGTATACCAGATATTTAAAGGCAGGCGCTCTGCTCCTTCCCCCGGTCTGCTGCATCAGGAAAAAGGTGCTCCAGGTCATGACCTCCCAAAGTATGAAAAGGGTCAGAAAGTCGGAAGCCAGGACTACACCGGTCATTCCGAAGGTCTTCAGAAAAAGCCAGAGATAGTATCCCTCATGCCGGCTTTTGCCTTTGAGGGATTGGAGTGAAAAAACCGATGTGAGCAGGGTTATCCCGTTGATCATCAGGAGGAAATAGAATCCCAAGGGTGTGAGGGTAAATCCGAGTTCCTGTCCCAGAAAGGAAAAGCCCGTAGTCACCTGGACTCCGATAAGCTCCCGCAGAGCAAATGTCAGAGCAAAGAGTCCCAGAAATATCAGCGTGCTCAGCACCGCCCTGACCCGCCGGAATCGATAAAAAACCAGATTGAGCACGATCCCCAGAAGGGCGGCGGCCGGCAGTACCAGAACCATATTCATAAACATAAATCCTCCCGCCTCAGAACAAAACCGCAGCGGCCGAACCGGCAGCCTGGGTCAAGGGTGTCAGAATTGCAGCCCCTGCCGCGAAGGCCAGGCTGAAAAGAAGAATCGAAACCAGGGCCCCTGCAGGGATGCCCGATTCGATCGATACGGATTGCTGCCGGCTGCTGTAGAGGACCTGCATTACCCGGATAAAGTAGACAACCTCCACCACCGTTCCCACCAGAACAAGACCCGCCATAAACAGAGAGGGAACCGTTCCGGCAGAGAGCGCGGATGTGATAATGGAAAACTTGCTGAAAAACCCCAGCAGCGGAGGCACACCGATCAAAGAGAGAAAGGCAAGTACAAACAGGAAGGAGGCCACCGGCATCTTCCGCCCGAGTCCTGCATAATCCTCGATACGCCCGGAACCGGTCCGCATAATATAGTATCCGGCTACCAAAAAGAGAACAGATTTTGCCGCGGCATGGTTGATCACCTGCAACAGCGCTCCGCTTGAAGCATCGGGGGTACCCACCGAGAGGGCAAAAAGAATCAATCCGATCTGACCAATGCTCGAATAGGCAAGCATCCGCTTGAGTGTGGGCTGCCGGTTCGCGGCAAACTCGCCGATCAACAGGGTAATCACCCCGACGACCATGAGCACGGGAAACACCTGAGTGATCTGAAAGACTGAACCTGCAACCCGGATCATAACGATCAGGGCAACCTCGATTACGAACCCTGAGAGCACCGCACTGATCGACGAGGGAGCGGACGCATGAGCATCGGGCAGCCAGCTGTTGAGGGGAAAGACCGCCGCTTCGACTCCCAGACCGACCAGGAAGAATGCTGCGGCCGCAAGACGGGTGCCCTCCGGAAGCAGGTCGATGTTTGCCCCGATATGAGCCATATTCAGGGTTCCGAGGGCGCCGTAGATCATCCCGATGGAGATCAGGATAAAAAGCGATCCCACCGAACCGAGGATCAGGTATTTGATCGAGGCCTCGAGTCCCAGTCCGCCGCGGTGATAGGCCACAAGGATGTAGGAGGAGATACAGAGGATCTCGAAGAAAACAAAGAGATTGAATATATCTCCGGTAAGAAGCATACCAACAGCCCCGGTTACCAAAAGGAGAAAAAGGGCTGAATAGCGGGATTTCTGCTCATCCCGGATATAGCTAAACGAATACAGTGAAACCAAAAGGGCCGAAATCACCACGACCAGGACCATAAGCATGGAGAGTGGATCGGCAATCAGGTTGATGCCCACCGGCGCACGCACTCCCGCTATGACCACCTCGATGGGGGCTGCTGCTGCGGCCGGGTAAATCGATATCGCCATGACCACCTCGGCGGCCAGAGCCAGAAAGGCCAGGACCGGGCCATGCTGCTTCAACACCGAGGAGAGCAGAACGATCAGAAAGGCCGCAGACAGGGGGACCAGAATCAGAAGGATCGGAGAAAGTACAGGACCTACCATTTGAGCCCCCTCATTTCCTTGACATCCAGGGTGTGATACTTCTCGAAGAGCCGGATCGTCAGCCCCAGGGCAAGGGCCGTGATTCCGAAACCGATGACGATGGCCGTAAGCACGAGGGCTTGGGGGACCGGGTCGGTCATGATCTGAGCGCTGCGGATACCGTCGGTAAATATGGGAGCCGTTCCTCCGTCGATATACCCGGCGTTCACCAGGAATATGTTGACCCCGACATCCGCCAGATTCAGCCCGATTATGAGTTTAAAGATGTTTCTCTGAGTAAAAATCGCCAGGAGTCCGATAATGATGAGCCCGAAAGCGGCGATGTTCATCAGTGATGTTACCGTAAAAATCTGATTCATTACTGTTCCTCCACGGGTTCCGGGTCGAGGTAGATCCGGCCGACAGCTCCCGAAAGCTCAGCCGCAACCTTGACTCCTACCACGGCATAAAGCAGCGGCAGGATACCCGCACTGAAGATGGTTCCGAAGGAGCCGAGGGGCAGAATGTTCGCCAGAAACGAGCCTGCCGGACTGAAAAGCCCCGCCAGACCCAGGCCGATAAAGGAAAGCCCTGCAAACCCTTCGAGCACGGTCAGAAGCCCCTCCGGAAGATGAAAACGATCGCCGGTCAGGATGGCGACAAAGAAACCGGTAGCGATGATGACGCCGCCGGGAAAGCCGCCGCCCGGGCTCAGGTGGCCGTGAACGATGATGTAGATTCCGAAAAGAAAAAAGAAGGGGTAGAGGATCCGGGCCCCTGTCCGGAGGATAAAGCCCGGCGCCCCGCATTCTTCGGTGTTTCCGGCGGGGCCGGAGGTGCCGGCCCTGTTCGCGCTCTCGCCTCCGGCGCGGAAAAAGACCGCAATACCCAGCGCAGAAAGAAAGAGGACCGTTACCTCGCCGAGGGTATCAAAACCCCGGTAGAAAACGACCACCGAGGTAACCGTATTTACCGCTCCGGCCTCTCTCGTACTCTGCTCGAGCACCTGCCTTCCGACAGGGCCGACCGCTTCTGGATCGGGACCGATAAACAGACCGCTTACCAGGGAAAGTACATAGAAGATAAACGCCGCTATTAGGACAATTCCGACTACATGCCGCATAAATTACTCTCCCCCTTCCTGTGCGGAGATGTTTCGATCGCCGGGTTGCATTGCAGTCCCGCGGTTAGTGCCGCCTCGGGTTCTGCCGCCGCCCCGGGTTCTGCGGTAGGCAACCACAAAGACGATCGTCGTCAAAGCAGAACCTATCGCCGCCTCGGTTATCGCCACATCGGGAGCGGCAACAAAGAGAAAGAGTATCGAGACCAAAAGACTTACTACCGTTAAAAGAATCACCGCCTGCAGCACATCGCGAATAAAGAGAATCGCCGCTGCAGCAATCAGCAGAACGATCACAAGAAAGCTCAACAGGGTAATCATTCCTCCGCCTCCTCGCCGGCACCCACTGCAGATCCACCGGCAGGTTCACCGCCGGCCTGACTGCCGCTCAGCTCGGCTCCGCCCTCGAGCATCCCGGCTCGGTATCCGGAGCGGGCAATCGTACTGCTCGAGATCGGGTTTGTCAGCATGATAAATACAACAAGAACGATACTCTTGGTAAGAAAGGAAGGATTCAAAAACCCCACGCCGAGGATCAGCGACATGGCTCCGAGGGTTGTCGCCTTGGTGCCTGCCTGGATCCGGTTGAAGAAATCCGGCATCCGGATGATGCCGAGGGCCCCGAAAAAGAGAAACACACTCCCGATGACAACAAGGATGGTACCCGCAATATCCATCAGGAACCTCCCCCCAGATGCCGTGCCAGAGTAACCACCCCTACGAAACCGATCAGGGCATAAACCAGAGCGACATCCATATAAATTGATCTTTCGAACAGATGGGCCAAGAGCACGATCAAAGCTGTGGTAATCACGGCCATCGTATCGGCAGCCACAAGGCGGTCGAAACCGGTGGGGCCGATGAGCAGCCGAATCAAGGTCAAGGCAACCGCTGCTCCGATCAGGACAAGGGCGATAGTCAGCGTCATTTGGCGATCTCCTTCAGAAGCTTCTCGAAGCGTCCGGCAATTTTCTTTCCGGCGTCCTCCGGTGCAGCGGCGTCAACGTCGATCCAGTGAACCGTCAGCGTATCGTCTTCCACATCGACAGTGAGTGTTCCCGGAGTTAATGTGATCGAATTGGCAAGGATGAGTTTTCCCAGATCGCTGTCCATCTTCGTTTTAAAACGGACAATACCGGGATTGATCGGGAGCCTGGGATTCAACACCCGGACGGCAACATCGAGATTTGATTTTATGAGCTCCCATAAAAAAACCACCAGGTATACCGGAATCAGTACGATACCTTTCGGACTGCAGCGCAGTCCCCCGTACACCCCGGCCGGCCTGAAAAAAACTAAAACCGTCAAAACCAGAGCAATACCCCCGACAATCCATTCATCTCGGTTCTCGACGCCGGTGAGCATGATCCATACCAGGGCTAAAATTACAGCAAGCACGATGATACTCTTCAATCGCTGCATAGGACTCTCCTTCTCTGATTCACCGATTACTTGGCGGCTTTCAGTTCTCCGTAATATTTCATGTATTGCATACGGTCGTAGAACTCAGGGGTCCCGGAAGAAGAACGGCTCAGAGCTCCCCGAAAATCCGCGATGTTCGAATAGCCCTTCTCCTCCATCCATTGGGAAAGACGTCCGATCATATTGGAAACAGCATCGGGTCCGGTCGAATACAGAGCGGAAACCACCTCGACCGCGTCGGCGCCGGCCAAAAGAAGCTTGATAAGACCGTCTCCATCGTGAACACCCGTTGCTCCGGTAAGGCTGCCGTTCACTTTGCCGGCAAGCCGTGAAATCCACTGCAGCGGAAGGGTCATCTCTTCCGGCCCGCTGAAAACCGGGCCGCTGATAAGCTTCATCGAGTCCAGGTCGAAATCGGAGGCGTAGTAGCGATTGAAAAGAACCACTCCCGCCGCTCCGGCTTCGAGCAAACGGGCAACCATGGTCGGGATACTGGTAAAATAGTAACCGATTTTAGCAGTTACCGGAATCTCGAGAAGGCTGCTTACCATTCGGACGATCTCCACGTATTCACCCTCGACATCCGCACTCTGCAGGTCCGTCTCGAACGAGGGAACGAAAATATTGAGCTGAAGCGCATCGGCGCCCGCCTCCTGGACCTGGGCAGCGATCTCCTTCCATTCACCGGAAGAGAAACAGTTTACGCTTGCGATTACCGGGATATCGAGTTCGGCCTTGGCCTCCCGGATCAACTGCATGTACTCATAGAGCTGATGCTTTCGTTCGTAATAGGCTACGTAGTCGTCGATATCATCGTAACCGTAGATAACACCGCCCCTGCCGGCCTCTTTCTGGATTTCGAATCGAATCTGTTCCTCGAACAGCGATTTCAGTACGACCCCGCCGACCCCGTTGTCTCGGAGGCGTTTGAGACCGCTCAGACTCCCGGTCATTCCCGAACTTCCCGCAAGGACAGGGTTGGAAAGGGAGAGCCCTGAATAGGACGTCTTTAGATCAGCCATATGTTTCTCCTGAAAAATGTGACTTTTACTATATAAGCTTTTTTTATTGCCCGCAAGGGTGAATTACGAAAAAAATCACGAAATGGAAAGGACTCGTTTTATTTCCTTCCATAACCCTCGTTCATGGAAGGGTTTTGAAACAAAGCCGTCCATACCCGCATCGATGCACTCTTGTTTGTTTGCCTCGTAGGCATGAGCTGTAAGAGCGATCATGGGGGTTTTCGGCCTGCCGTTTTCCGCCTCAAAGCTGCGGATTTTTCCTGCAGCCTCGAGTCCGCCCATCTCCGGCATGCTCAAATCCATCAGAATAAGGTCGAAGCTGTGGTCCTCGGCCTTTTTCAGTACATCCAAACCGGTGGCGGCAGCTGTGGTATTCCATCCCTCTTTCCTCATAAGGCTTTCGAGGTAGAGACGGTTTATTCCCTCGTCCTCGGCGATGAGCACGTCCCTCGGCGCCGTACCAGGCAGAGCTTCTACCGCCTGATGATCAGCGGGGATCTCTTGATTTTGAGCTGGGCCGCTTTCCGGGAGGGTGTCTTTGTCTACCTCCTCAACGGGCAGCCGCACGCGAAAGGCGCTTCCCGCTCCCACCGTACTCTCCACGTCAACCGTACCGCCGAGCAGGTCGGTTATGGATTGTACAATCGACAGCCCGAGCCCCAATCCGGAAGCACGTTCGCCGGAAGGGCCCTTTCCCCGGGTGAAGGGAGCAAACACTCCCTCCAGATCCTCTTGAGCTATCCCCTTGCCGGTGTCTTCGACCCGGATTTCGAGGAGCTTCAGCCCCCCGTCGCCGCTGTCCGGAGCCTTTTCTGCCGGATAGACTAGGTGCAGTTTTACCTCTCCGGCATTCGTGTTCTTGACCGCGTTATCGGTGAGGTTGATGAGAATCTGGGCGATTCTATCTTTGTCGGAGAAAAGTACAGCATCCTGCCTGCCGCAGATCGATATATCAAACGCCAATCCCTTTTCGCCGGCGTTCTTTTGCAGGATCGGTTCGAGCCAGGTCGACAGACTGTTCAAAGAAAAACGCGATCGTTCGATGGAGAGCTGCCCCGTATCCAGCCGCGAAATATCAATCAAATCCGAAAGCACCCGGTTGAGCTGTTCGGAAGCCTTCTTCATCAAACTCAGCAGTTCCTGCTGCCGGGAATCAAGACCGGTTTCTTCCAGGAGGCGGGACATACCCATAATGCCGTGGAGGGGGGTCCGCAGCTCATGACTGACCCCGGCAAGGAAGCGGTTCTTGGTGCTGTTGGCCTGCCGCAGCTCTTCCAGGGTCGTTCGCAGGTCTGCAGTCTGTTTTCTGACCTGCTTCCGCAGAGAATGACTCCACAGAACAATAACGAAAAGGACTACTCCGAGAACCAGAATTCCTCCCGCCAGTATCTTGACCAGCGGATGGCTGAAAAGACGGGATTTCTCATACACAGCGAACCATTTCTGGTAAATCCGGTCGTATTCCCCGGAAGTCTTGAGCAGATTGAGTCCCTCGTTTATCCGGGACAAGAGCTCATCGTCCCCTTCCTGTACGGCAATGCAGTAGGGCCGCTGCAGAAGAGGTTGAGACAAAACGCGAATACCGCCGTATCCCTCTTCCCGAAGGATCCTTACCCCCTGGACCATTCCCATAACCGCGCAGTCCGCCTCTCCTTCCAGAAGGGCGGGAATGAGCTGTGTCCATTCGTCTACCGGGACAAGCTCCCCTCCTATTTCATTTTCGAGAAGATAATCGTGTGCCAGGTCGCCGACCTGGACCAGAATACGCTTGTCCTCCAGATCCTGCAGGCTGTGAATCGCAGAGCCTTCCGGTACAAAAACCCCGTAGGACGCCATAAAATGGGGAATCGAAAAATCGAAGTTCTTTTCCCGCTTTCCGGTTTTGTACATGCCGGCAAGCAGGTCAATCTCCCCCTCTTTCAGCTCGTTCCGCACAACCTTCCAAGGCCCGAGGCTGATACGGATATCCATGTTCATTATCTCCGCAATGCGCGAGAGGATATCGATATTAAAGCCTTCGGGAAGGCCGTCCTCGTTCAGATACTCAAAAGGGGGGTACCCCCAGTCTCCCATGGCAATGTAGGTTTCCCCCGGGGAGGAACCCGGGGCGCTTGCGGCACCCTTTTCCTCGGCAGAGAGAGGAACGAAAACCTGTTTGGTCTCAGGCGTTCGAAAGACAGATAGTCCGGTAAGAGAAAAAAGGAGGATTACGGCGGCAATAAGGATTACCACGCCCAAAAAAATTATTTTCTTCATTTATTATGAAAAGTCAATTTTGCTATGATCACCTTCGCGCATCATACTGTTTTCTCTGCAAAACAGTCAACCGGAGGCTTTGCCGAAGAAATCCTCCAGAGCGGCCCTCATGCGCACAGCGTCAGGGGTTTTCCCGCTCCAGTATTCCACGTTGACCCGCCCTTGATTGACCAGCATCCCCAGACCGTCCAGGGTGACGGCCCCGGCCTCTTTTGCCCGGGCCAGAAACTTAGTTGACGGCGGGTTCGGGATCACATCCGCCACAATCTGATCCTTGCTGAGCGAAGAAAAATCCAGCGGCGGAACCCGATCCACCTCCGGATAAAGCCCCATGCTGGTTGCATTGATAACGATGTCCGCCTTCTCCGGACGAACGGATTCCTGCCACGGCATAAAATCCACCTCTACCGAGCTGCCGTAGACCAGTCGGTCTACCAGCCCCCGCCCCCGCTCGTTGCTGCGGTTTACGATCGTGATCGCCGCCGCTCCGGCCAGTGCGAGCTCGGTGGAAATGGCCCTTGCGGCTCCCCCTGCTCCAAACATCAGAATCCGTTTCCCCTTCGGATCGGTCAGTTCCTGCAGCGACTGGAGAAAGCCCTTTCCGTCGGTATTCCTGCCGATCAGCCGTTTGCCCTCCGGAATTACGCAATTCACCGCCCCGATCTTCCTTGCCGCCTCGCCGAGTTCATCCAAAAGATCGATTACGGCGACCTTGTGAGGGATCGTCAGGTTGAATCCCTTGAAATTCATTGCCTTTGCCCCCTCCACCGCCGCTTCCAGGTTTTCCGCAGGCACCTCGATGTTCAGATAGCGCCACGTTAACCCGAGCTCCTGGAAGGCAGCATCCATCATCAGAATCGTCGGATTTTCGGCCACCGGGGAACCAAAAACAGCGGTAAGTCCCTCGATAAAGTTCACTTCCTGATCACTCGAATCATTGTTCGTTCCTTGTCTGCTTTCCGGCATAGAACCTCCTGTAATCAGTCTAAAATCACCGTACAAAAACAACAAGGAAAGGTTCATTATTTTGTTTTTCGTTTTCGTTGTTTGTTTTTAAACTTTGTTTCATATTTTTCTTGACTTATTACAAATTCGATGATAAAAAAGTACAACGAAAGCAAACAAAAGACGGAAACCTGCGTACCCAGCCAATCCTTGGACAGGCCCGTTTGTCATTGTTTTGCAACTTTGTTTACTAACTAAATTAGCAGGAGTTATCAGGGCATGAAGGGATATCGATTATCAAAAACTCAGGTCATCAAGGCTATCGAAAAAAAAGAACCGACTCACATTCCCGGCTGGTACGACTGGATCGCCGAGGAAACCTGGGAGCTCTACGGCGACCGCCTCTCGAAGCTCCTTGCTGACTACCAAAACGATATTATCTTGGCCGACTACGAGGCTCCAACCGGCTTTACCGAACCGGCAGAGGGACGAGACGAGTGGCATATCTACTACATCAACGAGCCCGGAGTATTCAGCGGAATGCGGACCTCAGACCTGCATGGCAGCTGGGAAGAAATGGAATCAACCCTGAACCGTGACTTTCCCGACCCGTACGCCCCCGGGCGCTTCGAAACGGCGAAGAAACTGCGGA
>JAIPGG010000094.1 GCA_021736255.1 Spirochaetales bacterium | reverse complement strand
TCTATTATATAGTTTCCGGGAGTCTCAAGATCTACGCCGGGGGAAAACTCGTATCAAAACTCACCCCAGACGATATCTTTTTGGGAGAGATGTCCTTTCTGTTGAGCAACCGCCGAACCGCCTCAGTCATATCCGAAGGGACGAGCGTTCTGATACAGATAAGCAAGAACGATTTCATCAATGCAGTGAAGGAACATCCCTATTACGGGATATTTCTTGCCCGGCTGCTCGCCCGGCGTTTGTCCAGGCTCAATGCACTGGTGGGGAAGGCCAAACGCACCGGCAGAGGGCAGGCGGCAACCTGATCAGGAGGGAACCTCGGTAACATTGCAGGCGGCGGCGCCGGTTATTTCTTTGAGCCTTTCATAAGAAACGGGAACGCCCGAGGCGTCGGTCCCTGCTGCGGGATAGACAGTCTCCCATTCAGATAGGGACTCGTCGATAAAGAGTTCGAGCCCCTCAACTCCGTCGAGCCCGAAGGGGCAGACACCGCCCGGCCTGAAACCGGTGATTGCTGCGGTTTCCTCGGCATTGGCCATCCTGGTTTTTACACCGGTCAGTTCCTTCATCCGTTTAGAACTGATTCTCCGGTCTCCTGCTGCCATAATCAGAAAAAACCTGCCGTCCTTTCCCTTGAAAACCATTGATTTGGCGATCTGTCCAACCCGGCAGCCGAGCTTTTCGGCCGCAGTCGGCGAGGTAGGGGTGCTGCCCGGCTCGAACTCCGCAGCCTCGAGGCTGTATTGATCTAATATTAATTGGACCTTTTCGGGAATCATGGAGAAAAGGGTATCTTATTTTACGAATTTGTCAAGTAGAGGGGATTTTTTTTGGAAAATTATTGAAATGTCAGCGAAAAGATAGAAATTTCCTTTTGCCGGATTTGAAAAGACATGCTACTATACGATATATCCAATACTACTACGGCTCATACGTTGCCGAGTGATATGGCATTACTCAGGAGGAACAAGCATGTCGAACGAACAATTAAACCCTTTTGCAATTGCACAATCCCAGCTCGATACCGCCGCGGATATTTTAGGTCTGGATGATTCGACCAGACAACTGTTACGAGAACCCATGCGTGAATTCGTTGTTACAATTCCCGTCAAGATGGACGACGGCAGTACCAAGGTATTCAAGGGATACCGCGTTCAGTACAACAACTCCCGCGGGCCCACGAAGGGCGGACTTCGCTGGCATCCCGATGAAAACATCGACACCGTCCGCGCCCTGGCCGCGTGGATGACCTGGAAGACGGCGATTGTCGATATTCCCCTCGGAGGAGGAAAGGGAGGAGTTACCTGTAATCCCAAAGAGCTTTCTGAAACCGAGAAAGAGCGCCTTGCCCGCGGGTATATCCGTGCGGTAGGCAAGATCCTCGGCGTGACTCAGGACGTACCCGCACCTGATGTCTATACGACCCCACAGATCATGGCCTGGATGATGGATGAGTATGAAACCCTTCGCGGCGAAGCACATCCGGGGGTTATTACCGGAAAACCTATTGGAATCGGCGGCTCGCAGGGCCGGGGAGATGCTACCGCCAGAGGCGGTGTGTATACCGTACGGGAAGCCTTTAAGGCTTTGAACATCGACGCTTCCAAGGCAACCTGTGCCATACAGGGATTCGGGAACGCCGGGCAGCATGCGGCAAAGATCAGCAAAGAGCTCTTGGGCATGAAGACCGTCGCCGCTTCGGACTCGAAGGGCGGGGTATACAACAAGAACGGCCTCGATGTGGATGCTCTGGTCGAACACAAGCTCAAAACCGGTTCGGTTGTCGGCTTTTCCGGCGCGGACAGCATCTCCAACGAAGATCTGCTCGAACTCGATACCACCGTTATTTTTCCGGCGGCCCTCGAGAACGTTATTACCGGTTCGAATGCCAAAAACATCAAGGCGAACATCGTCTGTGAGCTGGCCAACGGACCGAGTACTCCCGATGCCGACGATATTCTTTACGACAACGGCGTCTTCGTGATTCCCGATTTCTTGGCCAACGCCGGCGGGGTCACGGTCTCCTATTTCGAGCAGGTCCAGAACACCTACAACTACTATTGGACCCTCGAACAGATCCACGAACAACTCGACCGCAAGATGACCCATGCCTTCAAGGGTACCTACGAAGTATCCAAGAGCAAGAGCATCAATATGAGAAAGGCGGCCTACGTTATCTCCGTGGATCGTGTAGCAAAGGCATGTAAGCTGCGAGGCTGGGTGTAATACTTCTCTGCAGCCTGCATATACTCCTTATTGTGCCGTCCGGGTTCCCACGTTGTGGAAATCCGGGCGGTTTTTTTGTATAAGTAAGGTATGGACACAAACGGCACAGACACGAACAGCACAGACACAAGCGGCATGGATATCGAGAAACATCTTTTATACCAGCATCTCTTCCGGGAAGAGGTCAATATACAGGATTTCATTAAAACCTTTCAGGCCATCCTCGAACGGGACGGGCTGCTGGACAGCCTCGAGTTGGAATCCAGGGCTCCGTGTTTGGCCCGTGAATTCGAAGACGAAGAGAACTGCGAAAAGTATCACAACGCCTATGTTATAAAAACGATTTTCGAGAACTACGAGCGGGAAGACATTCTGGATTACATCAACCTGGCCCAGAAAGAGAAGCTTGCCCGGAAGATCTGGAACCATCTCCAAAACGAAAACTATAATTCGGAAGAGGTAAAACGGCTTTTGTCCGATTTCAGCCGTCTGCCGATCGGACGCTCTCAGTTGTCGGAAAACCTTGCCATCGGTATCCGGGTAAACCTCATCAATGACTTTATCAACAACAACCTCCACTTTGTCGGGATCGCCAAGAATTACATCACCATGCGCGACATCAACGACATTATCAAACGGATAATCGGCGCTTCGAACTCCAGAGGAAAGATCGGCGGGAAAAGTGCGGGTATGCTGCTGGCAAACCGCGTGCTCATGCCTGCCATCCAGCGGAGGCCGGAGTACGAAGAGTTCATGAAGGAAACCACCTCCTATTTTATCGATTCCAGAATCTTTTCCGTGTTTATCGAGCACAACAGTCTCGAAGAGGTGCACAGCCTCAAGTATTTGGACCACGACGATATAGACAAACAACAGGAGGTCCTCTACGCCTCCTTCCTGCGCGCTACTTTCCCGCAGTGGGTAATGACGAAGTTCCGTACCCTTCTGCGTGAGCTCAACGATACTCCTCTGATTATCCGTTCCTCGAGTCTGCTGGAAGACAATTTCGGCGCCCCCTTCTACGGGAAGTACGATTCCTTCTTTATAGCTAACCAGGGCAGCGAAGATGAGCGTCTCGACGAACTCGTCGAGACAATAAAAAAGGTGTACTACAGCATCTTCCGCACCAGTGTAATTGCCTACCGGCGGGACAAGAATCTCCTGGATTTCAAGGAGATCATGTGTATTCTCGTGCAAAAGGTGGTAGGCAAACAGTACGGCAAATACTGGTTCCCCGCGTTTGCCGGGGTGGCTTTTTCCAGGAACATCTACACCTGGAACGAGAAGATCCGGGAAGAGGAGGGTATGCTTCGCCTGGTGATGGGACTTGGTACGCGGGCTGTAGACCGGGTAGGGGATGATTACCCCCGTATTGTTTCCCTATCGGCTCCCCTGCTTCGACCGGAAGGCTCTTTCGAAGACCAGTTCAAATACTCTCAGCGCTATGTGGATGTGCTCAACCTGGAAAACCGCTCCATCGAATCGGTTCACTTCGTCGACCTGATCAACGAGATCCGGGATACCATCGATCCCCATGCCGATTTCTCTTACGCCGTATCGCAGATCGAAGACGAACAATTCGTCAATCCCCTGCTCGTCCCCGGCCGGTATGAATACGGGAGTGCAGCGATCACCTTTGATACCCTTTTACGGGACAAAAAGTTCTGCAGGCGGATGATAGCCCTGTTGAACGAACTGGAAACAGTCTACAAGACTCCGGTGGACATTGAGTTTGCCTATCAGGATGAGAAATTCTATCTCCTGCAGTGCCGGCCTCTCTTTCAGAACAGTACGTATTTTCAGAAAGAGGTTTCCATCCCCCGCAACCTGCCGGAGGAAGACATTCTGTTCACCGTGCGCCGGGGCTTTTCCGGGAATGTCATTGTGGAAGACATCCGGTACATGATCTATGTGGATGCCGACGGGTATGCCTCCCTCTCTACCGAACACGAAAAACTCCACATAGCACGGCTGGTAGGACTCTTCAACAGGAAACTGAAAAACGAAAAATTCATCCTTATGGGACCCGGACGCTGGGGAAGCAACAATATCAATCTCGGGGTTAAGGTCTCCTACGGGGATATAAACAACAGCCGGATGATAATCGAGGTGGCCAAAAAGACGGCGGATTATGTACCCGAGGTGAGTTACGGCACACATTTTTTTCAGGACCTGGTGGAAGCGGATATAATCTATCTCCCGGTTTATCCCGATGACGAGGAGGTTATCTATCAGGAAGACTTTCTGAAATCAGCTCCTACCGCCGCCGATGATTTTCTCGATACCGGGCGCTATAAGCAGGAGGTGGCCCCCTACGACCATGTTGTAAAGCTCATCGATTTCCGGAACGCGGGGGCTGAACGGCTGCTCCAGATGTATCTCGACGCTGACAACAAACATGGGGTGGCCTTTCTTCAGTAAACTTGTTGGTCGAGCCGGCCGGTCGGTGTGGCTTTCTGCCGCCGGAGCTATTACATTTACAGTAATGAATCGGAACTCTACCGCCGGTAGGCACGAATCAATACCCCGTGGATACCGCGGGCCTGTATACAATAAGCAAGGAGGTTCAGGTGGAAATTCGAGAAGCGCTTGATACGCTCGGCAGGCTGCTGGATGAATCAAAAACAGCAGTTCTTGCCACAGTGGATAAAGAGGGCAAACCCCGGATGCGGTGGATGACGCCCTCTCTGGTTGACGGTCAAGAGGGGTCGGTCTTTGCCGTTACCTCACCGAAATTCCAAAAGGCTGTACAGGTAAGCGGCAGTCCGGATGTGGAATGGATGATCCAGTCCAGAAGTCTCAACGAGGTAATGAATGTTCGGGGAAAGATGGAGATTATCGACAACCCCTCATTCAAGTCGGAGGTAATTCAGTCGATCGGGGGGAACCTGCAGGTTTTCTGGCGAGTGAACAAGGATGCGTCGGCCCTGGTCGTTCTGGAAACCCGGATCGAAGAGCTGGTTTATTTTCGGCCCCTCGACGGAGAGCGGAGTGCCGTATCGTTTCCGGCAGGAGGCAAGGGGGACCGTTCATGAAGAAGATCACAGATTACAAGAAGGACTTCCTCTTGGGGCTTCTCGAGGAGATGACGCTTATTCGGCGCTTCGAGGAAAAGGCCGCTCAGATGTACGGTCTGCGGAAGATCGGAGGGTTTTGCCATCTCTACAACGGAGAAGAGGCGGTGGCCGTAGGCACGGCTGCGGCTCTTGATATGAAGAAGGATTATCTTTTAACCGGCTACCGCGACCATGGGCATGCCCTCGCCACGGGTATGGATCCCCGGGGAATTATGGCCGAGCTCTACGGCAAGGTGACCGGTGTGAGCAGGGGAAAGGGCGGCTCCATGCACATGTTCGATGTGGACAAGCATATGTACGGGGGAAACGGGATCGTCGGAGGACAAATCCCGATGGCTACCGGAGTAGCCTTTGCTCAGCGCTATCGTGAAGACGGCGGAGTCACCGTGGGATTTTTCGGAGACGGAGCGATACACCAGGGCGCTTTCCATGAATCACTGAATCTTGCGAGTATTTGGAATCTTCCGGTGGTCTATGTCTGTGAAAACAATCAGTTCGGTATGGGCACGAATTTTCGCCGTGTTTCCTCGGTGGATGATTTTTCGGTAATGGGTGCTTCTTACGGTATACCGGGGGAACAGGTCGACGGGATGGATGTGCTTGCCGTGTACGAGGCAATTACCAAAGCGGCCGAGCGTGCAAGAACTGAGGGAACCGCCACCCTGCTCGAGGCCAAAACCTACCGGTACAAGGGGCACTCCATGAGCGATCCCGCCAAATACCGGACCCGGGAGGAGCTCGAGTCCTACAAGCAGCAGGATCCGATCGTGATGCTGCTCGAAAAAATGAAGGATGCCGGTCTCATCGATGATGAAGCCTATGGAAAGATCGACGACAAGGCGAAAGAACGGGTCGAAGATGCCGCGAAATTCGCAGAAGAATCGGAAGAACCGGCACTGTCTACAATCTACGAAGACATCCTGGCCGAGTAAGGAGGGACTGATGGCTGAATTGAGTATGCGCGAGGCCTTGAATCAGGCCCTTGACGAAGAACTGGCCCGGGATGATCGGGTCGTGCTGATGGGTGAAGAAATCGGTGAGTATAACGGGGCCTATAAGGTCACGAAGGGACTTATGGATAAGTACGGGGAAAAACGGGTCCTCGACACGCCGATAACCGAATTGGGATTTTCCGGGTTGGGGGTGGGAGCCGCTGCGGCAGGGCTCCGGCCGGTTGTCGAATGGATGACCTTGAATTTTTCCCTCCTGGCTCTCGATCAGGTAGTGAACAATGCCGCCAAGATGAGACACATGTCCGGAGGACAGCTATCGGTTCCGATGGTATTTCGCGGTCCCAACGGGCCTGCCGAGTATCTCTCCTCCCAGCATTCCCAGGCCCTCCAAAGCTATTATGCCCACGTGCCCGGGCTCAAGGTGGTTGCTCCCTCTACCCCGTACGATGCGAAGGGTCTTTTAAAAACATCCATCCGGGATGATAACCCGGTGATCTTTCTGGAAGGGGAGATGATGTATTCCTGGAAGGGCGAGGTACCGGAAGAAGAATACCTGATACCCTTGGGACAGGCTTCCATACGCCGGGAAGGGAAGGATGTGAGCCTTATCTCCTACGGGAAACCGACCCGTATGGTAGACAAGGCCGCCCAGCTCCTGGCCGGCGAGGGGTACCAGCCGGAGGTAATCGATCTTCGTTCCCTGCGGCCGCTGGATGAAAAGACGATTTATACCTCGGTGCGCAAGACTCACCGGGCGGTAATTGTCGAGGAATCCTGGCCGGTGGCGAGTTTTGGAGCCTATGTCGGCTACCTGATCGGCAAGTACTGTTTCGATGATTTGGATGCTCAGGTAGAGATGGTGGCTTCCGAGGATGTCCCGATGCCCTATAACCACCGGATGGAATTGGCGGTCCAGCCCTCGGTCGAGAAGATTGTTGCGGCGGCCAAGCGGGTTCTCTATGCGGAAGATGCGGTTTACGAAGGAAGGGAGGACTGACGATGGCTGAAAAGGTATTGATGATAGCCCTTTCCCCGACGATGGAAGAGGGAACGATCGTTTCCTGGCAAAAGAGTGAAGGGGATGAGGTGAAAAGCGGTGATGTCCTCTGCGAGGTAGAAACCGACAAGGCCACGATGGATTATGAGTCGACCCAGGAAGGGGTCCTGTTGAAGATCGTCAGGGACGAGGCGCAGCAGGTTGCCGTAGGGGATGCGATCGCCCTTATCGGAGAGGAAGGAGAGGATGTCTCGGATCTGCTCTCTGAAATCGAGGCGGGAGCCGGCGGTGCCGCGGAAGGGGCCGCCGGCGGCTCGGCGGAAGCGAGCGAGAGAGCGGCTGAAGGCGCCGGCGAAGCAGAGACCCCGGCAGAAAAGGCCGCCGGCAAAACTCCGGCCGAAGGCGCGAAGGCCCCTCAAGAGGCGGCCGCAGAGAAAGGGCAGCCGGCCGGGCCCGGATCCGGTGCTGCAGGTACTGCCGGTGCTGCTGGTGCTGCTGGTGCTGCTGGTGCTGCTGGTGCTGCCGTGTCTGCGCAGGCACAGCAGCCTGCAGGCGGCTGGGTCAAGGCCTCTCCGCTCGCGCGAAAGCTTGCGAATCAGGCCGGGATAAACATAGAAAGGCTCAGCGGTTCAGGGCCCGGCGGCCGGATTGTTCAACGGGACGTGGAAAAGGCCGTTGTTTCAGCTCCCTCCGGGGAGTGGAGGGCTGCCTCTCAAACAGCAGGTCCCCCGGCCGGCGGCGCCGGTGTAACGGCCGGTGCCCCGGCCGGTGCCGAAAGCCGCTCTTACGGGGCGGGGTCCCGGCTCTTTCGTCCGCCGAACCTGGCCGACGAGACCCGTCCCGTCGGGGGTATGCGAAAGGCCATTGCCCGCAGGCTCTCGGAGTCGAAGTTCTCGGCCCCGCATTTTTACCTGCGCAGCAGGATCTTCGCGGACGGGCTCCTGGATGCCCGCAAGCGGATCAATGCAGGACTCGATCAGTCGGTTTCGCTGAATGCCTTCCTGATCAAGCTCGCAGCAGAGACGATTGTCCGGAATCCCGGGGTCAATGCCTCATGGCAGGAGGACGGGATACGTCTATACGGTTCAGTGGATATCGGTCTGGCTGTGGCGGTTGAAGGCGGACTCATTACTCCTATTGTGCGGGGCTGTGAGCAAAAGGGTGTCGGCACCATCGATTCAGAGCTCCGGGAGCTCATAGCAGGGGCGAGAAGCGGAAAGCTCAGCCCGGACGAATACGAGGGGGCTACCTTCACCATCAGCAATCTCGGCTCCTACGGGATCGAGGAGTTTACCGCCATCATCAATCCGCCGGGCTCGGCCATTCTTGCCGTGGGTGAGGTAAAGAAGGAGGCTGTGGTGGAAGAGGACGACTCGATAGCAGTACGCAGGACTACACGGTTTACCCTCTCCTGCGATCACCGTGTGATCGACGGGGCTTCAGGGGCCCAGTTCCTCGGGGATCTCAAGGCCATCGTCGAGGACCCCATGCGGGCACTCATGTAGAAGAAAGGACGGAAAAGTGAGCGATAGAGACTATGATCTTCTAGTAATCGGTTCCGGTCCGGGCGGGTATGTCTCGGCCATCAGGGCATCTCAGCTCGGAATGAAGGCAGGAATTGTAGAACGGGACAAACCGGGCGGTGTATGTCTGAATATCGGTTGCATCCCCTCGAAAGCGCTGATTCATCAGGCTGAGGTCTTTCGTTCAGCCGCCTCTCTCGAAGCAATGGGGGTCGCTGTGGATGCAAGCGGTTTCGATTACGGAAAGGTATACAAAGCTTCACGCAGCGCCGCCGACCGCCTTTCGAAAGGGGTGGCCCATCTCTTGAAAAAAAACAAGGTCGACCTCATTTCCGGTACCGGCAAACCGGTTGGCCCTCACGAGGTTTCGGTAGACGGGAAAACCTATTCGGCGGATGCTGTTCTCCTTGCTACAGGATCGCGTCCCCGTTCCATTCCGGGTTTCGAGATCGACGAGAAGAAGGTCCTCTCTTCTACCGGGGCCCTCATGCTGGAAAAACTCCCGGAATCCATCGTGATCCTCGGCGGCGGGGCCATCGGGGCGGAGTTTGCTCATATCTTCAATTCTTTCGGAAGCAAGGTTACCCTGGTGGAGATGCTTCCGGGAATCCTTCCCCTCGAGGATCCGGAGGCCGCGGCGGTCCTGGACAAGGATTTTCGAGGCAGAGGTATCGATGTCTATACGGGAACCAGCGCTCGGGGGATGAAATCGGTAAAATCCGGGGTGAAGGTGGAACTCTCCTCATCTGAAGGGGAGGAGGCTGTCAGCCTGAACGCCGAGAAGCTCCTGGTGGCTGTGGGACGGCAGCCGAACACCGAAGAACTCGGCCTGGAAGATTTGGGGATCAAGATGGAAAAGGGGTATGTCCGGACCCGGGACTATTACCAAACGGATGTTTCCTCCATTTATGCCATTGGAGATATCATTCCCACTGTTCAGCTCGCCCACGCAGCATCCGGGGAGGGGGAGATCGCTGTGTCTCATATGGCCGGCAAATCCGTGCCTCCCGAACTCGATCCC
>JAIPGG010000016.1 GCA_021736255.1 Spirochaetales bacterium | reverse complement strand
GAGGAGATAAGGAAATGAAATACAGACTTGGGATCGATGTCGGCGGTACCAATACCGACGCGGTAATTCTCGATGAAAAGAATACAATTGTTGAAAAGTGCAAAGAGGCTACAACCGAGGACGTTATTTCAGGAATAAAAAAGGCGGTTGAACGTGTCCTTGACGGGTCAAAGGTTCGTCCTTCCGATATCGAGAATGCAATGCTTGGAACGACCCATGCCACGAACGCTATCGTCGAAAGAAAAGGGCTTGCCAGGGTAGGGGTAATTCGTCTTTCCGCTCCCTCCGGTTTTGCGATTCCTCCGTTTATTGAATGGCCGCCGGATATGACGGAAACAATCAGCAACTCCTACGCTATAGTACATGGTGGATATGAATATAACGGGGCTCTGATTGCTCAGACCGATAAAACAGAAATCCGTAAAGCGCTCGAGACGCTGAAGAACGACGGGGCACAGGCGATAGCCGTTTCCTGTGTTTTTTCACCGGTGAACAAAGAACAGGAAAATCTGGTTCAAGAAGCTGCCTGGGAGGTCTTCGGAAAGGATTTCCCGGTTACGCTGTCTCATGAAATCGGAAGTATAGGGCTGATAGAGCGGGAAAATGCAGCAATTCTGAATGCGGCAATTCGCCGGCTTGCGGAAACAGCCTATGGTTCTTTTCAGAACGTGCTCCGTTCCCACGGTGTACAGGCCGACCTGTTTATCACCCAGAATGACGGTACTCTTATGTCTATTGACTATGCGAAAAAGTATCCGGTTTTAACGATAGCCTCGGGGCCGACCAATTCACTCCGCGGTGCTGCATACCTTTCGGGAATAAAGGATGCGATTGTGGTTGATGTCGGCGGGACTACAACGGATGTCGGTGTACTTTCTCAGGGATTTCCCCGTGAATCGAGCGCTGCAGTGGAAATGGGAGGTGTCAGAACAAATTTCCGAATGCCGGATCTTTTAGCAATCGGTCTGGGGGGCGGATCCATTGTGAAGCTCGAAAATGGCGGAGTACGGGTAGGGCCTCAATCGGTGGGATACAGGATTCACTCTGAATCTCAAATATTCGGAGGAAAAACACTTACTGCTACCGATGCGGCCGTTGTAGCCGGAATGTCCGAGCTCGGTGATGCTAAAAAGGTTTCCGGACTCGATGCCGGCAATGCCGCTGCAGTGATCGGAAAAATCCGAAGCATGGTGGAAGAGGTTATCGATAAGATGAAGATCACCTCGGGTGATGTCCCGGTGGTCGTTGTCGGCGGCGGGAGTATTCTTGTACCGGAAAGTCTTACCGGGGCGAATACCGTTATGAAGCCTGATCACTTCGAGGTTGCTAATGCCATTGGAGCGGCTATAGCCCAGATTTCCGGCAGTGTCGACGGTGTCTACGATGTTGCCACGAAGGGCAGAGAGGTTGTTCTCGAAGAGGTGAAACAAGAGGCAAAAGAAGAAGCGGTTCATGCCGGCGCCGAAGCGGATACTGTGGAAGTGGTAGAGGTGGAGGAGATTCCCCTTGCTTATCTCCCTTCGAATGCCGTCCGGTTCCGGGTCAAAGCGGTAGGAGATTTGCGTACGAGCTAGGGCCGAGACCATCCGGAGGATGTGTGAATGAATGCCTTCCGGATGATAGTAATGATTACAGTATTAGATTAAGGAGAAAAAGGTATGGAAGATAAAACAAAGGCACTGCTCGAAGATTATGGTGCGGTTCCCGTACCGGAAAAAGAGCAAAAAGGATGGCTCAAGATTGGGATTATCTTTTGGGGAATTGCCGTATGTCTACCGGCTTTTCTCGTTTCCGGGATGGTTGCCGGTCCTGCTCGGCTCGGTTTTTCCATCGGGGTGTTTATTGTTGCGGCATTGATACTCGGTTTAATTGCGATTCTTACCGGAATAATCGGGGCGAATACGAAGCTGTCTACCGGTCTGTCTGCAAGGTACACCTTTGGGCTCTTCGGGGCCAACGTTTTCCAGATAGCGCTATTCTTCGGCGCGTGGGGGTGGTTCGGTGTACAGCTTGGTTTCATGGTAGCCGGTCTGGGAGACGGAGGTCTCCAGATGGTTCTCGGTGGAGCAATGCCTGTTTGGAGTCTGAAAATCATCGGCGGTGTCCTCATGACTCTTACCGCTATGTTCGGATTCAAAGCGATCGAAAAACTGAGCCTTGTTTCAATACCGCTTTTGCTGATCATCATCATAGCCACGATTGTATCTGTCTACGGCGGGGAAACCACACTTGCCACCGTTTCCAGGATCACCGGCGAGGGAGCTATGCCCTTCGGTGTTGCTGTCTCGGTAGTAATCGGCTCCTTTATCGTCGGGGCGCTTATTGCGCCGGATGTAACCCGCTATGCAAAAAGTAAAGCCGCAGGGGGCTGGGGGATGGCCTTCGGCATGATAATCGGTTTTCCCCTCGTTCTTATCCTGGGCGGAATCATGGTCAAAGGTGCCGGCGGAGAGGTCGATTTTTCCAAGGTCATGATAGAAAACAACGCCGGATTCTGGGTTGTTTTGGCGATTATCACGATCATTCTCGCGGCCTGGACCACCAACGACAACAACCTCTACTCGGGGGCCCTCTCCCTGAATGCAATGTTCCCAAAACTCAAGAAATGGATCATCACGGTTGCCTCCGGCGGAATCGGTACCGTGCTTGCCCTGTTGGGGATCAACACCTCCGGCGGGTTTCAGATGTTTTTGACCTATCTTGCCATCCTTATTCCCCCGGCGGCGGCTGTTATGGTTGTAGACTATTTTTTCTTCCGTTCGGAACGCAACAAGGAATATAAAGCGGAAGAGATCGAAAATGTGCCGAAATTTCGAGTCATTCCGTTTGTCTCCTGGATGGTCGGAACAGCCTTTGGGTTTGTCATCCAGTATACGGCCTTACAGTTAACGAGCGTCACAGCCCTTGATACGATCATTGTGGGGGCAATCGTTTACTTCATCATCATGTTTGCAACAAGAAAGCGGGTGTCTGTCGAGGTGTAAAGAAGACCTGTTTCCGGAATGGGCCGTTTGCGTTGTTGGATGCAAGCAGGGGGATACTATGAAAATCAAGGTGATTTTGCCGGTAATAAGCACGCAGTTCAATAGTGAGGTGGAAAAGGAGGTGCAACAGTTCGTCTCTTCGGAGGCGGTGGTAGAGATCGAGCATCTCGATAAGGGAACGGCTTCTATTGAGAGCGCCTTTGACGAGGCGCTCTGTGCGCCGGATATTATCGAAAAGGCGGTACAGGCGGAAAAGGATGGTTTTGACGCTGTATTTATTGATTGCTTCGGTGATCCTGCAGTGGAGGCCGCACGGGAAATGGTTGCAATTCCGGTAGTAGGCGGTTTCCAGCCTGCCGTACTGACGGCCTCTGTGTTGGCAAACAAATTCACGGTAATCTCAGTTCTTCCGAGTGTTGTCCCAATGATTCGCGGCCTGGCACGGAAACAGGGGATCGAGGGGAATCTCGCATCGATTCGGTATGTAAATATTGCTGTTCTCGATCTATCGGACGCCTCGGCATTGAAAGCGAATCTTCTTTCACAGCTGGAAGCGGCTGTTACGCAGGATGGAGCGGAAGCTGTTGTGCTCGGTTGTACGGGCATGCTCGGTCTGGCACACTCTGTCGAAGAGGCGGCTGCTGAAAAAGGATTCCAAATACCGGTGATCGATCCTACCGGAGCTGCTGTCGGTTTTCTCGAACTCCTTGTCAGGAACGGCTTGAAAAAAAGCGGGGCGGCTAACCCGACTCCTTCAGAAAAACCACGAAATTTCTATCCCGAGGGGAGTATTCTAAAAAAAACTTAACTTAAATTGCTTTATGGAGATATTAGTGGTATACTCCCGCCAGGTATGGTTGAATGAGCACATATCTGGTACCAATAATTCTTTCGATCTCGATTCTCCTGCAGCTTGCCTCTGCTGTAACTGCTCTCCTCTTGGTTCGAACCTCCGGGTTTTTTAAGCCGTGGTTGTTTGTTAGCGCGGCGATAAGCCTTATGGCTGTCCGCCGGATCATCAGTTTGATAAATATTCTGGAATCCGGGATATATCCTGCTTCCTCTTTCTGGCCGGAACTCATAGCCCTCTTCATCTCGGTAATAATGCTGACAGGGCTCCTTCTGTTTCGCCCGGTATTTTACAAAATTCGGTGCATACAGCAAACCTCGCAGAAGGAGCTGAAAGAAAAAGAAATGCTTATGAAGGAGCTCAATCACCGGGTCAAGAACAACCTGGCCATGGTAGAATCGCTCATCAACTTGAAGAACGCCTCTCTAGGAGAAAAGATTGACCTTTCGAACCTGTTCAATCAAATTAACGCAATAAAGATTGTCCACGAGAAACTGATCGAGTCAAACACTGTCACACACATGGATGTCAAATCATATCTTTCCGAGATTCTGAATCAGTTGTTCAGTGAAAATGCATTTCCGCCGGGACAACTCGTACAGGACATCGATGAACTGCAAGTCCGCACCAAGACAGCCATACCCCTCGGGTTGGTTGTCAACGAAATCGCAACGAACACAGTAAAATATGGAAGAGATGAGGAGAACAGACCGAGTTTCTTTGTATCACTCAAAAAAACTGTCGAGCCTGAAACCGGCAGGAACCGGGGAGTAAGCAAGGAAAGACCGACAAAAGAGTGTACCCTTGAAATGTCGAATAGAGGCCCGCCTTGCCGGCAACGATAGATATTCATGCGCCTCAGAGTCTCGGTATGAGCCTGATTTCAACGCTCGTAGACCAGATAGACGGAACAATCAATGTAAAAAAAGAGCCTCATCCGGTTTTTACGATCACATTTCCTCTTGAAGAAGAATAGTCAAACGGGTTAGCCGGCGGAGTCTTCCACCTTGAATTGGTCGGTCTTGCTTTTCATCGTGTTAACGATATCGTTGAGGGAGCTGCTCAGCTCCACCAGTTCCGTCGATGCTTCGACTATCTGTTTGACGCCGGTACGGATTTCTCCGATGCCGGAACGGGTGGAACTGGAAACCTCCTTGAGACTCTCTTCGCTTTTGAGGATGTCGGAAATACCGGATTTCATTTCTCCGGAGCTTTCCTTGATTTTGCTTGTGATGTCGTTGAGTCCTTGAGCGGCCTGGAGGATCTCGTCGCTGCCGGTACTCATTTCGTTGAGGCTCGAGCTGATCTCGTTGAAGGCCTCGACTGTGGATTCGGTCTCGGACATGATCTCTTCGAATTGGTTGGTAATGGTTCCGGTTGATTCTTTGCTCCGCTCGATGGAGTGAGTAATCTCTTCTACTGCTGTTGTGATTTCCTTTGAGGAGTCGGAAGCCTGTTCGGCAAGCTTTCGTATCTCTTCTGCCACTACGGCAAAACCCTTTCCTGATTCCCCTGCATGTGCGGCTTCGATAGCCGCGTTCATTGAAAGCATGTTCGTTTGCGAGGCAATGCTGTTAATCACCGAACTCATATTCTGAACCGATTCGAGTTTGTGCGTAACCTCGTTGACAGCTTCGTTTGTAGTATGAAGATCGTTTCTCCCGGTTTCTACAACACTTTTGAGTTTTTGGGCTGAATCCTGTTTGTTCTGTGATATCCGTGCGGTGTTGTGCAGGGAGGCGGCTATCTGGTTCACTGCGGAGGTGGTTTCTTCAACCATGGTGCTTTGTTCCGATATTTGTTGGTCGATGCTTTCTATTCCTGCGTTGAGCTGTTCTACGGCGCTGACCGAGTTGTCGAGGTTATTGTCGAGGCTGTCCACCTGGTTACCGATCGAATCTATTGTGGCGCCGATCTCCTGAATAGAAGAGGAGGTTTCTTCAGAAGCTGCGACAACATCGTTTTTCACCCTGTCCACCGATTCGGTGGTTTTCTGGAGATCGGAAATGAGGTTCTTCTGAAAGTCCATAAAGGTATTGAAATAGTCGGCCAGAGTCCCGATTTCATCGTTGGTTTGAACGGAAAGTTTTTGGGTAAGGTCTCCTGCCCCTTCTGCAATTTCACTGAGCATTTCGGTTGTGCTGTGAATAGGTCGTACAATTCTGCCGGCAAGATACAGGAGGACAGCAGTCATGAGCGCTAGACCGATAATACCGATGACTATTCCTATGAAAAGAAGATGCTGAATTTCTTCTCTAACGGAGGTCAGCGGTACGGATATACCAAAGCCCCATGTTTTTTCCAGCTCGCCTATTTGCATTGGTACCATGATAAAAAGGGAGTTGCTTTGACTTCCTCCTACTGCTTCTTTTTTTTCCCGGTAAACAGCCCCTTCTTCGAGAGCGCGAGTGAAATCCTCGGGTTTTTCAAAGTATTGGGCGGCGCCGGTGGCTATAATATCTTCCTTCGGGTGGGCGATTACTGTTCCCTGATCAGAGACAATAAAGCTGTAACCGGTTCCGAGAGGAGTTACGTCTTTTATCATTTGCTGAAAGCTCTCGAGGGTAATGTCGATCCCTGATACTCCGATTACCTCCCCGTTTCGTCGGATCGGAAACGCCATTGTAGTCATGAGCACAGATGTTCCCTCCACCTCATACGTGAAAGGATCGAGCAGGACAGGACGGCCTGAGTTTTTCGCACGGGTATACCATTGTGCACTTTGGTAATCCTCGAGGGCCATCGATTTAAGCTCTCCATCCACGCGGTACCAGTACGAGGCAAAGCGCCCGTTCTCCGTGAATGGGTCTTGGCCTTGGAACTCTTCGTCCTTTCGATCGAAACCATTCGGTTCGAAACAGACCCACGTTCCCATGAATTCGGGTGAATTCTGCAGATCCGATTGTACAAGTCTGAGGGCTGTTTCACGGTTTTGGGAAGCAGGGTTTTCGCTCAGTGTTTGGAGGGACTGAGCCAGGCTTTGCCCATGATAATATGCTTTGTCGAGCAGGGTGGCGAATCGTTCACTTTCGTATTTTGAAAGCTCGGTTGTTTGGTTTGTTATGGTTTCTTCCAGGGCGATTGCTTCCTGATATAATATATAACCTATTATAGCAGAGAGTGAAATGATAAAAACAGCGAAAATCGGAATAAAAATCTTTGAACGTATCTTCATAAACCGTATTGTATTGCTTGATAGGTAATAGTGTCAAATCTCGGACCTGGTTTTTGACACTTTCTTCCGCTAAACCCTTCCATCAGCGGGTTATAGCCCTTGTGCTTCTGGTGCTGCCACCGGCTGTTATTCGGTGAAGTGCAGATGGATATATTTTTCCAGCAGTGCCTCGCTTTCGAAGCGGCATTGTCCGCATACGGTGCCGATCTTGGTGTGTTCCTGCAGTTCCGCATAGCTTCGAGCCCCCTCCAGCACGGCATCCTCGATTTCATGGTCGGTTACATTCATGCACTGGCAGACAATCTTCGCTTTTTCCTTTCTGACCCGTTCAGGCATGTTGTTGCGTTCAAAGTAGTTGTTTATGGCGGCACGCAGGGCTTTGTCTCCGAGCACAGAGCAGTGGATTTTATTCTCCGGCAAACCGCCGAGTTCTGCGGTAACGTCTTTGGGTGAAAGATCGAAGGCAGCCTCGAGGGTCATGCCTTTGACCATTTCCGAGAGCACGGAGGTGCTGGCTATCGCACTGGCGCAGCCGTAGGTTTTCCACTTGCAGTCGGTTATTACTTCCTTTTCTGCATTGACCGTGATAGCGACCATCATCTGATCTCCGCAGGCAAGATTCCCCTCCATCCCGACTCCGTCGAATCCGGATGTGTCGTCTGTTTCGAGGATATTTCTCGGGTTCATGAAGTGGTCCTTCAAAGTATCGCTGTATACCCAGTTAACCTGTTTGAGCATATGTGTTTCCTCCAATGTAGGCTGTAGACATTCCGCGAATTTTTCGGATTACCGGCGGAAGGACTTCGAGTAGATACCCGATCTGTTCTTCTGTCGTGTCCCTTCCCATGCTGATGCGGATTGAACCATGAGCTCTCTCTGCATCCGTTCCTGTAGCAAGAAGCACATGGGACGGGTCCAGAGATCCCGAAGCACAGGCCGAACCGGTGGAAACCGCAATACCCGCCATATCCAAATAGAGAAGAATAGATTCGCCTTCGGCTCCGGGAAATGAAACGTTTACTGTGTGAGGTATATAATCCTCCGGGTGGCCGTTGAAGACGACATCGTCGATCGAAGACTCTATACCCCGAACAAGTTGCTCCCGCAGAGCCCGTATCCGGTGCAGTTCATCTTCCATCTCTTCCGAGCGCATCTGTACCGCCCGGGCCATCCCGAGGATCCCGAGCGTGTTTTCTGTTCCCGCCCGACGTCCCTGCTCCTGGTGCCCGCCCCGGACAAAGGGACAAAAGGGGGTCCCGGGTCTGACGTACAGAGCGCCGACACCCTTCGGACCGTATATCTTGTGAGCGCTCATACTCAGAAAATCCACTCCGAGGTCATCGACATCTACCGGGATTTTTCCTACTGCCTGTACAGCGTCGGTATGCAGCAAAGCACCGTGTTCATGCACCAGCCGTGCTGCCTCTGAAATGTCCTGAAGAGTGCCGATCTCGTTGTTTGCCATCATTATTGAAACGAGGCCTACATCGTCGGTTAAAAGCTCGGAGAGTTGATCCATGTTGATTTTCCCGTATCGATCCACATCCAGATATTTCACCGGGGTTCCCTGTCCGGCAAGACAGCGGGAGGTTTCCAATACACAGGGATGTTCGATCCGTGTAGTGATGATGGTTTTCCGGTTGTTCGTTTCCCCTTTTTCCCCTGTCCGACCGGAACCAGTGCTGCAGGAATCTCCGCTGCAGGAAAAAATAGATAGGACGGTGTTGTTTGCCTCTGAACCGCTGCCGGTGAACATCAGGTTCGCAGAATCGGCACCAATAAACGAGGCTACCGTTTTTCTGGCATGTTCCACATTTGCCCGTGCTTCTCTACCGAAGCCGTGCATGCTCGAAGGATTTCCGAATAACTCCATCGCTTCGGTCATTTCCTGTTTGACCGCAGGATGCAGGGGGGTTGTAGCATTATGATCCAAATAGACAGTTTCCGGTTTTTCAGTACTCATACCATTCCTCGAGTTTTATCCATACTCACCAATAATTATGACCAAAATACTAAAGAATTCAAGAGAAGCAAAGGGCTGCCGGTGTTTTTTCTCGTTTCCGCCTTTCACGGTGGCTGAGCTCTAGGGTATACTCGTGAAACAGACAGCAAATCAGGAGGAGATTATGTATGTAGTCGCGTTCAACGGAAGCGCCAGACCGGAAGGTAACACGTCTTGTTTTATCGAAACCACCTTCGGGCCCCTTCGGGATGACGGAATCGAATGTGAACAGGTTTCGCTTGCCGGTAAAGTGGTCCGCGGATGTACCGCCTGCCTCGGATGCAGAGAGGAAGGAGATGGGCGGTGCAGTTTCGACGACGATATTATCAATGACTGCATAGACAAGATGGAAGAGGCCGATGCGGTAATTATTGGTTCGCCGGTTTATTTTTCCGACATAACCGCGGAAACCAAGGCCCTGATCGACCGCGCCGGGTATGCCATACGGGGTGGTGAGAACTTTATGAGCCGCAAGGTCGGAGCAGGTATTGCTGTTGCCCGGAGAGCAGGGGCTGTACACGCCCTCGAATCGATCAATCAGTTTTTCTTTATCAACGATATGATTCTCCCCGGTTCAACCTACTGGAATGTCGGCATTGCCCGGAATGTCGGCGACTGCCGGAAGGATACGGAGGGAATTAAAACAATGACACGGCTCGGTGAAAATATTGCCTGGCTCCTGAAAAAACCGCTTGATACCGAAAGCAGCCGATTAACGGGTGCTTTTTCTGTTATCCTTTAGATGTGACCGGAAAGTGTGATATACTCATAATACGATGCTCTACACAGTATCTGTAAGGGGTTGAAGAAGATGAAGCGTATTCGAATTCTCCTCTCGGTGTTGTTGTTTTTTTTGATCGCAGGGTTTCTTTCTGCGCAGAATTTTGAATTAGTTTACCTGGACGGACGAGCGGATATTCGAAAAAACGGGGAATGGCTCCCTCTCCGGACAGGGGATTCTGCACCTCCTGGGAGTACGATAAAACTTTCCGGCAATACCATAGCCGAATTTGCCGGTCCGCAGGAAACCCGGCTTTTCTCGAAACCTGGGAACTATAACCTCTCTTCATCCTCGAACCGACCTGCAGAAAAAAAGAGTTCCTCTGTAGCTTCGATCTTCAACCGATTGATCAAGGACGAGGCGGAAGGCAACCGCAGCAGTACGACGGTTATGGGGGTGCGCGGATCAGAAGCAGTGGAGCAGGAAAGCTTTGATTGGGTTGATGAGGATACTGCCAATTTCGAAAGGGCTGTAGAGGCATACACAGCTGAAAAATATGAACAGACTATAGAAATTCTTGAAAACGATGTAGATCCCTTGCTATTGAATGATTCGAGTGCGTACTGGTACTACCTTGCTGCTTCGTACGATGCTGCCGGAAGCAGAGGGAAGGCGCTGAAGGTCCTCCGCGACAACAAGGTGGAGAATTTCAGCTCCGTCTATTCCGACTATCTGTTATTGAATGGTCGGCTGTCGCTCGAGAGTTATAATTATGCGAACGCCGAAAAATCCTTTGCCCTTTTGGTTCAAGAGAAGCTGAATCCGGGCAAAGAGCAGCTTGCTTACTATCTTTTGGGAATTTCCCGCCTTGAGCAAGGTGACAATGAAAAGGCTGCTCGAGCTCTCGAAGAGGCGGTTAGAATTGGGGCTGAAGAGGAAGTCACACGCCTTGCCCGAAATCGCCTGTAGTCTTTTGTTCTTTTCAGGAGGGAATTAACATAATTGCTTTCCACAATCTAATAAGAACCTCATCTGGTCAAGAGATGCTCTTTTATCAACACCCTCCATTCCCGTCGAGCTGAACGGTAAGCATTTTTACGTGCTATAGGCCGAACCCGCTTTGATAGAATATGCTTGACGGAACCGGAGAAGAGGCAAAATACTAGAGATAGAATGCGAGCGAGTAACAGAATTCAGCGTCTTTTTGCCTCAAAAAAAATCGCGCTCTCCCAAATTTTCGTGCTTTTTGTTTTTTTACTTTTTTCGGCAGCACCTATGAGTACGAGTGCTATGGGAATGGGTGATTCCCGGGGACCGGGCGGTGAGACGGATACCCAAAGCGGCAAAGCAGGGCAATCCAGTGAGCAGGCAGGCAATCAAGACAATGCTTCACCGTCTGAGGCACAGGACAGTCAGAGCGGCACATCAGATAACGGGGAGTACCGTGACCGGCGAGAACACCTGGTTCAGGATGTGCTCACGCAAAAGGGCATTCAGGATCAAACAGTACTCGAGGCTATGATGGCCGTCCGCCGGCATGAATTCGTTCCCGAACAACGCAGGGACTCATCCTATGTGGACCGATCCCTCCCGATCGGTCACGGGCAAACCATCTCGCAGCCCTACATTGTGGCCTTTATGACCGAGAAGCTCGGGCTCGAAGAAGACGACCGAGTGCTGGAAGTGGGAACAGGAAGCGGCTATCAGGCGGCCGTTCTCGCGAAAATCGTGAAAGATGTATACAGCATAGAGATCATTGAAGGACTGCACGAAAGTGCCGAGGCCCGTCTCCGGCGCCTTGGATACACGAATATTCACCTGCGGCAGGGAGACGGCTACTTCGGGTGGCCGGAACAGGCCCCCTTTGACGCTGTTATCGTCACTGCTGCAGCCGGTCACATCCCTCCACCCCTTGTTGAGCAGCTCAAAGCCGGCGGCAGGATTATCATCCCGATCGGGGGAACCTACGAGGTGCAAAGCCTGGTCCTCGTTGAAAAACATGGTCCTGAGGATGTAACAACCGACCATCTCTTGCCGGTGCGTTTTGTTCCGATGACCGGTCAGGCACAGAAGGGCAAGGCGCAGGAAAAACAGACAAGCGAGGGCAAGAAGGACTCTTCCTCGTAAGACGAGGGGATCACTATGAAACGCCCGGCACTCTGGACATCGATCGCCATTATATCAGCTGCCGTCCTTGCCCTGCAGATCGTGCTCCTGCGCGCGCTATCTATTACCGGCTATTACCATTTCGCCTACCTGATTATCGGTACGGCCCTCCTCGGATTCGGCGCAAGCGGAACCGCCTTGAGCCTCCTGTGGAGCCGGATAAAAGATCACATCGAACTGTGGGGCGCCCGAGCGATCGGCCTCTTTGTCATAAGCAGCGCTGCCTCTTACCCCCTGGCAATGGCCGTCCGGCCCGACATGCAGTACCTGCTGTATGATTTTGGGCAAGCCGGCCGGATGGCCCTCGAAATTTTCCTACTGTTTCTTCCCTTTTTCTTTGCCGGCCTTTTTGTGGGGCTGGTACTCAGCAGCTTTCCCCGGAAGGCCGGCAGGCTCTATGCCGCTAATCTTTTCGGCAGCGGAGTAGGGGCGCTTGTAGGTGTCGGGACCCTGTTTCTCGTCCCCGCCGTCGATTTGCCCCAGGGCTTAGCCTTGCTCGGCATTGCCGCCTTCGGGCTGTGGCTGCGGTACATGCGGGTGGAAGCCTCCGAAGAAGCGAGCGCCGGGAACGACGCAGGCAAAGCATCCCCGGCCCGGAGCCGGCGAAAAGCGCTGATCTGGTTTGTTCTGGCCATCGTTGTTGGTGCCGGCGGTTTATTTCAGGCCCGGCAAAGCGGGGTCGAATACGACCAGTACAAGGACATAGCTCAGCTCGAGCGCCTCGAAGAGCAGGGGAGCGCCGAGCATGTAGCCCGGACCTGCGGCCCACGGGGGCAGATCGATGTCTACGAGGCACAAACCCTTCACAGTACACTCTTTGCCTCGCCCACAGGTTCACCTCCGCCGCCTCAACTCAGTCTATTCAACGACGGTAATGCGGCGGGGACCATATTCAGAATCGACTCGGATGACAAGGCCGATGTGCTCCAAACCGTTCCTCAGTCGATTCCCTACCGGCTGCGTCCGGGGGCGAGGGTTCTGCTTTTAGGGGAAACCGGCGGGGTAAATGTTTGGCTTGCCCGGCGCTTCGATGCCTCAAAGATAACGGTTGTCCAGAGGAATCCGCAGCTCATTCGGCTCATGCGGGAGGAGCTCTCAGCCGAAAGCGGCGGGGTATATCAGGGCCCCGACGTTACTGTTGTTTCAAAGGATCCCCGGCTCTACCTGCAGCAAACCGATAAGGAGTTCGACATTATCCAGTTCGTAGGAGCGGAGGCGTTGCCTGCAGGTTCGGGGGCGATGGGATCGCTCAGCCAGGACTATCTGCTCACCCGGGAGGCCTTTGGCGAAGCGTATACCCGCCTTGCTGAAGGCGGACTCATTGCGGTTACCCGTGGTATTCACCTGCCGCCGAGGGACAATATCCGGATACTCTCCACCCTGTCGGCCGGCATCGAGGGCGCGGCCGCGTCGGCCCCTGCCCAAACGGAAAACACAGCACCCCGCGATTCTCCCTTGGTCGATCAGACGGAATCCGGCCGGCCTGCGGCATCGAAGATCGCTGTCATGCGAAATTATCTTGCCGTTACCACGATTGCTGCGCGGACGGCTCTCTCGGAAGATGACAAGGATCATATCAAACAGATGGCCGGCCCTCTGCAGTTGGACATCGTCTACCTGCCTGGAACTCAGTGGGGCAGCCGGGAGCAGAGAAACCGCCTCCCCGGTCCTGAAGGAAAGCCTTATTCCTATTACCACCACGCAGCTCTTCGAATACTCGAGGCCGGCGAAGCCTCCCGAGCCGACCGGAGCTTAGAAGGCCCGGCTTCCGAATCCGCTAAATGGCAACCCAACAGTGCCGGCACCTTCCCCGAGACCTTTTACGAAGACTGGGTCTATAACGTGCGTCCTGCCACCGATGACAAACCGTATTTCCACAGCTTCTTTAAGTGGTCCAGTCTGGAGAATTACACCGAAAGTTACGGGCGCGACTGGTTTCGCCGAATAGACCTCGGCTACGCGGTGGTTACCTTGACCTTTGTGGAGGTTACCGTCCTGGCGGTTGTCCTGGTACTGGTCCCCATGCTCTTCTATCGACACAGAAGCGGCGGGCACAGGAGCAGCCTCGCGCCTCGAACCTGCGGCGGGCGCAGAGAACAGGATCCCTTGAAAAGCCGCCTGAACCCGGCCCGCCGGAGGTCCCTGCTGGAAGGACTGCTTCACTTTATGGGAATCGGATTTGCCTTCATGTTCTTCGAGATTCTGTTGATTCAAAGGCTTACCCAGTTCATGGGGGACCCGGTTTATTCTACGGCTGCAGTGCTCACGGGGATTCTGGTTTTTGCCGGGGGCGGCAGCGCTCTGCAGCATCGGTTGGCCCCGCGCCCCGGCCAAAGGGTGTTGCGTGCAGGTCTTATCCTGGCTGCCCTAGGCCTGGTCTATCTTCTCGGACTCGACCCCCTGCTGCAGGCCGGAGTGGAAATGCCCACCGCAGGGCGCTTCACTCTCACCCTCGCGCTCCTCTTCCCCGTTTCTTTCGTGTTGGGAGTCTTTTTCCCTGCCGGCATTGCCTATATGCGCTCGAAGGATCCGGATTTTGTCCCTCTCATGTGGGCAGCCAACGGCGTTGCATCCGTCTCTGCCACCCCCCTGGCGCTCCTCCTTTCAATGACCGCCGGATTTCGGCTGGTTTTTGTCGGCGCGGTGTGCCTCTATCTTCTGGTTGCTCTCTCTGCACGGAGGTGGACAGAAGAGGCGGCAGGATGAACGGGAAAAAATTTGCTTGCAGTTGTGATATCGCTTATCATTACTAAATAGATAACCTTTCACTACAGTATAAGAAGGAGAGTTGAATGCCGAACATATCCTGGTACCGAACCCCGATTCCCAAGGAGGAGATGCAGAAGCTGACGGTCCGCAGCGACTTCAAGGGCTTCCTTCAGGCCTTTAGTTTTCTCCTGGTCTATGCCGCCTTCATTTTCCTATCGGTTCTTCTTTTCCTCGGAGAACAATGGGTGCTGTTGACGATAACCGCCGTACTGCAGGGAAGCTTTATGGCCTTTCTGGGTATGGAGGCCTCGATCCACGAGCTCAGCCACAAGACCCCATTCAAGACCAGATGGATCAACGAGTTCTTCTATCTCCTGTTCAGCTTCTTGACCTGGAACAACTATCTCCACTTCCGCGAGAGCCACATGAAGCACCATCAGCTCACCGCCTTCCGCGGCCTGGACAAGGAAGTCATTATCGGGACCGGTCCCTACAGCTTCTGGACCATCCTGAGCTGGTTCACCTTCGACTGGGGCAAGTTCAAGATGGTCATGTTCACCAACATCGCCCACTTTTTCGGCAACGGCGATGCCGACTTCTTTTTCTGGGAACCCCTTTTCCCCAAAGGTGACCCCAAACGGAAAAAGATGATCCGCTGGGCCCGAATCATGGTGATCGGCCACGCAATCCTCGCAGCCATCTTTATCTACTTCCAGCTGTGGATCCTGCTCTATTCGGTTACCTTCAGCTACTTCTTTTTCTCCTACCTGGGCCACGGGACCGGCGTTGCTCAGCACCACGGACTCTGTCCGAACAACCCCGACTGGCGGGTGATCGCCCACTCCTTCAAGGCCTCGCCCCTGATCAAGTGGCTCTACTGGCGGATGCACTACCACATCGAGCACCACATGTACGCCGCCGTTCCCTTCTACAACCTGGGAAAGCTCCACAAACTCATGGCCGGCGACACCCCGAAGATCAAACCGACCCTCTTTCACGTCCTCGCTCTGATCCATCGAATTCACAAAAAGCAGAAGAAGGACCCGAGCTATTGCTACCTGCCCGAGTTCCCCGAGACCGCCGCCGAACCGAAGATCGAACGTCCGGAGTTCAGCGAGGAACCGGCTGCTGCCGCCCGAGGTTAGCACTCCCCGGGATAGACCCGCTCAAGGCTGGGGCGGGGGAAGGCCTTCCCCCGCGCCCGATCCCGGCCGCCCGCGGCGCCGGGAGGGCCGTCTTTTGGGCCGGAAACTCCCGGTCTTTCACCACACCTCCCGGCACCGCAGGCGAACCCTGCCGCTTTTCCGGCTCCGCTCCTCCGCTCCGCCGGGCGGCAGGGGCCGGTATCGGCCTCCCCCTTCTGTATTCCTGCTATTGTGTGTCTTCTGTGAGTTCGTTGAACTTTTGTATATTGTTATGGCTGAGTTTCAGCGCTTCTTCCATGGTCGTATTGATCTTCCCCGCCAGGGATTCGACATCGGAAGCAAAGGTCATCACTTCGGTGTTTGCCTCTTTTAAATCACGTACCGAGCTCAAGATCTGGCTGCTTCCACCCGACATCTCCGTGGTTTGAGCCAGGATTTCCTCGATGCTCTCGGATACCGAGCGAATGTCGGAAACCATCCGGCTTATCGTATTGTTGGTCGTCTCGAAGGTCTGTCGTGAAGAACGGCTTTTGTCGGTTATATCGCGAAGGGTCTTGGACACGAGATCGGCATTCTCCTCCGTTTCGTGTGCGAGATTTCGGATCTCTTCTGCAACTACGGCAAAACCGCTTCCGGCCGAACCGGCGTGAGCGGCCTCGATCGCCGCATTCATTGAAAGCAGGTTGGTGCGTCCGGCAATGTCGTTGATAACCGTAACCATTTCAGAGATTTTATCCACCGTGTTGCTGATATTGTTGATTGCTTCAGTCGTATCTTCCATCTCGGTTTCGCTCTGCTGGGCTTTTTCCTCTAACTGTTGCAACAGTTCCCGGCGTTGAGAAGATATGCTTGAAACGCTTCCGATGGACGCAGTCATTTCTTCTATAGCGCTGCTGCCCTCGGAAAGAGAGGTCGTTTGTTTCTCTAATGAATTCTGCAGTTTTTCCACTCGGCCATAAATTTTTGTCACATTTTCCTGCCCGTCTCTGAGGTCCCTGTGAAGGTGTTGATAGAGTTCAGCCAATTTTTCCGATTCGTGCTGGATTATCCGCTGTTGGTAATGGTGGCAATTTTCCGGTTTATTTAGCTCATTAAAGATGGCAATCGCCATTGACCGGCAGCTGTTGTATCCACAAGATGCGCAGTTCAAGTGATCAGTCGGTTCGTACTTGAGCATGCGTTCGTATATTTGCTGGAATTGTGCATCGTTTGGTTCTTTTATTTCGAATGAGCTGCTTCGGTCCGTATATGAGCGTTTGTACAGATCCGGTTTCCAGTATTCGGTTGTCTGTTTGCCCACGGTTTTTCGGGCCTTTTTCGTAGATTGATTGGTTCCGAGCTCCCGCTGAATGTCTTTCCGGCGCTTTTCCACGTAATATTCGATCTCGTCGATCGGCTTCTCCTGATTCGGTGTTCCCGGTCCTCCGTTACACCCGAGTTCGCAATTCAGGCAATCTATCAGTTGAGGATTCATTTCCTTCCGGAGGAGGCCGGGGAGGTTTTTGAAATACTCGTACACTACAGCAGGTCCTTCGATCTTCCGGGTCGTTTCAACAATTTCAGGTACCTCCCGTTCAGCGGTACGCATCAATCCGCCGGGAGCAGAAAAAAGCACCGCCCGTTCGGCAGGAGGGTTGTCGAATCCGATTTTTGGATATGACCGCAAATCGATTTTGTTGTTGGAAATGTAGGCAAGGAGCGAGTTCATCGTTACGTTATAATCTCCCAACCCCGTTGCGTCGAACTCGCGCCGTTTCGCAAGGCATGGAGAAATAACCGCGATTTCTGCGTTTCGGTTTTCCCGGTAGTACTCGCGAATCATTTTTATGGTGTGAAGCATGGGGCTGTCGGCAGGAGCAAGGTAGCGAAGGAGTTCGGGTTGATAGAGCTCAATATAACTCACAATTGCCGGGCAGGGTTGGGCGATAACCATGTCGGGCTGTTTCTCTTTTATGTATTCTATGTAGGATTTGACGGTGAGCTCTGCCCCGAAACTGACATCAAATAAGGCTTTGATGCCAAGATCCTTTAAATAGCCGTTTAGATGAAGGTGCTCATCCGGAAAGGATGCTGCGGCGGCCGGAGCAACAATGGCAATTATTTCTTTTCCGGAAGCTAAAGAGTTCATCATTGTATCAAAATCGTCAATGGAGGAACGGGCATCATGAGTACAGGCCGAAATACATCTGCCGCAGCCGATGCACAGGTCGTGATTGATTTCCACCGTGTCTCCCGATCCGTCGATACAGTATTTTACCGGACATACAGAAATACACATGTGACAATTAACGCATTTTTCTGGATCAACTTTGATTACTTGAGCGAGGGACATGGGGCCTCCGTAGTTGTTGGATTATGCACAATTGGGTAGCCAGTCTCTCATGAATCTCTAATTATAACAAGCAAAAGCCGGGAGTCTGCAATGCAACTCCGTTAAAAAACTTTAGTGAATTGACAACAGACTAGTTAACCAGTTAAAATAAACGTGATGAAAACAATGGGCATTTTCGAAATCAAAACACACCTTTCCAGGGTATGTGAGGATGTGGCACAAACAGGAGAAAGTGTGTTGATAACAAGACGCGGGAAACCGTTTGTTCAAATAGCTCCGCTGGAAAATGAACAAAAGACAGGATCGTCGATTTGGAACGCACGGGACGAGTTTTTGGAATCCAATGATCATACAGATGATTTTCTCGAACCGGACAGGCGCGTTGACCCCTTCTATTCGCCCTTCGAAACCGAAGATCCTGAGCATACTGAATGAAGTATTTGCTTGACACATCAATCTACAGCCAACCTCTGAAAAAGCATCCCCAAACAGGAGTAATAAACCGGTGGAAGGCCGTTGGTGATAATTCATGCTGCATATCGGTTTTTTGTGAGCTGGAGGTGTTACAAGGAATCAAACTATCTCAGAGTGATTTTTTACAAAGAATGTACACCCATGTTCTCAAAAACAGATTGCCGATTCTCCCGTTTACCTATCATGAAGCGAAAATTTATGCAGATTTACAGGCAGAGCAGATCCGCTCGGGAACAATGCGTCCTGTTATTGATCTTTGCATTGCCGCTACGTCAATAGCCCATAGCTGCACCCTCGTCACATTGAACCATAAAGATTTCTCCGGAATAGCGGGCCTTTCGTGCGAGGTGTGGAACTAATCTTCACAACAAAGAGTTTTTCAATTAAGTTCAGCTCGTGGACGTATTGAGATATACTACAAATAGGCATAGGGAAAGGAGGGGAAAATGAACAGCCGCCAACGATATGAAAACATCATCAAGGGAAAAGAGGTGGATTTCTTACCCCGTATACCGATCCTGATGCAGTTCGCTGCGGAGTACATCGGATCGAATTATGGGGAATTTGCTTCCGATTATTCGGTGCTGGTGGAAGCAAATCATCGATGCATCACAGATTTCGACTTCGATCAGTTAAGCGCTATCTCCGACAGCTATCGGGAAACCTCGGCCTTCGGTGGAGAGATTTCTTATCAAAGCGATGGAGCTCCCCGCTGTACGGCGCCGCTTGCCGAAACAAAAGACCTTTCGTTTCTTCAAAAACCCGATCCTGTCACCTCCGAACGGCTGGTGGACAGGATACAAGCGGTTGAAACCTACAAAAAGCGCTTTGGAAATGAGTATTCGATCCTCGGATGGGTCGAAGGGCCGGCTGCGGAAGCGGGAGACCTGCGGGGGATAAACAATTTTCTCATGGACAGTGTCGATGACGAAGAATTCGTTGATGAACTGATGGACCTTTCCCTCGAGACCGCTATAGGATTCGCTCAGGCGCAGGTGCGTGCCGGTGCCGATACAATCGGAATCGGCGATGCTGTGGCAAGCCTCTTTTCTCCGGCAATGTATGAACGCCACATCCTGCCGAGGGAAGAAAAACTCTGTGAATCGATCAGGCAGACCGGTGCGTATGTCAAGCTTCACATCTGCGGAAATATTACCCATCTGCTCCCGGGAATTGCCCGGCTTCCGATCGACATCATCGATGTGGATCACATGGTGGATTTGGAAAAGGTGCGCAAAACCCTGCCGGACCACATCGTCATTACCGGAAATATCGACCCGGTCAAGGGTGTAATGCAGGGAACCCCCGCAGCCATCCGGGACCAAATCATCGATGATTATCACAAGGTCGGAAACCCCTTCATGGTCAACGCCGGCTGTGAAATCCCCTCGCAGACCCCGCCGGAAAATCTCCATGCCCTGTGCAAACCCATTCCCTATGAATCGTGATCACATCATAGGCTGACCCGGGCGCCTCCGTCCCGAAAGAGGCGCCTCCCGTCGTTTTACGCTCCCCCCTGGTTGCGCCGCACAGAGCTGCGCGTCTCGCTCTGAGTGTATCTCGTCCTGCAGCCAAAAAAAGCCGCAGCACCTTGCGGTACTGCGGCTTTTCTAGCAGGGGCAGGACTCGAACCTGCGACCTCCGGGTTATGAGCCCGACGAGCTACCAACTGCTCTACCCTGCGTCGATGTGAACATAATACAAATGTTGCCCCCCGCATGTCAACATGAGGGCTGAGTTTTCTCAATTTCCGCTCTTTACTGAACGCCTGTATGTATGTTTCAATTGCCGGAAAAGGGGGGAGTGAATGCAAATGCAGAAATCCAGTAAACAAAAATTTTTCCCGGTGATCATGATAGTGTTGCTCACCGGTTTTCTTATGGCAATCACCGGTTGTGATACGACGCCCACGGAACCGGAAGATGCAGTAGCCGAGGTAAATGGCTCGCCAATAAACCTGAAAACCCTGACCGAGCGTGCGCACCTGATGGAGCTCCGTTTGGAAAGGGAAGGACGGGAAATAACCGAAGAAGACAAGGCCTCTATTCGCAGTGAGGCGCTGAACGACTTGATACGCAGAGAATTACTCTATCAAAAGAGTCAAGAGCTCGAAATCGAAGTGGATGACCAGATGATAAACGGCCAGATCGCTCAACTGAAAGACCGGTTCGGCAGTGAGGAAGAGTTTGACAAGGCCCTTGAAAAGCAGGGAATCAATCAAGACCAGATGTTCACCGATTTTAAGCATACCCTCATCAATCAGCTCGTTCTCGAACAGGAGGTGATGGGTGATCTCGAGGTTACCGATCAAGAGGCAAAGCAATATTTCGATGATCATCCCGATGTCTTTACGATCCCCGAACAGGTCAGGGCACAGCACATCCTGATCGAGGTTGCGGACGATGCCGACCAGCAAGCGGTAGAGGATGCCCGTTCACGGATCGAGCAGATCAAACAGAGAGTAGATAACGGCGAGGATTTTGCTTCTCTTGCAAAAGAGGTCTCGGAGGGACCGAGCAGCGAGCGAGGGGGCGACCTCGGCTTTTTCAACCGTGGACAGATGGATCCTGCTTTCGAAAAGGCGGCTTTCGCCCTGCCGGAAGGCGAGGTGAGTGATATTGTCCGTACAAGCTTCGGTTTTCATCTCATCAAGGTTACAAAGCATAATGAAGAGCAGCTTACTCCGTTCGTGAATGTGCTTCCCAGTTTGAAAAAGTATCTTCTTGATGAAAAGCGGTACAAGGCCCAGACTGAATATGTTGAAAGTCTGCGTAACAATGCGGAAATCAAGGTATACATCGAACAGCCGGAAAAACAGGATAAAACCGGTCAGGCAGCAGGATAAATCGCTTTTATCGTGTGACTACCGGAACTATTCACTCGGGGCCGGAGCTCATACAGGGCCCGGCTCCGGTGCCGGTTTAGTCCCGGAATAGTCCCGGATTTGGAGACTCGTTCCGTACCCGTACGGCAAGACGAAATACACCGATTACAAGGCCCGCCGTCAGAACTACCGACAGGAGCGAGAGCGGCCTGCCTGCAAGTATCAGAAAGTTATACAGCCCGTGAAACAAGACGGCCAAAAACAACCCCCGCAGAACTCCCCCGCCGTAACCGAGCCGGTCACGGGCAATCCAATAGCCCATGATGCCGGATACGGCGGCATGGAGGGGAACAGCAGTCAGTCCCCTTACCAGTAAGAGCCCGGGCTCGGTAATCCCGTAGAGAAAGTTTTCCAGGAAAGCAAAACCGAGTCCTGCAGCCGCTGTGTACAGGATCCCATCCAGCAGCTCGTCGAAAACAGCGAGTCGATAGACCGATAGGCGTACCACCAGAAGTTTCATTCCCTCTTCGACCAGCGCTACCACAAGAAAAGACTCGACGGCCGTCCGCAGAATCGGCAGACTTCTGGGGATCACCTCTCCGGGCAGAAAGGCGGAAAGTCCCGCCTCGATAAAGCCGGCAGGAATTACCGCGAGAAAGCCGAGCAGAAAAACCTGAAAAATCCTGTGAAAGGGTTCAGGTTTGTTCCGGTCGATCCGTGCAAAGAAATACAAAAGGAACAGGGAAGGAGCTGCAGACAAAAAAACGATCAGGATCAGAAGCTGCACAGGACCCGTCCGAGTGCTTCGAGAAAAAACTCATTCTGTTCCCGAGTTCCCACGGTGACCCGAATCCAGCTGTCCATGCCGAAAGATGCCAGAGGGCGAATCGTGACCCCTTCCTTTGCAAGTTCTTCGAAGATCCGGCGGGCATCGCGTTCTGTGTCGAAGCAGAGAAAATTGGCCTGACTGGGGTAGACGGTAAGGCCCAAACCCCTCAACCCCTCAGTGAGCTGCCGGCGTCCGGCACCGACCAGTGTCCGGCTTCTCTCGACGAAGTCCCTGTCATCCAGGGCCGCCGCCCCGGCGGCCTGGGCAAGGCTGTTCAGGTTGAAGGGCTGTCGGGTTTTTTCCATAGCGGCGATGATCGGGGTTCCGGCCATGCCGTATCCTATGCGCAGGCCTGCCAGCCCGTAGAGCTTTGAGAATGTACGCAGAACCAGCAGGTTGGGATAATCGTCGATAAGCCGCCGGCTATCGGGAAAATCCTCGGAATCGGCGAAGTCGTAATAGGCCTCGTCGAGGACGCAGAGTATCTCCGGCCATTCTGCAATTCGGTCGAGAAAACTGCGCAGTTCGGCCTCTCCGATATATCGGCCGGTAGGGTTGTTCGGGTTGGTCAGAAAAATCATCCGGGTTCTCCCGTTTACCGCGTTGACCATTCCCTCGAGATCGAAAGCCCCTTCGTTCATAGGTACACTGGAGAGTTCTCCGTCGAAAAGGCGCGTGGCAAAGCGGTACTCCGAGAAGCTGTGCTCTCCGATAATGCTGGTTTCTCCGGGATTGAGAAATGCACCTGCCGCCATCACCATGAGCTCGTCCGATCCGTTTCCGAATATGAGCCTGTCGGGTTCCAGTGAGAGATGTCGGGCAAGGGCGGCGCGAAAATCGGCGGCGCCGCCGTCGGGGTAGAAGTGGAGCTGGTCGATTTGCGCCTGCACCGCTTTCACGGCTGCAGGTGACGGGCCGAGTACATTCTCATTCGAGGATAGCTTTATTGCACCGGGTTGCTTGACTCCGGCGCTGTAGGGAACCATTCTGTCGAGGGCCTTCCGGGTCTTCATGCCGACTCCTTTCGACGGTCTCCGGTTTCTTGTCGAAACACCGTATACGAAGGTACCGGATTCCGCAAAAGCGGGCAAGTGGGGAAGGCTATCAGAGGAAGTTTCAGGGGTAGACTATACGAGCCGGCTGTATTTTTTTGCTGCTGCCACCATGGCCTTCATGTTTTTCGGAGGGGTTTTTCTTCCCATTGCACAGCCGCTCGAGAGAAACAGGTTTTTTCCGGAAGTTGCTTCGATAATCTCTTTGGCTTTTTGTTCCACTTCCTGTGGTGTCCCATGAACTAGGGGATAGCTCGGGTCTATATTGCCCATCAGTACGCATTTATCGCCTGCGATTTCGGAAGCGCGTTTCATATCGACCTGCCAGTCCACCTCGAGTATTTTTGCCCCTGTATTGACCATGTCCTCGATAATCGGATTGGTATCACCGCAAATATGCAGACTCCAGGGAATACCGTAGTCCTGAACCTCATTACAGAGATTCACCTCATGTTCCCAGGCGAACTGACGGTACATCTCCGGGTTGATTAGGTTAGGGCCGGCAAGAGCGTCGCCGATCGAGGTTGCATGGGCTCCGGCATCTTTTTGGGCCTTTGCAAAAACAGAATTCGCCTTTCTGCACCAATCAAGGGCATTCCATATGACCTGTGGATCTTCGGTAATCAATTCCATCATGAGGTTGGAGGTTCCCCGGATCAAACTGAGGAGATCAAAAGGACCCTGATCCGCCCTTCCCATAACGAATACATGATCACCGACCATATCTACTAGCCGGTTGGTCGTCTCGAGCCAGGCAGGCAGTCGTCCGTCTTTATAGGGATCAGGAAGCTTCAGATCGGGGACTTCACGCAAGTCGTTTACCAAGGGTTCGCTCTCGTCCACAAGGGCCGGTTCTTCGGGATTGGAGAAATTGACTTTCGATCCGCACGCTTCGGCTAACGAAGCATCATCAATGTCGATTACACATCCGTCATATCCGAATTTCTCCTGACTGATCCTGTGAGATTCGGCCATTTTCTTTCCGTTGTTGTTGATATCACCTATGGTGTATCCTGCAGTCTCAGCGGCGAACATAAAGGTTTGCGGTACAACCGGAACTCTATCAGGTGTATTCCCTTCCAGAACAGCGTTGCATCGTTCCAATCCCGTCATTTCTCCCATGGATTCACTCCGTATTCATTTCCTTGATTTGGTTTATCAATATTGCACTGAGTATAAGAATACCTCGTACTACGTATTGCCAGTATTCACTTACATTCAGCATCGTCATTCCGTTGATCATGATACCGATGAACATAACCCCGATAAATGTTCCCCAAACTCGCCCTGAACCTCCCTGCAAGCTAACGCCTCCGATGATGACTGCAGAGATGATTTCGAGTTCCCATCCCCTGGCTGTAGAGGCCGTACCCGACATAATCTGTGAAGAGTTCAATAAGCCGGCCAGAGCAGCAAGTACCGCAACTATTGCCATAATGAGGATCTTGTTTCGTTTGACCTTAATACCGGAAAGCCGGGAGGCTTCTTCGTTTCCTCCGATTGAATACACGGAACGACCGAAACTGGTATAATTTGCAAGAAAATGAATAAAGAAGAACACAATTAAAAAGATAATTGCCGGAAATGGAATGCCGAAAATATATCCACCACCTAAAAAATTATACCATTCAGGAAACGGTGTGATCGGAAATCCCTGAGTAAGCAGGTTTCCTGCACCGGAGAGTGAGGCCATGAGCGCCAATGTGGTTATGAATGTAGGGACCTTGAATCGGGTGCGAAAGACTCCGATAAAAACACCAATAAGAAAGCCGATTATCAGAACAATCACCATGGCGATAATGATTGCAGCTGTTTCAGGAAGCATGCCGTTTTCTGCAACTGAAAGAGCTTGTGTTACATATGCCGAAAGGCAGCCGGCAAAGGCTACATGCGAGCCGACGGAGAGATCTAGTTCACCGGATATGAGTACCAATGTCATTCCGAAAGCAATAATTCCCTGCATGGAAACATTTCGTAAAATATTTAACATATTAGTAATGCTGAAAAACCCTGGAGCGAAGATTCCGAATATGATAATCATCACAATCAGAATTGCTTCCATGATGTATTGACGAAAATCTATTTGAAGTCTGTTTGCGTTCACCATAATGCTTTATGCCTCCATACACATGGCGTAGAGTTGTTCGAGTGATGTATTATCAGGAAAGACTTCCTGTATGATTCGTCCATGCCTCATTACGAGGATTCGATGACACACTTCCAGCAATTCCTCCAACTCGGTTGATACGAAAATCGAGCTCAGGTTCTTTCTGCTCAAATCCCACATAATCTGAAATATTTGCTGCTTTGCTTGGACGTCTATCCCCCGGCTCGGCTCGTCGAAGATGATTACTTTCGGATCGGTGTTCAGCCAGTTGCCGATAACAACCTTTTGTTGATTACCACCGGATAAAGAAGAGACATGTTCTTCTAAATTTGAATATTTTATTTGCAGTGCATGTGCCTGCTTTTCGGCATACTTTCTTTCTAAAGTGATTGTGATAATTCCATTCGCGGCGATTTGGTTCATGCTGGCCAAGCATAGATTCTGTCGTACGGAAAGGGGAAGGATGAGTCCTTCGGTTTTTCGATTCTCAGGGGTCATAGCAATACCCAGATCTCGGCACAAAGCCGGTGAATTATGATAAGGTCCAGGTAATGATTCCCCTTCGAACAAGATTTCTCCACTTTGGTAAGGGTCGGCTCCAAAGATTGCACGCAGTAGTTCGGATCTGCCTGAACCGAGCATGCCTGCTATACCGAGCACTTCTCCCCGTTTCAACCGAAAACTGATATCTTCGAATTCCGGACGGCGGGTAAGGTTTTTCACTTCGAGGATTATTTCTTCAGAAACACCGAGATCTTCAGGTCGTGTTCGCTGTTCTACCTCGCCGAACATCATGTCGACGATTTTAGCTGGAGTAACATCTTCCATGTTCTCCGTCCCGACAAAAAACCCGTCCCGAATGACTGTTACCGTATCTGCAATCTCGTTCAACTCCTGAAGCCGGTGAGTGATGTAAATAATAGCCACACCGTGTTTCTTTAAATTACTGATAATGGAAAACAGCATTTGCGTTTCATGTTTTGCCAGTGCCGAGGTCGGCTCATCTAGAATCAGAACAGATGGAGAAAATGACATTGCCTTTGCTATTTCCACGAGTTGCTGTTGACCTACGCTGAGTTTTCGAACCGGAACCTTTACATCAATTTCAATTTCCATCGATGTAAGTATTTCCTTAGTTTTTTTGTAAGCTAGTTTCCAATCTATAACGCTTTTTCCGAAAAGGTCTTTTTTCGGTAATCGTCCAAGAAAAATGTTTTCGGTTACCGATAGCTCCGGGATAAGGCTCAGTTCCTGATATACCATCCCGATACCTTTCTGAAAGGCGTCGCTTGGATCGTGGATTATAATCGGCTCACCGTTTATCTTTATTTTACCTTCGCTAGGCTGGATAGCACCGGAAAAAATTTTCATTAGTGTACTTTTCCCGGCCCCGTTTTTTCCGATGACTGCATTGACTTTTCCGCCGTCGAAGACGGCGGAAAAGTCTTTTAAAGCTATGGTGCCTGGATATTTCTTTGTTAAGCCAACAGCTTCAAGTTTCGAATTGAGTTCCATATTTTACTACTACCCAATATTATTCGGTAATCGAAGCAAGCCAATCCTTGAAATCATTAATTGCCTTCTCTTCTCCGCGAACAAGGGGGAGGCCGGGAACGATAACGGTTTCCGGAACGGATTCTCCCTTGAGTGATTTAACGGCATATTCCACACTTTGATATCCAATTTCCATCGGCTGCTGACCGGTTACGGCTTGAAGAATATTGTCGTCAGCCAACAAGAAATCAGCAAGCTGTTCGGAAACATCGATACCAAAAACGGCAACATCGCCGGCTTTCCCTGCATTCTTTACGGCAAGTACTGAGCCTACCGTTCCGCCTTCATTAGCCCCATAGATAATGTCGAGGTCCGGGTTTGCGGTGAGGATATCACCCGCTCTCTGTACGGCGTCTTCGGGGAGCCAGGCATCCTGCTGCGCTACGATCTCTACCCCGGGAAGATCCCGGATTTGATCGAGAAATCCGTTTACTCGAGCATCAGAAATTTCAGGAAGAAGCGCCTTAAATCCCAATGTTGCTACCTTTGCCTCTCCACCCAGCTCGTTCTGAATATACTCCCGTGCATTTTTTCCAGTAGTTGCGCCGAGTTCAGTCTGACTCGAGTTGATGTAGGAAACCGGAAAATCTGCTTCGAGCGGAGAATTATAGGTGACTACATTAATTCCCTTTTCATCGGCCTGTTTCAGAGTAGATACGGAAGCTGTCGCTGACAATGGTGAAATACAAATGGCATCGACTCCACGTGCCATGTATGTCTGAACAAGCTGGATCTCTTTATCCTGATTGTTTTGACTGTTTCCCTCCAACAGTTCGACGCCATATTCATCGGCAGCTTTCTGCATTCCTTTTTGGACTACCTTGAAAAATTGATCGTCCTGAAAAATGATGCCGGCGATTTCAATTTTTTCGTCTTCAGCCTTTTCCTGCTGACCTCCGGCAAACGCAAATGCGGCAACTACACAGAGCAACAGTGCAATTACTAGTACTCGTTTCATTACGAATCCTCCTTTAGAAATATTAATGGCTAAAGAAGCAAAAAAAGTACCAAGAGTTCCAGAATAGAGGGAGGGGGCCTGAAATTTGTGATAAATCATTTAAAAAAAAGGAATTAATTTTGTTATTTCATTTCTGTTGTGTGCAAAACAGGAAGGTGCTGCTTAGCTGTGTATCCATCAATTGTTTAGCCGGGTATGCAGATACCTGTATAGCCGGATAATCAGCGGGTATTTGCAGCGGATCACAAATTGTATTTATCGATTTTACTTTGAAGGGTCTTCCGTGTGATGTTGAGTTTCCGGGATGTTTCGGATTTATTTCCGCCGCTTGCATAAAGAGCGCTCTTTATGATTCTTCTCTCGTGATAAGAAGTAATTTTCTTAATTTCATCAGCTAAGGAGGAGATGTTTTGTAGCTCATCTTTCTGAGTTTCCTGCTCCTCGAGAAATCTTTGTGTTTCTTTACCGTTGGTGCATTCTTCCTCGGTTTTAGCCGGGAGTACCGGGTGTAATTTCCCATTCTCTGAAAGAAGAACTGATTGATTGATAACATTTTTCAATTCACGGATATTTCCCGGCCATGAATATCTTTCGAAAATCCGGTATTGTTCTTCCCCAATAGGCTGGATGGTTTTCATGTATTCCCTTGCATAATACTCAACAAAAAAATCTACTAGCGGGCGAATGTCTTCCGTTCGTTCTCTGATGGGAGGTAAATGTGCTTTGATTACATTTATGCGGTAATATAAATCTTTTCTGAATCTTTCGTTTTTGATATGCTCTTCTATGTCTCTATTTGTTGCACAGATAACTCGGACATCTACAGAGATTTTTTTTGTCCCGCCCACCCGCTCAAAGGAATTGTCTTCGAGTACCCTGAGTAATTTCGCTTGAACAGCCAGGCTCATTTCACCTATTTCATCGAGGAACAATGTTCCATCGTGTGCGGTTTCAAATTTACCGGGCTTTCTTTCATCAGCTCCCGTGAATGCTCCCTTTTCATGACCGAAGAGTTCATTGAGTAAAAGATTCTCGTCCAATGCCGCACAATTAATTGAAACAAAGGGTTTGTCCTGTCGATTTCCTGTGAAATGGATATACTGTGCGAGTACTTCTTTTCCGACACCGCTTTCCCCAGTTATGAGAATGGATTCTCCTGTGTTTTTTACCTTGTCGAGCATGGAGATCGAGTTTTTTACCTCCTGGTTGCGGGTGATGTAGGTTGTTGTTTTTTGATTCTGGTTTATTTTTTCCCGCAGGTATTTGTTCTCTGTTTTTAGAGAGGTGAATTGGATGTTTTTTTTGACGAGATTTAACAGGTTTACATTATCAACTGGTTTGAGAATAAAATCGGAAGCTCCTTCCTTCATTGCCTTCACTGCATTGTCTATAGTCCCGTATCCGGTTATGAATATTACAGGCAGTTCTTCTTCGGTTTTCCTGATCTCTGATAGTATTTCCATTCCCTCGTTTCCAGACTCTAAGTTTAGATCCAAAATAACCGCATCGAATTTTAGTTTTGCGAGTTCATTCCGGGCCTCGGTAGTGTTCTTTGCCACTCTGACGGATGCTCCGTATTTAGAAAAAAGTTTGCTCAAAGCAATCCGTATTCCCGGTTCGTCGTCGATAATAAGAATAAATTTGTTTTGGAGATCCATAGCTTACCTCTGTCAAGAATAAGTTGGTAATACGATAGAAAAAGTTGTTCCTTTCCCGATTCTTGAATCGACGGAAACTGTTCCTTGATATTTGTTGATTATTCCATAAACAACAGAAAGACCTATTCCGGTTCCGATCCCTGAGTGTTTTGTTGTGAAGAACGGATCATAGATTCTCTTCAGGTGGGATTCATCTATTCCTTTTCCAGTGTCTTGAAAAACGAGCTCAACATACTCATCCCCGCCATCAATTATCTGGCCATCATTATCAGTGTAGGTTCGTGCGGAAATGTTGATTTCTCCGCTTGTTTCCATAGCCTGAATAGAATTGATCACCAGGTTAAAAGTGACTTGCTTTAATTCATCTGAGCTAATGTAGATGGAAGGAAGATTATCCGGAATATCTATGGAATAGCGTATGTCTTTTTTTTTCTTTGTTGAAAAGGATAGCAGCTGTATGGTTTTTTCAATAATATCTTTATCTCGAATTGTCTTCTGAAAATCTCTTTCTTCCGCGGAAAAATCCAGCAGGTCCTTGATTATCCGGCGCATTCGCTGGGTTTCTTGCTCGATCCACTGAAGGGGCTCTTTCAGGTCGTTATCTTCTGCCTCGTCAATGAGTAGCTGAACGTTCGATAGGATTGAGGTAAGTGGATTGTTCATTTCATGGGCTACGCCGGCCGAAAGAATGCTGATGGAAGAAAGCTTTTCCGCTTGGTAGATCTTTTCTTCCAGTTCCTGTTCCTTGCTGATATCATCGATACTGACAACCGCCTGTCTTTCAGAATTTTTTTTCCGCTTCTGAAGGGGCTGAATTTTGATCTCGAAAATGTTTTCTCCTTCCCGAATCTTTTTTTCGGATACTTCTTGTAATTTTCCATGGCGAATTCTTGTCAGTTTATCCATCAATTCAGAATCAAAAATGAGCGGGAAACATGTATTAACCAAAGCGCCCTTCACTGATTCAGCTTCCAGAGAAAATTGCCGTAACAAACGATCATTTGCATCTTCAATGATATTCCCCCTACCGACAATAAGCAGTGAAGAACCAATAGAATCAATTATCGTCTCATTGTACTCCTTGAGTTCAGTGATCTTTTCGACATAGGACCGCATTTCATCTCGGTCGGTTTTCAGTGTTGCTGTCATCGAATTGAAACCTCGAGAGAGCTCGGTGAATTCGTAAATGGAATTCGTTTCCAAAGAAGTTTCCAATTTACCGGATTCGACTTCATTTATAGCGTGCAGGACTTTCCTCACGGGCATAGTTATATGACGACTGAAAACCAATCCGAGAATGATTGCCACCAGAGCGCTGAGTGTCGAAACCCAAATTAGATTGGACAGAACAAGTTCCTTCCGTTTAATGTATTTATCATTGGGGACCAGAGTTACGAGTGTGATTTCAGGGGCAACTCTTTTATAATCAATGTTCCACTGCTTGGAATCAAGCCTATGCTTATAGAGTGAATACTGCGGGGGAGACTCGAATTTCGGTAGGTTGTCTACGATGGAATCTGCATGAGCGCTGGATGATCCTTGAATCGTATTATTCACATACAGCTGGACTCTTGTCGTCGGAGTTTCTGTAAGCGTACGGAAAAAGTTTGAATTCAAGTGACGTATTGCATGGATTGCCCAGACCTCGGAACCCTTTCCCGGCAGGAGCAAGGTTCCTTCGAGATAAGATTTTCCCTGTTGTGAAGTTACTCTGAGAATAGGCCACCGTTGATAATTGGTGTTAAAAGTAAAATCATGAGGTGGAATAATTGTCGCATCAAAGGCAATGATATCCCTGTTGAGGTTAGAGACTTCGGTTTGAGTGATATTTGTATTGTTGTATTTCCGAAATCTCAGCCAATCAATGCTCTCTGAGTCCAAGACCTCTCTGAGTATTTTTCTAAAGTCGATAGACATAACTGCATCAGGATGAGTCGAAAGAAACTCGCGAATCAGCACTGATCTCTTAATACGAACGAGGCCGTTCCACATATCTCGTTTGGCCTGATGGAAACGAACATCAACGGTTGTTGCTTCAAAATAGAGTTCATCCTGAGCATCCTTTTGATTTACTGTGCTTATCACATTGTCTATTAACAGGAAAGTTAGAAGCGATTGAATAACAATAACACCAAGAAAAAGTATCAGAGTGCGGCTGAACAGTCTCATGGCATGCTCTCGCGGTAGATGCATTGTTTTATCGATGGGTCATGAAGATTGTCCGGAGTAATCAAAGTGATCCCGGTAACAATCCGTTTCGGGACCGGGTTCTTTTCATATAAATAGGTATATGCCGACTTTACTGCTTCATATCCCATTTCATAGGGTTTTTGTGCGACCACGACATCAGCCAGACCTGTTTCAATAGATTCAACGAATTGAGGAAGAGCACCCCAGAGAAGTACCTTTGAAACACCGGTCATCCCTGTGGATTTGATGGCCTCGTTTATACCTTTGGAACTTACAATATCCGTACCGAATATCGCAGAAAGCGAGGGATATGTTTGCAGAGCTGATATTGTTTGCTGAAACGCCTGTTTTCTATTTAGGTAATTGTAATCAATGCTGACAACCCTCATGCTTGGAAATCCTGATATGCCTGAATAAAAACCATGAACACGACTCTCAAAAGCAGAAATATCTGGTTTGCTCGTTGATATTGATATGTGTCCTTTTTTATTTGTTATCTGTGATAAATAATATGCGACCTTCCTTCCCCCCAGAGTGTTGTCGGAACCTATGTGTGTTATAGGAAAAGCCCATTCGGACTCTTTTGAGTAATTCCCGTCACCCAGGGGGGTGTTTACAGTAATTACTTCGGTACCGGCCTTGAAAACGGTTTTGAGTGGTTTAATCAGTTCCGTAGATGAGGCGGGAGATATGATCAAACAATCTGGATTGGTTTGATTGACGTATTCGACGAGTTGCTCTGTTTGTGAGCGGCTGTTCCAGGAATCATGGAATGGTGCTAAACTTAGATTGATGTTCCGTTCTTGGGAAGCGTTTTGGGCTCCTTCATATATAGAATAATATAAGGGGTTGTCTCTTCCGGGCATGAAAAGGATTTCCAATTGAGGGTTTGATTCCCTTGGAAGATCCGGTGAATCGGTTCCTGTGAAAAAGAAGAAAGCCGCTGCTCCTCCCAGAACAAAGAGCACAACAGTAAAGAGTATTCCTTTTCGGAATCCGGACTTCAGCATAGATTGTCTCCACTATACAGGATGTTTTGCAGTTTTCTCAAGAAAGTATGTTTCTTTTTTGTTTCCGCTTGCGGAATCAAGGGAATTCGCCGTAGTATAATTCCATACATTGAGGATGGTGAAGCGCAATGAGATTTTCGAGAATCGGAGAAAAGTACACCTCAAAATCGGGCATTCTTGCCCTTATGGATGATCTAGGAGCGGCTCTGCAGGGAACGGACAAGGTCTATATGCTCGGCGGGGGCAACCCGGCTCATATTCCCCAAGTCAACGAGATCTGGCGCCGCCGGATGGAAGAGATACTTGCTGCCGGTGATGAGTTCGAACGGATGCTTGCCAATTATGACGGCCCGCAGGGAAACAAGGCCTTTCTCGAGGCACTGGCCGGTATGCTGTCGGAGCGCTACGGCTGGGCTGTCGGGCCGGAGAACATAGCCGTAACCAATGGAAGCCAGAGCGCTTTTTACTACCTCTTCACCCTTTTTGCCGGCCAGGACAGCGCCGGAAAGCTCCGGAAGGTGCTTTTCCCCCTCACTCCTGAGTATGTAGGGTACGCGGACCAGCCCTCCGAGGCAGGGTTTTTTGTTTCCCGTCGGTCTGTGATCGATGAGTTCGAGGAACACCGCTTCAAATATCGGGTAGACCTGGATAATCTGGAGATCGGCGACGACATTGCCGCTCTCTGTGTTTCCCGGCCGACTAATCCGACGGGAAATGTGCTGACCGACTCTGAGATTTCCGCCCTCAGCAGTGTTGCCGCCGATCGGGAGCTGCCTCTCTTTATTGATAATGCCTACGGAGTACCCTTTCCCGGCATTATCTTCGAAGAGGTAAAACCGGTCTGGGACCGCCATATTATTCTCGGGATGAGTCTCTCGAAGTTAGGGCTCCCTGCTTCCCGAACCGGCATAATCGTTGCCGACGTGCCGGTAATCGATGCCCTCTCATCTCTGAACGCTGTCATGAGCCTTGCTACCGGCAGTGTCGGGCAGGTCATTACAACACCACTTTTGAAAAACGGTGAAATTCTCCGCATCAGCAAAGATATTATCCGTCCTTACTATAAGCAAAAGGCGAATAAGGCGCTGTCGTGGATCGACGAATTCTTCGAGGGAAGAGTCGATTACTCGGTTCATAAGAGCGAGGGAGCTATTTTCCTCTGGATCTGGTTCAAGAATTTGCGTGTTCCGGTATCCGAACTGTATGAACGACTGAAGAAACGAGGGGTGATCGTGGTACCTGGTCAGTTCTTTTTTTATGGCCTGGAGGAGGAATGGGAACACCGCAATCAGTGCATCCGGATCAATTACGGACAGGCCGAAGAGGATGTGCGTCGAGGTATCGAAATTATTGCAGAGGAGGCTCAGAAACTTCATGGCTGATACGGAAAACAGTGACGACCAGAGAATTGTCTTTCTCCATGGATTCAACCAGGATCAGGCTGTCCGGATCATGCGGGCCGTCAAACAGGTTACCGACGATCCTGCGGGAATCGCTTTCAGCATGTCCACTCCGAACAACATTGAGTGGACGGTGAAAGATCTTATTTCCGAGGTTCGAGAGGAGCACGAATACATGCGGAAAAACCCGCCCGGTGGACAGGAGAAAGGACAATAAGAGCCGCTGCTGAACTCTGCGGCTGCTCTCCAATATTCGTTGACGATTGTTCCGGGCCTTCGTATCTTATACTTAAAATAAACAACGAAACAGGTGTATAGGTATGCGATTTGATCAATTCACGGTAAAAGCCCAGGAAATACTAGCGGACGCAGACACGCAAGTCCGTCAATATAATCATGCAAATCTCGAACCCGAGCATCTCCTTCTAGCCCTGCTCAAACAGGAGGGAGGAGTAGTTCCTCCTCTTATGGAACGGCTCGGGGTATCGCTTTCTGCAATAATCAGCACGGTAGAGAAGGCCCTCGACGGCAAGCCGCGAGCTTACGGAGAGACTGCTCAGGCGGCCCTTGCTCCGGCAACGGCAAAGGTGCTCACCACCGCAGAATCAGAAGCGGAGAAGCTCAAAGACGAGTACGTCAGTACCGAGCACATTCTTCTTGCCCTGATCGAAAACAAAGGACCTGCCGCAGATATTCTCAAGGATGCAGGGGTGAGCCGAGACGCCATCCTGCAGTCCCTCCAGCAGATTCGCGGTAATCAGCGGGTTACCGATCAGAATCCGGAGAACCGCTACCAGGCGCTCGACCGCTACTGCCGTGACCTGACCGCCCTTGCACGAAAGGAAAAGCTCGACCCTGTCATCGGAAGGGACGATGAAATTCGGCGGGTTATGCAGGTGCTCTCCCGCAGGACCAAGAACAACCCCGTCCTGATCGGTGAACCGGGGGTAGGCAAAACGGCGATCGCTGAGGGCCTGGCCCGCAGGATCGTTTCGGGTGATGTTCCCGAATCGCTTAAAGAAAAGCGGCTTCTCGCCCTCGATCTCGGAGCACTCGTTGCCGGGGCCAAATTCCGCGGCGAATTCGAAGAGCGGCTCAAGGCGGTTATTCACGAGATCTCTCAATCCGAAGGGAAAATCGTCCTTTTTATCGATGAACTCCACACCCTTGTCGGAGCAGGAGCCGCCGAAGGGGCGATGGATGCATCCAACCTTCTCAAGCCTGCCCTGGCAAGAGGAGACCTCAGGGCCATCGGTGCGACAACCCTCGATGAGTATCGAAAACACATCGAAAAAGACGCCGCATTGGAACGGCGCTTCCAGCCGGTTTTCACCGGCGAGCCTTCGGTCGAGGACACCGTCAGTATTCTCCGGGGATTGAAGGAACGCTACGAGGTCCACCACGGAGTGCGTATCAAGGACGAGGCCCTTATTGCGGCGGCGACTCTCTCCCATCGCTACATAACTTCCCGGTTTCTGCCGGACAAGGCCATTGACCTGGTGGACGAGGCGGCGAGCCGTCTCAAGATGGAGATCGAGAGCCAGCCAATAGAGCTCGACCAGATCGAGCGGAGAATTACCCGGCTCACCATCGAGGAACAGGCCCTGACCAAGGAGAGCGACGAGGCCTCCGAGGAACGTCTCAAGGATATCCGGAAGGACCTTGCGGACCTCAGAAGCAAGCGTGATGCCATGCATCTTCAGTGGCAGAACGAAAAGGGAATCATTGATGATATCCGCCGGCTCAAACAGGAACTCGAAGAGCTGCATCACGAGGAGCAACGGGCCGAGCGCGAGGGTAATTTCAACCGTGCCGCCGAAATTCAGCACGGGAAGATCCCTGCGGCCCAAAAAGAACTCGAAGATCAGTCCGTCCGGCTCGAAGAATTGCAGCAGAGCGGCAGTCTCCTGCGGGAAGAGGTCTCGGATGAGGACATTGCCCGGGTGGTTTCCACATGGACCGGGATTCCTGTTTCCAAGATGATGAGTTCCGAGCTCCAAAAACTCCTCCAGCTCGAGGACACCCTTTCCAACCGGGTTGTCGGTCAGAATGAGGCCATCCGTGCGGTAGCGGATGCAATCCGCAGAAACAAATCCGGTATTGGTGATGAAAATCGCCCCCTCGGCACCTTTCTCTTTATCGGGCCGACGGGTGTTGGAAAAACCGAGCTCGCCCGCACCTTGGCTGATTTTCTTTTTAGCGATGAACGGGCGATGAACCGGATCGATATGAGCGAATATATGGAGAAGCACTCGGTTTCCCGCCTCATCGGTGCGCCTCCAGGCTATGTCGGTTACGACCAGGGCGGCCAGCTCACCGAGGCGGTCCGCCGCCGTCCCTATTCGATTGTTCTCTTCGACGAGTTCGAGAAGGCACATCCTGATGTGTACAACATACTTCTGCAGCTGCTGGATGAAGGAAGGCTCACCGACGGTCAGGGGCGAAACGTCGATTTCCGCAACACCATCATCATCCTGACCAGCAACCTCGGCAGCGACCTGATATTGCGTACCGAGAATCTCGACGAGATCGGAGGGGAACTCGACAATCTGCTCAAATCGACCTTCAAGCCTGAGTTTTTGAACCGGCTCGACGAGATTATTACCTTTCACCGTTTAGACAGGGAACAGCTCGAAAAGATCGTGGATATTCAGATATCCCGTCTGCAAAAACGGCTGGATGAGCACAGTATAACCCTCGAACTCGACGACAGGGCACGCAAGTTCATCGCCGATGCAGGTTTTGATCCTGCCTTCGGGGCCAGGCCGCTCAAGCGCAGTATCCAGAACCATCTGCAAAACCCCCTGGCAAAGCAGATGCTTGCAGGGGAAATTCCCGATGGTTCGACAGTCAAGGTTCGTACCGGCGACGAGGGGCTGGAGTTCGAGAAAAAGTAGATCACGTTTTCCGGTAAAACGCCCCTTGCAAAGCCGGCTCCCCTCCGGCATGATACGGTTTATGAGTATGCAGAACACTGCCTCCCTCCAGGCGGGAGGACGGACCTATCGATATGTACCTGTTTCGGCCGGGCTGCCCGAAGGGCGTTCGGCCGAGTCCTTTCCGGTAACCGAGCTGATCCTTTTGGAGTACCAGCTGCGAAGCGGGTCGATGGAGGGCGGACCTGGAGCAGAGATCAAGCAGACCGGCAGCCCCACCGCCGCCGAAACGTCCGGCCGCAGCATGCTGTTTGGTGCTCTGCCGGAGCTTCCCTTTCTTCCTGCACGGATTCTAATGCAGGACTTTACGGGGGTTCCTGCGGTAGTGGACCTTGCGGCTCTCAGGGATGCCTATGCAGAGGCCGGCCGGGATCCTGCAGGGCTTCAGCCCCAGCTGCCTGTAGCGCTCGTTATCGATCATTCGGTGCAGGTGGATTATTACGCCGGTCCTGATGCCCTCGAAAAGAATACCGATCGCGAATATCAGCGGAACGCCGAGCGATATGAACTTTTACAGTGGGCTTCTGGTTCCTTCGACAACTTCAAGGTGATCCCCCCCGCCAGGGGAATCTGCCACCAGGTGAACCTGGAGTTTCTCGCGGACGTAGTAGGGCGGCGAAAACTCGACAGTGGAGAAGAGCTCCTTATTCCCGACACGGTTTTGGGTACCGATTCGCATACCACGATGATCAACGGCATCGGTGTTCTCGGATGGGGAGTCGGAGGGATCGAAGCGGAGGCCGGTCTGATGGGACAGCCGGTGTTTGTACCGGTTCCCGAGGTTTTAGGGATCCGCCTGACCGGTTCTCCCCGGCCGGGTGTGACCGCTACCGATATTGTTCTCACCCTTACCGAGCAGCTGCGCGAACGGGGAGTGGTGGGGCTGTTCCTCGAGTTCACCGGCCCCGGCATGAGTTTTCTTTCTGTTCCGGACAGAGCAACCCTCTCAAATATGTGCCCCGAGTTCGGCGCAACCGCAGCAGTCTTTCCGGTGGACGGGCGAACGCTCGAGTATTTGGCGGAGACCGGCAGATCGAAAGAACAGATCGATCTTGTCGAAGCCTATACCCGGGCGCAGGGGCTTTTCCGAGGTCCCGAGGCCGGAGAACCGCAGTATAATGACGTGATGGAGTTCGATCTCTCGCAGGTCGTACCCTCCCTTGCCGGCCCGAAACGCCCGCAAGACCGGGTGGGGCTTGCAGATCTGCCGGTAGTTTACCAAGAGTTTTTTCAAACCCGGGCAGAGCTTTCAGGCAGCGATTCCTCGAGACAGCATGGGGGTTCCGGCCAAGGCACGGAGAGATCGAGCCGGCCTGAAACGGGGTCTGCCAAAGCACCATCACACGAAGAGGATGCAGGTAGGCAGCTCGACAACGGCTCAGTTGTCATCGCGGCCATTACCAGTTGTACGAATACCTCGAATCCCCGGCTCATGTTCGCCGCCGCTCTAGTAGCCAAACGGGCAGTCGAGGCGGGAGTAAAACCGCCGGATTTTGTAAAGACGAGCTTTGCACCCGGTTCCCGGGCTGTAACCGCCTACCTCGAACGGGCCGGGCTTTTGCATTATCTGGAGGAAATCGGATTCAACGTCGTCGGTTACGGCTGCACTACGTGTATAGGAAACAGCGGGCCCCTGCCGGAGCATGTTTCCCGGCGTATCCGGGAGGAGGGACTCGAGGCAGCTTCCGTGCTTTCGGGGAACCGGAATTTCGAGGGACGGATTCATGCCGAGGTAAGCGCGAACTTTCTGGCCTCTCCGCCCCTGGTGGTGGCCTATGCCCTTGCGGCAACGGTCCTCAGGGACCTGGAACACGAGCCGGTTGCCTTTGCCTCCGACGGAAAGGCGGTGATGCTTGCCGATCTCTGGCCTTCAGAAGAAGAACTCGACAATTGTCTTTCCGATTACTACCGGCCGGAAGATATGGTGGCCGCCTATGATGCGGCATACGAGGCAGGCCCCCGCTGGGAGGCTCTGGGCCGGGAAAAGGAGCCGGAGGACAAGGAAGCGGTGCAGAATTCCCGGAAACCCCTGCAGTTTACCTGGAGGGATGAGTCCACCTATATCAGGAAACCGCCCTTTTTCGAGGACTTCGATGCGCCGGCCGTCCGTTCGCAGGTGCCGGGAAGCGGACCGGTTACCGCTGCCAGGGTGCTTGCTTTGCTCGGGGATTCGGTGACTACCGATCACATCTCTCCTGCAGGGGCAATACCACCGGAAGGGGATGCCGGAAAATGGCTCCTCGAACGGGGGATTAGCCGGGAGAATTTCAACACCTTCGGTTCTCGCCGGGGAAATCACGAAGTGATGATCCGGGGGACCTTTGCCAATATCCGTCTTCGAAACCTTCTGGTTCCCGGGGTGGAAGGGGGCTATACCCTGCTTTTCCCGGAAAAACAGGAGACCACCATTTTCCGAGCTTCCCGCAGCTACCTCGACCGGGGTGAAGATCTGGTAGTCCTGGCCGGAAAGGATTACGGTATGGGCAGTTCTCGGGATTGGGCGGCCAAGGGAACGGCGCTGCTGGGAGTTTCGGCGGTGATAGCCGAGAGCTTTGAACGGATTCACCGAAGTAATCTGGTCGGAATGGGGGTTTTGCCGGTTTCCATTGATTCGGATTGGTCGAGTCTCGGGGTTAGCGGAGAAGAAACCTTCAGTGTACCTCCGGTAACCGAGCCGAGGCAGCGGTTGATGATTCGGGTCACCCGTCCGGAGGGGGACAGTTTTGAGATCGAGGGAACGGCCATGGTCAACTCTGTAGTCGAGCTCGGTTATCTTGCCTCCGGCGGAATTCTTCAGTACAGTCTGGCGGAACGACTGGAGTAGCCTCCGGAAAAGATCCTGCCGGCTGTGTATGGCTTGGAGCAATATGCAGTATATGCTATGATGCTCCGTCATGGCAGAAACACTCTTTCAAAAGGTATGGAACCGTCACCGGGTGCGCAGGTTGCCCAGCGGTCAGGATCAGTTGCTTATTGGTTTGCACCTCATTCATGAGGTGACTTCTCCCCAGGCCTTCGGTATGTTGGCCGAACGGGGTTTGAAGGTGGCCCATCCGGAACGCACCTTTGCTACGGTCGATCACATCGTGCCTACCGATACCCGCAAGCGTCCCTATGATGACCAGCTCATCGAAACCATGATGAGCTCCCTCGAACGGAACACGAAAGAAGCCGGAAT
>JAIPGG010000093.1 GCA_021736255.1 Spirochaetales bacterium | reverse complement strand
ATCGCCGCGGGTTTTTCCGGTCTTCCGCTGGGTATGCTTGTCTTTCTCTCGGTGGTTCTGGTGGGAGCCTTTGCCGTGGAGGCTGCAGTCTATCCCTTTCACGGCTGGGTACCCGAATCCTATGCCTCGACCTTTACCTCGCTCACCAGCTACCTTTCGGGGATTTCCACGAGGATGGGGGTCTACGGGATAATATTGGTGGTCTTCGGTTTTATCGGTTCGGCCAGTATGGAACGGATGAACCCGATGGGGGTGTTGAACTTCCGTTATCTCTTTGCCGTGCTGAGCGTTTTGACTATGATTGTGCCGACCTACACCGCGCTTTTTCAGCACGATGCCAAGCGCCTGGTGACCTGGCACGGAATCGGCCAGGGCGGATACATGCTGGTCGGCATCATCTCCGGGACTGTGCTGGGAATCGCCGGCGGCCTGTTTCACATCTTCAATCATCTGACCTACGTTACCTTGATCCTTTTCAGTCTTGCTGCGGTCGAGTACCGGACGGGGACAATGAACCTGAACAAGCTCGGCGGGCTGATCAAGAAACAGCCGGTAGCCTTTTTGGGTCTGCTCTTCGGCATTATCGGCCTGGCCGGTATTCCGCCGATGAACGGGTTCGTCTCGAAGTGGTTCATCTACAAGGGGCTTATCGACAACGGCATGCCCTTTCTGGCCCTTGCCGCAGTCATCGGTACGCTGGGGACCATTCTGTCGGTCTATAAGCTGATCCACAATGTCTTTCTCGGACAGCTTCCGGAAAAATACAACCAGGTCCGGGAGGTGCCGCTGTTCATGCAGCTGCCGATCTGGATTCTGATGCTCACCGTGTTCGGTACGGGGGTCTTTCCCGGACCGGTCCTGGCCGTGGTAGCCGAGATCCAGGAGTTCTTCGGCCAGGCAGCCGTCCCCTATTCGATGACCGGGATTGCGCCGGAAGCCGGCAGCCTGAACATGTTCGTGATCAACCTGGTCTTTATGGGAAGCCTTGCTGCCGCGTGGCTGGTCTACCTGGCCGGAGGCAGACGGAAGCATGTGGGGCAGTATGACAACTACGCGGCGGGCCATTTTCTCGACGCCTCGGTTCCCTACAACTTCAACTACCGCTTCTACACCGGTTTCGAACATATTCTCAAGCCCGAGAACAAGCGGTTTGCCGCACGCTTCGAGGGCTTTTTCAGCGGGCTGACTGAGTTTGCCGGGGATTATCTGAGAAAACTCTACAGCGGAAATGTTTCGACCTACACCAAGTACATCCTTCTCTCGGTGGTTATTCTCGTACTGGTACTGGGGGCCATGATATGAGCACAGTATCCCTTGTTCTCTGGATAATATTTCTCCCTTTTATTGCCTATTTTTTGGGTGTCCTCCTTCTAGGCTGGGGAAAAAAGTATACCGCCCGGCTGCAGCGCCGCTACGGGCCGTATCTCTTTCAGGTCTTTTTCGACAGCATCAAACTGCTGCGCAAGCGGACCAACATATCGCACGGCTGGATGCAGGATGTTTCGGTATTGATGCTGCTGGGAGGAACAATCCTCACCATGTATTTTGTTCCCTTCCCCGGCTTCCATTTCTTTAGTCAATACGGCGACTTTCTGGTGGTCATGTACCTGATCCTCGTTCCCTCGCTGGGTATGGCGCTGGGGGTAGGGGAGACGGCTAACCCCAACGGGAGCATCGGTATATCCCGGGCACTGCAGATGCTGGCCGGCTACGATATTCCCTTTGCGCTGGCCTTTATCGGGATGGCCATGATTCACGGGAGTACGAATTTTTACGAGCTGATTCTCAGGCAGCAGGAACTCGGTATTGCAGGCTGGGGGATCGTGACCAACCCGTTTCTGGGAATAGCGGCCCTTTTCGCTCTGCACGGAATGATGGGAGAGAAGCCCTTCGAGGTGGTTATCGCTCCTCACGAGATTGCCACCGGTCCTATGACCGAAATGGGCGGAAAATATATGGGGATGATGATGATTACCCATGCCTTGCAGGTGGTCGTTGAACTCACGATCTTCATCAACCTCTTTCTCGGAGGGGCGGAAAACTGGATAACCTATATTATCAAAATCTTTGCCCTGTTTACCATCATTCTGAGCGTGAATGCAGTGTTCGGGCGTTTCCGGGTTGATGATGCCGTGCGGTTTTTCTGGAAGATACCGCTGCCGCTGGCGGTTATCGGTGTCATTTTTGTGATGATTTAACGCAGTGCGGGAAATACAAAGGAGAGCTGAATGAGCGAAAAGCTGACCCAGCGCACAGCATGGAATAGGGTATTGGATAAACTTTCGGGCCGTTCTTTGTGGATGCTCCACTATTGCACCGGCTGCGGCGCTATCGAACTGCCGCCGACGATGACCGGACGCTTCGACATGGAGCGCTTCGGTATTCATCCGATGGTTACTCCCCGGCAGGCGGATATTCTGCTTATAACCGGCTATCTTTCGGTCAAAACCCTCAAGCGGGTCATCCTGACCTATGAACAGATGCAGTCTCCCAAGTGGGTGGTGGGATTCGGTTCCTGCACCATCAACGGCGGCATGTACTGGAATTCCTATGCCACGGTTAAGAGCCTCGATCAGTATATGCCGGTGGAACTCTACATTGCAGGCTGCATGCCGCGTCCGGAAGCGATCATCTCCTCCTTCAATGAATTGATCGACCGGATAGGCCGCGGCGAGGCGAATTCCTGGAAGGATTATTACGAGAATTATGATTTTTACCGCAAGAACCAGGAGCATGTTTTCGGAGGGCCGATTAACACCAGAACGGATGTCAAGTCCGACAAGGAAACCTTCCGCATTCAATCAGCGGGAAAATGAAAATGACGGAGCATGCCATGACCAATGAACAGGATATAATCAACCGAATAGAGGCGGCTTATCCGGATGCTGTCTGCAAGAAGAAGCAAGAGCGCCGGGTAGAGGCTTGTCTGCCGCCCGACCGCCTTTTTGATTTTGCCGGCAGGATGCAGAGCCACTGGAATTTCCCCCATCTTTCGGCAATCAGTTGTGTCGACTGGATCAATGAGGGCGAGTTCGAGCTGGTCTATCATTTCTGGAGCTATGAAGAAAAGATCCTCGTTAGTGCGAAGATCCGGATTCCAAGGGAAGAGGCGCGCTTTATCTCGATCACCGAGCTCTGGCAGCCGGCGAAGTTTTTCGAGCGGGATATCCACGAGATGTTCGGGGTGGTCTTTGAAGGAAATGATGATCTGGAAAAATATATTCTGACCGAGTGGGAGGGTCCGCCGCCGATGCGGAAGGACTTTGTTACCCGGGATTTTGCAAACCGCTTTTATCATTTCAAGGAATACGAGGCCGAATGGATGGGACCGCAGCAAAATCCGCAGGCTGCTGATGTGCAGGGGGGCAGCAATGAGTGAAGTGCTCGAACGAATCAACCGCAGTTTCGATGAGCCCGAAGACGAACACGACGAAGTCAGGGAATACACCCTTTTTATAGGACCGAACCATCCGGGGATCGAGGGCAACTTTGCACTAAAACTCAGCCTCGAGGGGGATACCATCGTGCGGGCCAAGACCGACGGCGGTTACCTGCACCGCGGCTTCGAGAAGCTCATGGAAGAGCGGCTGTTCATGCAGAACATCGCCATCGTGTGCCGTATCTGCGTACCCGATCCTGACCCGAACGAGGAGAATTACGCCAGGGCGGTTGAGGCCATTGCCGGCATCGAGGTGCCCGAGCGGGCCAAGTGGATTCGTGTTTTGGTACTCGAGCTTTCTCGGATTGCAAGCCACCTTTTTACCTTCGGCGGCCATGCGGGAACCATCGGTCTGTACACAATGCCCAACTGGTCGATTGCCGACCGCGATCGCATACTCGATCTCTTCGAGGAGCTCACCGGCGGCCGTGTGTATCATATCTACAATATGCCCGGCGGGGTGCGCCGCGACTTTCCCGACGGCTTCGAACGACGGGTGCACGAGGTCATGGACTACATCGAGTCCAGGCTGCCGGATTACGATGACCTGTTCTTCAACAACGCCATCCTGCGAAAGCGTGCCGAGGGCATCGGTGTGCTGACCTCCGATCAGGCAATCCGTTGGGGCGCTACCGGACCGAACCTCCGGGCGGTCGGCATTCCCGCAGACCTGAGGCGGGACGACACCTACGAAGTCTATGACAAGCTGGAGTTCGACATTCCGACTCTGACCGGCGGCGATGCGCTCGACCGGCTGCTGGTGCGCCGGAAGGAAATCGAAGAGAGCATCCGTATTGTTCGGCAGGTTGTGGACAATATTCCCTCGGGAAAGGTCTGGAACAAGCAGCCGAACCCGCTCAAGTGGCGGGTCCCGGCCGGGGATGCCTATGTGCGTACCGAATCCTCCAAGGGAGAGTATGCGTACTACATGGTTTCAGACGGCGGACAGCGTCCGTATCGGGTCCACGTACGGGGCGCTTCGACAACCCATGGCGTGCACATCCTGGAAAACCTGCTGGTAGGAACGCGCATAGAGGACGCCTCCCAAGTCATGTTCAGTCTTGATGCCTGTCCCCCCGAAGTGGACCGGTAAGCATAAGGAGCGACAATTATGAAGAAATGGAGCATTCTGCGCCCCTTTGATTCCCTGAAGTTTATCGGGCAAAAGCCGGTTACCATACGGGTTCCCTTCGAGAGCAAACCCACGGCCGAACGCTACCGGGGTTTTCATATCAACGATCTGGAGAAGTGTATCGGCTGCGGCACCTGTGCGGAGATCTGCGACAACGATGCCATCAGAATGGTTCCCATGGCGGGTGTGGAGAAGGAAACCGGAAAAAGCGACAAACGCCCCGCCATCGACTATGGCCGCTGCTGTTGGTGCGGCCTCTGTGTAGACATCTGCACCACTAATTCACTGGGTATGACGCAGGAATATATCCATATCGATCCGGATGTGAACACCTTTTACATTCTTCCGGACATGGAGGGGATTCATAAAACCGAGTATCCCCAGGGTTACACAGCCGACGAGGAAGTGAACTTTCTCGATCTCGAGCGGGTTCCCATGAAAGAGCTCCAGGCCGAAGAGCGGAAGGACTCCTTCATCGAGATCGTCAAAGGCTTTTCGAAGGAGGAGGCCCAAAAGGAGGCTTCCCGTTGTGTTGCCTGCGGGCTGTGTACCGACACCTGCCCTGCTCACATGAATATCCCCGAATACATCGACGCGGTATGGCGGGACGACATCGAGGAGGCAGGGCGCCAGATCTACAAGAACAACCCCCTTCCCGATGTGTGCGGCCGTATCTGCACGCACAATTGCGAGACCGCTTGTTCTATCGGGAACCGGGGAGAGCCGATCTCCATCCGCTGGCTCAAGCGGTACGCCATGGATGCTATTCCCGTCGGCGATTACCGGAGTCTGGTGGACCAGAAGGTGGTAAAGCCCCTCGGAAAAAATATTGCCGTTGTAGGAGGCGGGTCGAGCGGGCTGTCTGCCGGCTATTACCTTGCCCTCATGGGGTACGGGGTGACGATCTACGAAGCGTATCCGGAGGCAGGCGGCATGATGCGCTACGGCATCCCCGAATACCGGCTGCCCTACGATGTACTGGACAAGGACATCCGCTTTATCGAGGAGCTCGGGGTTACCATCAAAACCGGGACCCGGGTCGGAGAGGATGTCTCTCTGGACCGGCTCCACGAAGAGAACGATGCGGTCCTTATCGCCACCGGGTTCCACGAGGGCCGAAGCACCCGCACGCCGGGGACAGATCACGAGAATGTCTACCAGGCTGTCGACCTGTTGGCGAAGATAACCATGGGCGAAGAAATCCGGGTTGACGAGAAGATCGTCGTTATCGGAGGTGGAAACGTGGCCATGGATATTGCCAGGAGCCTGGGCAGAAAGCAGATGCAAAAATACGGAAAGCTTGATGTTACCGTCACCTCTCTCGAGAGCCGGGACATTATGCCGGCGGACGAGGAGGAGATCCTCGAGTCCCAGGAGGAGGGACTCGCTTTCTACCCGGGCCGCGGCCCCTCGGAGGTCCGGACTGCAGACGGGAAGGTTACCGGCCTCAAGACGGTAAAGTGTACCCGGGTCTTCGACGAGAACGGCCGCTTCTCCCCGCAGTTCGACGAGTCGGATGTGATGGTCCTCGAGGGGTCTATGGTCATAGAGGCCATCGGCCAGGCGCCGGATATGGCCTATCTGGGCGAGTTCAGCGAGCAGCTCGAGTATGACGGGCGCCGTCTGAAGGTGGACGAATACTTCCAGACCAGTCTGGAATGGCTGTTTGTCTCCGGCGATATTATCAAGGGTCCGGATGTGATCAACGGTATTGCGACAGGGCATCAGGCCGCCTTCGGTATCGATCGGTATCTGCAGAAGGCAGCCCAGGACGAACTCGAAACGATCGACCAGGTCATGGAGTTGGTGGTGGATTTCGAAGAGAGGTCCACTTCCTATGTGGAGAAGGCTCTGTCATCGGGTTCGTGCGGCACCGACACGGGGTGCCGGCGAATGCTCGCCCGCTTTCTGGAGCGGAAGAAGGGGTTTGCAGGCAGGATACGGGATGCCCTGTCCGAGCGCAATCTGCGGATTCATTTGCGGCAGGAACTCGGCAGAGAGCAGCACAGGTACTTCGATTTTGCCCTGCTCGACAATCTGCCCGAAGCCGCCGAGCTGCCGGACAAAGCCGCCGAGCTGCCCGAATCGGCAGAAGGCACCCGGCAAAAGGGTATCAGCGAACATCTGTCTGCAGGGTATCGGCTATACAACGATCTGCTGCGCCTGACGGCCAACAAGGAGTTGGAGTTCCTCTTCGAATCCCTTCGGGATGAATACCATGAGCAGCTGCGGATAATGCAGGATCTCCTTGGTATTTGACCCGACCGGCCGGTGGCCCTACAATATGCAGGGTCGCCCATGCCGGAAAAAATTGAAAACCTGGAGAGCAGAATAGAAAGACTCGTCAGTCTTATCGGTACAGATGAGGGGTTTTATGTACTAGCTCTTCATTCCTTTATCGAGTATTACCTTCGCTTTGTCCGGGGGTACGGCGAGGAGCTCCGTTTCCCCGAGCTTACCTGGCGGTTCCGGGAAGAATTGCTCTCCTCGGCCGGCGATCAATTCATAGACGGACTGGGTACCCTCGGGCGGCTTGGCAAACAACACGTGCTCACCAACTATGTGCGCCACAGCTTTGAAGCGATTGACACCGAAGAGGCGATTGCCGCCACCCACCTCTACCTCAACTTTCTAAAGCTCGCAAAAATCCCGGAAACCTCTCATACCGGAAAACTCCGTTCCTATACCGATCTGTGGCGCCGGCGAATCTCGCCGATTCAGCAGCATTCGATTATTGCCGTCATGCAGCGGGAACTGGAAGAACTCCGGCGGAACAATACCCGTCTGCTCGAAGAGAGGGAGGAATACGAACAAATCCGCCGCCGGCTCACTCTGCTGCAGGCAGAGCTTGTTCAGACAGAAAACGCGCTTCAGCAGGAACGCGAACGAGCCCAGCAGCGAGCCGACCGGGTGGATGAGCTCAGGCAAGAGAAAAACCGCTTGAATACCGAACGCAGCCTGCTCGTAGAACGGCTCGAGAATTATGAAGATTTGCAAAAGTATATTCTCAATCTTGCAAGGCTTTCTATCTATACACGAACCAGAATGGACTACGAGCGGAGTATATCAACCTTGAGTGATGAGCAGGAGGAGGTGATCCAGTGGATCGGCGAGCGCAGTCAGTATCTCATCCGCGGAGGGGCGGGAACTGGAAAAACGCTGGTGCTGCTCGAACTTCTTCGAAGATTTCAGCTGCAGCGAGAACTGGATTTCGGTGAAGACCACTCGATCGTACTGGTTACCTTTACCCGGACCCTTGTCCGCTACAGCCGGTATCTGGCTTCTCTTATGAAACGGAGTCTTCCCGGCGACAGGATAACTACCTTCGATACCCTCGTTTATGAGCGGCTCAAGGTGGTCGACCCGGAGATGGTCTACGATTTCTCTCTTACCGGCAGCTGGTTTTCCGAAGACCGTGTTCCGGATTTTTTCTCTGCAGAGGAAATGATAAGCGAGGTGGAGGATTACCTCTTTGCAAACAATATTGGAAAGGACGCATACCTGTCGGGCACCGCCGGGAGGGAAGGGATGAGGCGCCATCTCGGAAGGAAGCAGCGGGCTCGTGTTTGGGAATTGCGGGATGAGTTCGCCGAATTCATGGATGACAAAAAGACCTACACGAAAAACTACGGGCGTTTGAAGCTGTTGCACTATCTGCAGGAGCATGGCGACGATGTGTTTCCCTGGAAGGTACAAACGCTGCTTGTCGACGAGGTTCAGGATATGACCCCTGTGGCGCTCAGGATACTCAGACTCGTGTGTCGGAAAACGATGGTCATGACCGGAGACGACAGCCAGTGTCTGTATACTCCCGGCTTGGCCCTGCGCGAGGCGGGAATTGTCGTACGGGGAACAACCAGGGTGCTGAAGACCAACTTCCGGAGCACGAGGCAGATCACCGAGGCGGCGGAGCGCTTTGCCGGGGAGGCAGTAGAAAACGGGGCAGCAGGAGAGAACCGGGATCCCACACTCGAGCCGGTTCAGACTCGGACTTTCCGTGAGGGGCCGGTTCCTGAACTCCATCTTTCCACTTCTGCAAAAGAGCTTGGCCCGCGTCTCTTTTCGGTTGTCTCGCTCCTGGTGGAAGAGATCGGTTATGAATGCGAAACCATCGGAGTGCTGGTGCCGAGAAAACGGGAGATTGCTTCCCTCATCGAGTTGTTCGAAGAAAAGGGGTATCCCGTTTGTTCGGTTATGGACAACGATTTCGCGTTCGAGTCAGAATCGGGGATACGGATTTCGACTCTCCATTCGGGTAAGGGGTTGGATTTTCCCGTAGTTCTGCTGTATTTGCCCTATCTCTACCGGAGAGAGCAGTACAGCCGCAGACTGACCGACAGGCTCCTTCGCAACCTTCTCTATGTAGGGCTTACCCGGGCTATGGACATCGTGGACGTTTTCACTGTCCCCGGAGTTGACCCGGTACTCGACGAGCTCATTCACTCATTTTCAGATGAATGAATTATCCTTCCGAGGAAATCCGTCGAGTATCCACGGTGATCATGCACACATCGTCTTCCAGATACTTGCGGCTGCTGAACTCGGTAATTGATTCGACTACATCCGAGATCATCTGCTCTGCATCCTGGTCTGCATGCCGGCGCAAAAGACCTGCCATTCTCTCTTTCCCGAACATAGAACCGTCTTCCCCGAAAACCTCGTAGGCCCCGTCGGTAAACAGGAAGAATCTTTCCCCCTCATTGAGGTCCCGCTGAAAGGTCCCGTACTGAGAGGCATCGATGATTCCCAGGGGAGGGCCGGAGATACCCTCGGGTATTTCGAGTTTTCCAACCTCCCCCGTTTCGGGAATGATTAAAAAGGGAGCAGGGTGACCGGCATCTGCATAGGACAACTCTTCTTTCCGTGTGTCCATAAACAGATAACCTGCACTGGCAAAAAAGTTGTCGGTGTGGTTTTTTAGCAGGTTATAGAGTTGTATATTCATCAGTTCGAGCATGCGTCCCGGATTTTCCGTGCCCGGTGCAATGGTATCGATCATTGTCCGGATCATTGATGTTATCAATGCCGAGCTGACACCATGACCGACTACGTCACAAATAAAAATCCCTACCTTGCTCGACCCCATAGGAAGGATCGAGAAAAAGTCTCCTCCCAGGTAGGCCGCACTACGGTAGAAGTGCGAAAAACTCAAAGCGAGCCCGCCGGTTATCTGTTTCCTGGGAATCCTGGGATACTGTGCCGGCAGTATGGATTGTTGAAGAGTCCTTGCCAGTTTAAGATCCTGCTCCATTCGGTCTTTTGTTTGACTGAGTTCAGCGGTGCGTCTTTTGAGGTCATCGATGGCCTGGAAAAAAT
>JAIPGG010000015.1 GCA_021736255.1 Spirochaetales bacterium | reverse complement strand
GGATGCCGGCATCCGCGGCCTGGTTATCGATACGGGCCGGCTGCAGAATATCGAGGTGCAAGACACTCGAATCCGCGCAGGAGCCGGCTGTGACATCAGTAAGGTCGCAGAACATGCTGCAGAAAAGGGATTGTCGGGACTTGAGTTCATTTATGCTATGCCGGGCAGTGTGGGGGGATCGGTATGGATGAATGCCCGCTGTTACGGAATCTCCGTTAGCGAACGGCTCGAGTCGGTTCGCTATTTAGATGAGAATCTCCAGGTACGGGAGATGATTGTGGACGCAAAGAACTTTGGTTACAAGACATCACCCTTTCAGGACAAGGATGCCGTTATTCTCGATGCGGTATTTCAACTCGCAGAAGGAGACCCTGCCCAAATACGCCGCCGAATGGAAAAAAACAGAGAGGATCGAACAACCAAAGGACACTTCCGGGCAGCTTCGGCCGGTTCGACCTTCAAGAACAACCGGGATTTCGGCAGTCCCACCGGAGTGCTCATCGACAGACTCGGTTTGAAGGGGTATCAAATCGGTGGTGCCATGGTGGCTCCCTATCATGGAAATATAATAATTAATACCGGGAATGCTGCTTCCCGTGATATCCTTGATCTTATAAGGTACATCGAACGGCGGGTGTACGAGAGATACGGTTTCTCTCTCGAACGGGAAGTACGACTGATCGGCGATTGGGAGGCCCGGCATGAAAAGTCAAATTGAGAACATCCAGGAATATCTGGAACACATCAGTACTGATGAGCTCAAGAAATTTGCCTCGGAGGCATCCATATCCGATGTCATCATGTCCTGGGATATTCTTGAAGATGATCAAAAACTCACCCTGTTCCTTCAGCTCGATACCGAACGAAAAGTCTATCTGATAAACTCCCTGCCCAATAACGAACAGGAAAAATTACTCAAACAGCTCTCGGAGGAACATGCCAGGCTCCTTTTCAGTGAAATGGAACCGGACGACATCGTCGACGTAATCCAGTCGGTATCACCCGAGGTCCGCCGGTCGGTATGGAACAGTTTGGACTTCGAGTCCCGTCGGGAAACCGAATTCCTCCTCCGCTTTGATGAGGATGACGCCGCCGGACTCATGACTCCCCGCTACGTGGCGATCAGGGAAAACATTACCGTCTACCAGGCGATTCAATTCATCCGCCGCACCATAACCGATGTGGAAACAGTCTACTACATCTATGTCGTCGATCAGCTCAAACGCCTTGCCGGCATAGTTACCCTCAGACAGCTTTTAACCGCTCAGGATGAGAGCCGAATCTCCGATATCATGGAAAGCAAGGTTGTCTCCGTTCGAGAAGAAACAGACCAGGAAGAAGTCGCCCGGGTAATGGAGGATTATGACCTCATAGCCCTGCCGGTACTCGATCACTATTCACGCCTTCTGGGAATCATCACCGTCGATGACGTCATAGATGTCATTCGCGAAGAACAGACCGAGGACGTGTACAAGATGGGCGCCATGAGCGGAGAAACCAACCGCTATATGGACACAAGGATCTGGGGGCTGGTGCGCAAACGGATTCCCTGGCTGATCATACTGCTGCTTGCAGGTACTCTGACAACGAATGTTCTGCATAACTACGAACCGCTTTTCCTCAGTGCCGCATTTCTCACTCTTTTTGTGCCGGTAATTACCCAAACCGGAGGGAATTCAGGAACCCAGTCTTCCACCCTTATGATCCGTGGACTCGCTACCGGCGAGATCCGTTTCAGAGATTTCTTTTCCATACTCATGCGGGAACTGCTCGTAGGTTTGATTATGGGAATTCTCCTTGCCTTTGTTATCCTTTTGCGCAGCCACTTTCTCCCGCCGGGCATCGGCGTCTACCAGGCGGTGGCCGTAGGCACCTCGTTAGCCTTTGTGGTCCTCTTCTCCACATTGGTGGGAGCCCTCGCTCCGCTGGTCATTCACCGCCTCGGGTTCGATCCCACGGTTATGGCCGGGCCGCTGATGGCCACGGTGATCGATGTAATCGGCCTGACGATATATTTTGAGATAAGCCGGATTATTCTTACTCTATAACCTCTGCCCCCGATCGTGGGGATACCGCTTCCGGTAGTCCGGCAGAACGTTTTTTTCCGTCGTATTCACGGAAGCCGTATTCACGGAAGCCGTATGCGCAGGCCTGTCGAGAAATAAAGAAACCGCCGCGGCTCGGTGTTGACGTAGGCTATCAGGTCATCTCGTACCGGCAGATCTTCCCTCGTCGAAGCCTTCAGATAGGCGGAGAACGGGGGGAAAAACAGATCCAGACGCACGTACCCATCGAGGGTGGACTCTTCTCCCTGCTCGTCCCGGCGGGAAAGGGAAAGCTGCCCCTCGATCCGTTCATTGCCGTACCCGAGCTTTCCCCCGTACCTCCGCCGGTAAATCTCAGCATCCTGCCCTCCTTCCCTCGAAACTTGCCAAAAAAGATCGAAGGAAAGACCGAATCCATCCCAGCGCTGCTCGAGCCTCAGAAACTCTTTCTCTGTTTGCATCCCCTCCTCGTCCCGGTCCAGCTTCCGGGACAGAACAAGAAAATGTTCGAACTCATCCCACAAAAGCGACTCCCACACAGACCACTCAAGTCGAACACGTCCCTCCATATCGAAGGATCGGTCCCGAAAAAGCTTACGGTCAAGAGGCTCTTTCTCTTCCACATAGCCGCACCGCAACCTCAGCCACAAAGGGACAAAGAGGGCTGCTCTGGTCTGGGCTCCGATACGGCGGGATACATCGGATAGGTCCGCTCTTGCTGAAAGATAGTTTCCGCCCCGGCTTCCGCCGAGCACTACCCCCTTCGCCCCGGCATCACCGGACCATCCGCCGATCCCCCGGTAAAGTCCACACTCCCCCTCACAGCGAACCCGGAACAACCAGGAGGCGGGCATCCGCTGCCCCCCGCTTACAGCAGTCAGAACAGAGGCCTCCCCTTCAAACCACGGCGCGGAAGAATCCCGGGGAATCTTCAATTCCCGCTCGTACTCCATGGCTCCTATCAACACAGACCCTCCCGGATACCGCCGGTATGCCGGAAACCAGGTTTTCCCGTAGTCATCCCGCGGGGCGCCGCTCAGAATGAGCAGCAGCGTAAAATCCTCAGCGGCCTTGAGAGAGAGACCGGCAGCCCAGGAACCGTTTCTCCTCTGCCATAGAGAATCACTGTCGCCGGTTTCGAGGACAAGGTAGCCTCCGACAGGCCAAGTGTTCGAACCAACAAAGATGCCGTATCGGCGAAAGGAACCATAATCCCGGGAGGGGTACCAATCCGCGGGTTCTGTGTAAACCGACGACCAGGGGCTATAAGAGAGGGGGCTCTCGAGCTCTTTGATCAGCCCCCGCGCTTTCATTTCTCCGGTCCGGAGGATTTTTCCTTTGTAGCTAAGATTCCAGTCCCAGGAAGATTCACTGACCGCCCGGCCCTCTTCCCACTGCCTTTTTGACGCAGCAAAGCGCAGAGATCTTCCAGCCGCAGAGACCTCGGCGGCCGCCCGGAGTGTTTCCTGCTTGACAACATCCGTCCTGAGATCAACTGAAACCGGGGGCAATCCTAATCCTGCCGGCCCCTTGTCGGAGTTACCCTCTGCAAAAACACCCTCTGCAACAGCAGTCGGCAGCAGAAGAATCAAGCAGATCGGCACCATCAGCCTCCTGGAGCTTCGCCGTCTTCGCCGTCCCCGTTTACCAGTTTTTTGTTCTTTTCCACTTCCCATACCATGTCTAACCCCATGAGATTGAAATCTGCTTCAGAGGCAGCCTCGGTTTAGACGGGGTTTCTTTCGTGAGCTCAAGCCTTAGCTTGAAGTTTGGCCTGATCTATGGGAAAATGGGTCATTCATATTGGCGAAAAGCAATCAAATCAGGAGGATAGTGCATGGTAATTCTTACGCTTAACTGCGGTTCTTCCTCGGTAAAGTACCAGGTCTACGACTGGGATGCCCAGGAAACACTGGCAACAGGAATCGTAGAACGGGTGACCCAGGAAGGTTCCGGGATCGAACACAAAGCAAAAGGGAAGGCCGAATACACAAAAGAACACGCCTGCCCAACCCATGACGAAGCAATCGAACTCATCATAGAAACAATTCAAGACCCGGAATGGGGTGTAGTAAAGGACATCTCCGAGATAAAAGCAGTCGGTCACCGCACGGTTCACGGCGGCGAACGCTTCGCGAAATCAACGATCATCGACGATGCGGTACTTAACACGATGAAGGAACTCTCGAGCCTTGCACCGCTCCACAACCCGGCCAACATCATGGGTATCGAAGCGGCCCAGAAAGTACTGCCCAAGGTACCGCACTGCGGGATCATGGACACCGCATGGCACCAGACAATGCCGAAAGAGGCATACCTGTATGCCCTTCCCTACGAATGGTACGAAAAACATGGGGTTCGCCGCTACGGTTTCCACGGCACCTCGTTCCTCTACACTGCCAAACGCGCGGCGGCTCTCTTGAAGAAAAATCCCTTTGAGACCAATCTCATCATCGCACACATCGGAAACGGAGCCAGCATCAATGCAGTCAAAAACGGCATCTCGATAGACACCTCAATGGGACTCACCCCTCTCGAGGGCCTTGTAATGGGTACCCGCTGCGGGGACATCGATCCTGCCATACCGATCCACATCATGAAACAGACCGGCATGTCCGCCGAGGAAGTCGAGAAAATTCTCAACAAGAAAAGCGGCGTGCTCGGGGTCAGTCAAAAATGGGTCGACCGGCGGGATATCGAGCAGAATGCCTGGAAAGGGAACGAAACAGCAATCATGACACAGAATATCGAGGCATATCGGCTCAAAAAATATATAGGCGCATATGCAGCAGCCCTCGGCAGAGTAGATGCCGTTGTCTTTACCGCAGGCGTAGGCGAACGCGGTCCGGACATCCGTTTCAAATCAACGGAAGACCTGGAAAATCTTGGAATAAAAATCGATGCCGACAAGAACCAGGCTTCCATGACCCGAAATGCGGAGACCGAGATCTCTGCAGATGATTCACCGGTCAAGATTTTCGTGATTCCGACGGACGAAGAACTGGTGATGACCGAAGACACCTATGCCCTGGTCAACGGGAGCTACGATGTCCACACGAACTACACCTACAGCTTTCAGAGTGAGGATTACGTAAACAGGTCTCGTCTTGCAGGTCTGGACAAAGACTTGAAGAAGTGGGACGGCTTGGACAATATTATCGTCAGCCCCCGGAGTTGATTAACAGAAACAGCTGAGAAGATTTTGTTACAAAGCGGGGCTGCCTGAGAATCAACTCGGGCAGCCTCTTTTTTATTAGACCTTCTGCAGGGTTGCAGCGTGGATAGTATTCGCCGTTTCGTCGCCAGCAAGGTATCGGATAATCGCGATGGCAAATTCCGCTGCCGAACCCGGCCCTCTGCTGGTAATAATGTTTCCTTCCTGTACGACACGCTTTTCGGTAAAATAGGCGCCCTCGGTGTTCTTTTCGAAACCCGGATAACAGGTAAAGCGTTTGCCCTTGAGAATTCCTTGAGGATACAGCACCAGTGCCGGCGAGGCGCAGATAGCCGCCACGAGGTTCCCCTTGATGTAGGTATCGTGAATCAGGCTGGATACAGCATCCGAAGCGGCAAGATTTTCCGCTCCGGTCTTGCCTCCGGGGAAGATGACGGCGTCCAGATCAACATTCAAATCATCTATCAATGTTTCCGCCTGTACCACCAAATCGTGTCCTCCCTTGACCACCTGCCTGCGCACACCAACGATGTGAACAGTAATACCGGCACGTCGGAGAAAATCAATCGGGGTAATTGCTTCAACCTCTTCGAATCCGTCTGCTAAAAATACTGCCGTTTCCGCCATGTTCTTCCTCCTTGCATTCACAACCACCGGTGCGGCTGAATGCTCACTTTCGGAAATTATTCGAGAAAGGGAGAGACGTCCGTATCGTAATCCACCCCTTCTACATCGAAACCATGGAGCTGCAGAAAATCCTTTCGGTAACCTTTTACATCCGTAATGGTTTCGACATTTTCCGTTGTCACTTTATCCCAGAGTGCATTTATTTCTTTTTGGACATCCTCCCGCATCTCCCAATCATCTATCCGGATACGTCCGGATTCGTCTAGGGGGATGCCGTTTTCGTTGAGCAGTCGTTCGGTGAAAAGGCGGTACATCTGTTCAATGCAGCCCTCATGAATACCCTTTCCCTTCATTACCCGGAAGAGAAGTGACAGATACAGGGGGACTACGGGGATGACCGCACTTGCCCGGGTAACAACCGCCTTGTTGACCGAGACAAAGGCACTGCCGGAACCGAGTAGCTCATTGAGTTCACCGGCGGTCTTTTCCAGATGCTCTTTTGCCTTGCCGATGGTTCCATGCCGGTAAACCGGATAGGTGAGTTCAGGGCCTATGTAGGAGAAGGCCACGGTCTTTGCACCTTCCGACAGTACACCGGCATCCTTTAAAGCACGAAGCCAGAGCATCCAGTCCTCGCCTCCCATAACCTTAACGGTATTGGCTATCTCCTGTTCCTCGGCCGGTTCGATACTTACCGTCCCTACCTCTCCGGACATAGCATCGAGAGTTCTGTTTGTATATGTCTCGCCGATTGGTTTGAGTACGGACCGGTAGGTCTCGCCGGTATCAGGGTCCGTCCGCATTGGAGAGGCCAGACTGTAGATCACCAGATCGACCTGTCCCATCTCTTCCTTGATTATATCGATTGCCTGCTGCTTCAGTTCATGAGAGAAGGCATCTCCATTGAGACTCTTGGCATAGAGTCCTTCCTTAGCGGCCTCCTGTTCAAAAGCGCGCGTATTGTACCATCCGGCCGTACCCGGACGCTTTTCGGTCGGTTCCTTTTCAAAGGCTGCTGCCAGCGTCGAAGCTTTGCCTCCGAAGGCGGCACTGATCCGTGCTGCAAGTCCATAACCGGTGGAGGCGCCCACTACCAGGACGTTTTTGGGGCCTGAAAAATTTCCCGCTTTCTTTACATAGGAAATATCTTTCCTGACGGCTTCGGCACAACCGACGGGGTGGGCATTCATACATATGTTATTTCGAATTTTCGGTTTGATAATCATAGCTCTCTCCGGGTTGAATTGATTGTTTTACCGTAATGATTCCCCTGCCCCTCGTCAAGCATGAACCCGGCCGAGCAAAAGCAGCCGGCGGGCCGCGCAGGTGCAGCCGGTCTGCTCCTGACTCAATTGACCAAGAATGCCGGCTATACTACAGTACCTCCATGAATATACAGTTAAGGAACTGGGAACATCTGACCGAGGAAGAACGGGAAGCCGTGTACCACCGTTCTGAACGAGATACCGAGTCCGTTCTCCCCGTGGTCGATTCTATTGTAAAACGAGTACGTGATTATGGAGACACTGCACTGGTCGACCTTACCAGGGAATTCGACGGGGCCGAGCTCTCCGAGGACCGGCTCAAGGTCACTGAAGAGGAGTTCGAAGCAGCGGAAGGGATTCTGGATGGATCAATCAAACAGGCGCTTCAGCATGCGATAGGGAATGTCCGCCGATTTCATGAACACCAAAAACCTGATGATTTGAATTTTATTGAAGTCACTCCCGGTGTATTCGCTGGAGAGCGGGCCCTACCTCTTCCCTCTGCAGGACTCTATGTGCCGCGAGGCCGGGGAAGTTTTCCATCCATGCTTTACATGCTGGCCGTTCCGGCCATGATCGCCGAAGTACCCAGAATCTGTGTAGTTAGCCCGCCCGGCCGTGACGGAACAATCGACCCTGCCTGTCTATACGCAGCGCGTCTGTGCGGGGTTCATGAGGTCTACCGTATAGGAGGGGCACAGGCCATAGCGGCACTTGCCTATGGCACCGAGCACATTCCGGCCGTAACGAAGATCGTAGGCCCCGGAAGCATCTATGTAGCGGCAGCCAAGCAGCTTGTCGGATCGATCGTCGATACCGGCCTGCCCGCCGGCCCTTCGGAATCAATGATCCTCGCTGATAACACGGCGAATCCCGAAGACGTGGCCCACGACCTGATGATCGAGGCCGAACACGGGTCCGATTCCTCGGCTTTCCTGATTACCCCCGACCAGAAGCTCGCAGAAGAGGTGGCAAGCAGAGTCGAAGATCTTTTACAGGATATCCCCGATTTCCGGAGGCGCTTTATCAATGACGTTCTTTCGGGTTACGGAGGAATCCTCGTCACTCAGGATATGGAGACGGCTGTTTCCATCGTAAACCGATATGCACCCGAACATCTCCAAATCCATACCGCCGAACCCTTTGGCCTGCTGCATTCTATCCGCAATGCAGGAGAGGTTCTGCTCGGAAGCAACACCCCCTTTTCCTCAGCAAACTATGCCGCCGGGGCCAATGCAGTACTCCCCACCGGCGGAAAGGCAACGAGTTTTTCTCCTGTTTCAGTGAGGGATTTCATCCGTTACATGTCGGTAGTCTACAACACCTCAGAGGGACTGGAGGGAATCGCCTCGACTGTGCAAACCCTTGCCGACTACGAGGGCTTTCCAGCTCATGCTGCAGCAATTCGCCACCGCAATCCGAACAAAAAGGGCTGAGCCCGTCGCGAAATTACAGGAAGCCTTCGCCTTTTTTGAGGGCTTTTCCAATCTCGAACGGAGCCGGCCTGAACTCCGCGACTTCAGGCTCGACCGGATGGATACCCTCCTGAAAGCCTTCGATCGTCCCGAACGGGCTTTCCCCTCCTTTCATCTGGCGGGTTCGAAGGGGAAGGGATCAACCGCCGCTTTTCTCGCATCTATTCTGGCTTCAGGGGGGTTCCGCACCGGTTTGTACACCTCGCCGCACCTTCGGGACTACGGCGAACGCTTCCGCATCCTCCCCGAAACAAAACGCCGCCGCAGAAAAAATACCGCAGGCCTGATCAGAACGATAGAACAACTGCGCAGCAAACTGGAAGTGATCGGGCTGACCGGCGGGGAACCTCCTACGACCTTTGAGCTTCTCACTCTTGCAGCTTTTCTCTTTTTCCGCAGAATGAAGACAGATTACGGGGTCATCGAAACCGGTCTGGGGGGCAGACTCGATGCAACCAATCTAGTCACCCCGATTTGTACGGTCATTACCAGTATCGAGCTCGAACACACCGAGGTGCTCGGCAGCAGCATCGAGGAGATCGCCCGGGAAAAGGCCGGGATTATCAAGAAAGGTGTTCCGCTGCTTATCGGGAGGTTGTCTGCCGAGGCAGAACAGGTAATACGGGAAACGGCACGAAAACAGGAAGCCCCTTTTTACCGGACCGAAGATCTGGTTAATGTACGCGAGGTTATTGAAAAACCGTCCGGTACCAGAGTTGAGGCGGAACTCGCCATCCCCCTACCTGACAGCACACCCCGAAAACTCGCTCTCTCTGCTCAGCTCGGGCTTCCCGGCGGCATCCAGGTACAGAATGCGCTCACCGCAGCGGCGGCAGCCGGCCTCACCTTCCCCCTCATCCCGGCACGGCAGATCGAAACAGGGCTTGCCGCGGCCTCGCTTCCCGGACGTTTCGAACAGATCGCGGCCGACCCGCCCTTTTTTATCGATGGAGCACATACTCCCTCCTCGGTGTCGGCGGCGGCCCGCAGTTTCGAGGCCCGGTTCGGACGAAACACGACCCTGCTATTTGCAAGCGTGAGCGGCAAGGATGACCGTGGGATGGCCGCAGCCCTCGCCGGCATGTTCAACCGGGTCATCGTTACCAGCCCCGGAACAGTGCGGCCCAGCAGCCCCCGGGAGACCTACGGCTTCTTTCAGCAGGGCTTCGCTTCTGCTTTTTTCGAACCGGACACAAAAAAGGCCGTCGATCAGGCCGTCGCTTTCGGGAACCCGGTCCTGGCAATCGGCTCCTTTTATTTTGCAGCCGAAATCCTCCATGTTCTTTCGCCTACTCGAGGGTGAAAGGAAACCGGATATGAGTACTTCAACATATTGTTGTTTGATCCTCACAGAAGAAAACCGCAAACCCTTTACCGGATAGACCGGATAACAAAACTGTTTTTCGCCCCGTTGGCTGTTACCTGTATTTCCGTGTTGCTCTCGTACCTGCTGCAGCGAACAATAATCTGGGGGTCGATTTGGTTCCATTGGATGTTCCTGTTCTGGAGGGCTTGCACAGAACTCTTAAACACATCTACTAATAACTGCACCATCGCACCCCGGTCACACCAAAGGGAAAGCACATCATCGGGAGAAAAAAAACGAATCTTTATCTCTTTTTGCTCCCTCCCCGCTTTCAGGGACATCCTTTCCCGGAGCAGGCGTGCCGCCTCTTCGACCAGGCTGTCTACCCGGTGCCGCCCGAATTCAGCGGGAGATGCCGTCTTTTCGTCCGGCATGTTGAGCCGTTCCGTTTGCGTTTTGGCTTGAACAAACTCCTCCATCTTTCTGCGGTATTTCTCGTTTTCCTTTTCCCGCAAAATCCGATCAGTAACGTCCTCGATCACACCGGCGATTCCAATGATTTTTCCCTCGGAATCCTTTCGTGGAATCTTTGTGTACCGCAGAAACCGGGGGCCGTCGGCACCGTTCAATTCCACTATCCGATTGGCGATGGCCTTGCCGGTTTTTAAAAGCTCCTGTTCCTCTTCATAAAACCTCTGAGCCGGCTCCGCTTCATGCATGTCGAAATCTGTTTTCCCGGTAATCTCTTCCCGCGATGGAAATCCGTGGAGCTCGGCAGTGGTACGGTTACCAAGGAGAAACCGAAACTCGGTGTCCTTCAAGAAAAACCCCTCCCCAAGATAATCCAAAAGGTCGAAGAGAAGCTCCTGCTGTTCCAGGGAGGCCCTTTCGCTTTCCCTCCGGCGATAGATCTGATAAAAAACGAGAAACAAAAAAAGGATAAAAACAAAGATACCGAGAAACGTCACGAGCAGAAGAGGTATATCATCGGGAACCATCATGACTTTTTTTACGCACCTTATTGCTGAGAATAGTATGATACTTTCCCGGAATTTACAAATAACAGTCTGAGGTTTAGGCTTTTTTAGGCTTCAGAGAAAAAAGGAGACTTGATGGGACTGAATTGGGCGGAAATCGATCTTATTCTGGAAGAGGCTGAGTTTCCCGGCGACTTTGTTCGCAAGATACGACAGCCATCCTACAATGAGATGTTTCTTCAACTCCACGGAGAACAGGGGAACAGAAACCTCTTTATCTCCCTCGACCATAGGGCCATGCGCTTTCACATTACCAGGCGGGGATTTCCCAAAAGCGGGGGAGCCCTTCGGTTTGCCCAATTCCTCGCTTCCCGTATCGGCGGAGCACGATTCGCCGAAGTCTATCAGCTCGGAAGGGAACGGGTTGTAAAATTTACGCTCACAAAGGGCGTGGAAAAAGATTTTGAAACCACCCTCCTTTGGCTTCGGCTCTGGGGAGGGGCGGCAAACATGATCGTCACCGACCGGGAAGGGACAATCCTCGACGTGTGGTATCGGCGCCCGCGCCGTGGAGAGGTTACCGGCGGGTTTTACCACCCCGAACTCGATTCCAGCCTTGTTTCTTCTTCTGATTTTCCGGGACGCATCCGCGACCTGCCGGGAGAGGGCAGCTTCCAGGAACGGCTCGACAATCACTATCTTCAAAGCCCCAGCAGTACGGAGACGGGCGATGTTATCGAGCGGGCCCGGGCGCTGTTCGAGCGGCGCTGTAATGCGCTTCGTTCGGCGCTCGAACGAATCAGGAAACAGCTCGATTCAGCGGCGGATGAAACCATGTACCGGGAATACGGGGACCTGATCTTTGCCTCTCTCCGGGATGTGGAAAACAAACTGACGGAGGGATCATCCTCGATCACCCTGGAAAGCTATCGTTTTCCGGGAACCCATTACGAGATACCCCTCTCTGCCGGCTTGAGTGCTCCCGACCAAGCTCAGGCCTATTACCGGCGTGCCGGAAAAATCGCCTCCCGAAAAGAACGGCTCGAGAATGAGGAAAAACAAGTCCGCCGTGAACTCGAAGACCTGGAAGAACGGCGCGAAAAGATTCTGAACGATCCCGACTATGCCCAAAGCTTTTTGAAAAAACACCAACCGCCGGAAAAACCCCGGGTCGAGGAAGGCCGTCCCGGTCTTGCCTTCCGTTCCGGTCTGCACACGATTCTGGTAGGAAGAAACGACCGGGAAAACGACGAATTGCTCCGGCGCCATACCAGAGGAAACGACACATCGCTCCATGTCCGAAACGCTCCAGGCTCGTAACTATTTATACAGCAGCAGTCGGGCAAATCGATTCCCCTCGAAACACTTCTCGATGCGGCAAACCTCGCCCTCCATTTCAGCAAACTCAGAAAGGCAGGAAGCGCCGACGTCTATTACACCCAAGTCAAATATTTGCGGCGTGTCAAACAGGGCAAGACCGGACTCGTAATTCCTACACAGGAAAAGAACCTCGCTGTCCGGCTCGACAAGGAACGGTTGAAACGCCTGTTCGGGGCGGGTGAAGAGAACGGCGTTGCATTCGACGATAAAATGCCTCATAATTTCTAGTTATGATCGAGGAAACCGTACGTGAACCGATTGTACCCGGGATATTCTATCCTTCCGACTCGGAGGGGTTGAAAACAACAGTCCGCCGCCTTCTCGACAATGCTGAAACACAAAAGGGGAAAGCCGCTGGACTCATCCTCCCCCATGCAGGCTACGACTATGCCGGGACCCAGTACGGAGAGGGGTTTCGAGCTGTATCCTCCGGCAGCTACAAAACGGCTGTTCTCCTCGCTCCTGTTCACCGGGAAGAAGAAGATATTCTCGTTCTTCCCGAATCCACGAGCTTCCTCATACCTTCGGGAAAAATCGCAGTAGACCAGGAACTCGTCGAAGAACTCGAATCAGCCGGCACGAACTTCGTGCGAAACGACATCCCTCATCTCGAGGAACATGCAATAGAGGTTCACCTGCCCTTCCTTTTTCATCTGTTTCCGAAAATACGGATTGTGCCGATCCTCATGGGGCGAGCTTCCCGAAAGAATGTCCGTGTTCTCTCCAGCGCTCTGAACCTTCTGTGCGGGAAAGCCCCAGAAGAGGTGCTCTTTGTAGTCTCTTCAAATCTGAGCAGCAGCAAATCGACGGAAGAAAGCGATAACCAAACCCAAGAACTCATCAGGCTCATAAGAGAAGGGGATTCTCAAGCCGTTCTGGACGCCGGTCTTCGGCACGAGGTCTCCCCGTGCGGCCTCGGTCCGATTTCCGTTCTGCTTTCTTGTATGAACGGGCCGTGCCGGAGCGAGGTCTTGAGTACGGGAAACTCACAGCAGCTGGACGGGAATCGAGAACACGTGGTTTCCTACGGAGCACTAGCATTTTTCAGGGATAAAGATGATGAGACTTGAAATGAATCAGGAACAAAAGGATTTTTTGCTCAATCTCGCCAGAGAAACCATCAAGGCGAAACTCGAAAACAGAAAACCCAAAACCGGACCCGTACCCCCGGAACTCACCGAAGAATACGGGGCCTTTGTTACCCTGCACAAGGAAGACAGGCTCCGCGGATGTATTGGTCACATCGTTGCTGAGGGGCCGCTCAACGAAACAATAGAAAAGATGGCCCTGTCGGCAGCCTTCCGGGACCCCCGCTTTCCCCCTTTGCAGAAAGAGGAATACGAGCAGATCGATATTGAGATCTCTGTCCTTTCACCGCTCGAACCCTGCAAAGCCGAGGAAGTGGTTGTCGGAAGACACGGACTCTACATAAAGCGCCGAGGAGCCGCTGGAGTCCTCCTCCCTCAGGTTCCGATTGAACAAAACTGGGACCGGATAACCTTCCTCGACCAGACCTGTAAAAAGGCCGGCCTCACACCGGGCTGCTGGAAAGACCCCGAGACTGAGCTCTTGTGTTTCGAGGCACTCGTATTCGGAGAGACCGAACGGACCGACACATAGGGTTCCCTGCTGTATGTTGGAACAGCTATTCCAACGCTGCACCAACATAAGAAAAAATACCTCCGAGAACCATGCTCCCGCCGGTAATAGTAAGTCCCAGCCCGACCTGTTCGGCTTGGGCCGAGCTCATTCCGGGGAAGATGTCCTGTCCGGCTACCGCCGTGATAACTCCGCCGGCTGCAGTCAGGGTTCCGAGAATCGTCAACGTGTTTCCCTGCACGATGAGAGCCTGCTTGCGGAGGGTTAGTTCCTCTTTCTCGGTAATGATGCGGCGATCATGTTTTTCTTTTGCCGCATCCCCGGCTTCACCACCATCTTCGGTATCCGATTCAGTCGCCTTTGCCCCGAGCTTTTGGTCCTCATCCCCCTGCTCCGGCAGAGAAATCTCCGGGCTTTGGAAGGAATTGGCATCCCAGAATGACTGTATCTCGGAGTTGATCGAACTCCTTCTGATTTTTATGGAGGGGACTTCTTTCGGAAGCTCCGAATCCCCGGAAGGCGTCTTCATCTTCATACTTTCTTCAAGGGTGATCATCTCGTTTGCACGGACTATCAGAATCTTCCCTTCATCTCCGTCATCGGGGAAAAACCCTTCTGTTTCTTCACTTCCGCCTTCCGCTGCAGGTTCGGCTGTATCCGGCACCCGATCACCGACGAAATCTTCAGGCTCGAATGTTTGCACCTCGACTTCTCCATCGAAACAGTAAACCTTTGCCACCTGTCCTGTCTGTAGAGGTTCCTCCTCCCCGCGAACACCATCACCCTCACCAGAGGCTTCTTTCTCCGGGACAAGGATAATGTCATAGCCGAAATCCGTACCCCGCACCCCTGCTACAGCACTTGATCCGGAAATCCGGAAATCTTCCTCATACAGCAAACGGTTTACCTTGGCACGAAGCCGGCCGTAGGTCATGGAAAAGCTGCCGCCTCCCCCTGAACCCATCGACTCGATAGTAAAAACGGTGTTTTCCGCAACCTTCAGATAATTTTCCGCGCCGGCTACCCGGATCTCCAGGAATGTCTCCTCGGCGGTCTGGACCACGTCTCCCTCTTCCAGCTGCATGCCGATTACATTGTCGGTGAAAGGATCGAAAGAAACAGGGCCTTCCGACCCGATGATAGTGAACTCGTTTCCTTCCGCGTAGATAATCTCGGCCGATGTTTGAGCCCCCGCGAGAGCAGTACTTCCGACAACAAACAGCATGACCAAGATGGTCCGGAATAATCTCTTTTTCATACCGGCTCCTTCGTATTCAGTAAACAATCTATACCATTTTGATGATCGGAACAATCGGATGGTTTTTCATTGATAATTCGGCGTTTTCCTCGTATCATAGCGATACAATGGCAGAAATTGAGAACGTAATCACCGTTCATTACGCTGATCCGCAGATCAACAAGCTTTTACAGCAAAAAACCGCAAGCACCGTCAAAGGCGAAGAAAACACTCAGCATCCAGTTAGTCGACACTTTTCTCAGAGCGAGGATTTCTTTCTCCAGCTGCCCAAGCCCTTTACCGTTCCGAGCTTTCCTATTCATCACGATATCTACAACAAACGGCCGGAAAAGGGCTATCTCGATCGGCTCGCTTCCATGGTTGAACAGATTATCGACATCGTTCCGGAGATTTTTGCCGAGCTCAATTATTTTTTTGATCCTGCTGAAAATCTGCGCCCCTGTTTTTACCGGGTATACCGAATCGAAGACCAGCGCTACCTCTATCTGCTCCGCCTAGATCTTCACTACCGCGCCCAGTACCATGAACTGATTCAGCGGGGAACCAACGATCAAACCCCTGAATATTCGAGCAACCATCTGTTTCTCGAGGCCAACTTCATTCCTCTCAGAGATCTTATCACCAGCGATGACAGGATCAGCGCGTTTCAGATACTCCAGACCATCTCTCAGACATGGATCGGAGAAACAGGACGCGGGTATTTTGTTCAAGGTATCTGGATCGACAACGATCTGACCAAGTTCTTCACCAAGACAATTGTCCCCCAGGGAAAACGGACCTACCCCTTCTATCCCCTTATCTGTAAGTACAAGACAATATGTGAAACGGTTATCGATCTGGGCCCCGAAAAAAGGAAGCAGAGTCTCCCTCTTCTCCACAAATCCATCCGGTTCTTCTTACCGAGGATGGAAGAGATCCAGGAGACTATGCGTCAAAACGAGTTTTCAGAGGACATCCCGCTCTTTCAGAAAACAAAAGCCGCCGCCCCCCTGCTCTGGCCGGAGAGCTGGAAAGACCTGAAACTCAGGGTTTATCTCAATGAACAGGAAATGCGGGAGTATGTTCTTGAAGAATAACGGAGAAGCAATGAAGCAACAGCGGCGTGCACTCTTGCAGGACCCCCGGGGACTCCGGGTAACGATTATGGGCCTCGGGCTGCACGGGGGGGGGATAGCGACTGCCGAATATTTTGCCCGCCGGGGTGCAACCGTTACCGTCACGGATACCAAAACCGAAAACGAGCTGAGTTCCTCGATACAAAGGCTTGCCGGCTATCCGATCCGCTACCACCTCGGCGGTCACCGCATGGAGGACTTCAGCGGGGCGGATCTTGTTCTGAAGAATCCCGCCGTACCGGCGGACAACCCCTACCTGCAGGCATCCTCCTGGATCGAGACAGATATTTCCGTCTTCCTGACCCTCACCGAACCCCGCCTGATTGCTGTTACCGGCAGTAAAGGCAAGTCTACGGTTGTCTCGGCAATCCATCATATCTTGAAGGCCGTCTATCCCGAGACCCTGCTCGGAGGAAACATCAAGGTCTCCCCGCTGACATTCCTCGACCAGGTGAAAAAGGGAACACCGGTTGTGCTCGAACTCTCCTCATGGCAGCTCGCAGATCTGCGCGGACGAGGAGTCCTCGATCCGGAAATTTCTGTTGTTACCAATCTCATGCACGACCATCAAAACCGATACAAAAGCATGGAGGACTATGCAGCAGATAAGCGGGAAATCTATGCCGGACAGTCGGCGGAAAGGCTCCTGATCACCTCGCACGACGACCCCTACTGCAGAGCCTTCGGGGACGAACATGGCCCTCCCCTGGTCCGGATAGCGGCAGAAAACGCATCGTTCTCCAAGGAAGGCCCGGATAGAGACGGGAACCCCTCCGTCGCCGGAGCTGCAGGACACGCATTTCTCGAAGCAAACGAGGGGGTCCTCCTTTACGAAGAAAGCAAAGAGGTGCTTGTGCCGGAGCAGGTAATGGTTCCGGGCAGGCACCAAAAACTCAACCTGCTCTTTGCCGCCGCTGCCTGCAGGCATTTTGGAATGGATGGTGAACAGGTGCGCCGAGAAGCGGCAGGCTTTCCCGGAATCCCGCACCGCCTCGAACCGGCGGGCCGAGCGGAGGGCGTTTCCTACATCAACGACACCGCAGCAACTATTCCTGAGGCGGCCGAAGCTGCAGTGGACAGCCTAATAGAGGCTGGTCCGGTTATCCTGATTACCGGTGGGACGGACAAACAACTGGACTTTACTCCCCTGATTTCCGCCGCCGGCCGATGCAAGGCCCTGGTATTGCTGGCAGGCAGCGGGACCGAAAAACTTATGTCCGGTCTCGACGAAAAGGTGAAGGCCCCCAGCGGGAAACCACCCTTCCCGCCCTGTTTCGGACCCTTCCAGCTTATGGAAGAGGCAGTCCGTGCTGCATCCTCTCTTGCAGAAAACGGCGATCAGATCCTGCTGTCTCCCGGCTGTGCTTCGTTCGAATGGTTCGAAAACGAATTCGACCGGGGCAAGCAATTTCTCGCTGCGGTACAAAAAAGAACAAAAACAGTCACTGCCTATCCACAAACTATTAAAAAGGAGAAAAACTAATGACGTATTCCGATGAATTTTTAAAGGCAATACCGAAAACCGACCTTCATGTACATCTCGACGGTTCGTTGAGATTGAAAACCTTGATAGAGCTCGCCAAAGAACAGGGCGTCGAATTACCGGCGAACAGCGCCGAGGGGCTGAGACGGGAGGTGTTCAAACCTCAATATGCAAATCTCGATGAATACCTCAAGGGCTTCGCCCTGACCGTTGCCGTTTTGCAGCAGGAAGAAGCCCTCCAACGGAGCGCTTATGAGCTCGCCCTCGACAATGCCGATGAAGGGGTCCGCTATCTCGAGGTACGTTTTGCCCCCCAACTCCATATGAATGAACGACTCAGTTTCAAAGAGGTATTGAGAGCAGTCGACCGGGGGTTAAAACAGGCACGAGAAGAGATAAATGCCTCTCTGCCTCAGGATCAGCCGCCCTTTGAGTTCGGGATCATCGTCTGTGCCATGCGTTTTTTCACCGCCGGCTTCAGCAACTATTATCAGCAGCTCTTTGACGTTCACCCCTATGCTGATCCCCTCGAAATCACCCGGATGGCCTCGCTCGAACTGGCCCGGGCCGCCATAAAAATCAAGCGGGATACGGATATCCAAATCGTCGCCTTCGACCTGGCCGGCAGTGAGTACGGCAACCCCGCCGCTGAACATGAGAATTCCTACCAGTACGTACACAAACACTTTCTCAAGAAAACCGTTCATGCCGGAGAAGCTTACGGACCCGAATCGATCTTTCAGGCAATCACCAAACTTCACACCGACCGTATCGGGCACGGACTGCACCTGTTCGATACCTCCATGATCCTATCGGAGGAGATCCAAGACCGAGAGGGTTATGTAAACGCTCTGGCCAACTATATAGCCGATAACCGAATAACCGTCGAGGTTTGCCTTACGAGCAATCTTCAAACATCTCCACAGATCGGTGATGTCCGGAACCACTCACTGGGGAAAATGCTCGAAAAGCGGCTTTCTTTGACCTTCTGTACGGATAACCGCTTGGTCTCGAACACCAATGTCACAAAAGAAATACGCCTGGCGGTAAACAACTTCTCTATTCCGCCGAAACAGCTGAAGGACATAATCATCTACGGTTTCAAACGCTCTTTCTTCTACCGGCCCTATCCGGAAAAACGGGCCTATGTACGGCGTATTATCGATTTCTACGAGGAGGTTGCAGCCGAATACGGGGTGACCGACTAAACGGAGACCGGTGCGCAGGGGCGAGCCGGGCCGCCTCGCCTGGGCCGCCTCGCCTGGGGTCCCACGGGCTGCCTCGCTTGGGGTCCCACGGGCCGTCTCGCCTGGGTCCCACGGGCCGTCTCGCTTGGGGCGTCTCGCCTGGGTCCCACGGGCTGCCTCGCTTGGGGTCCCACGGGCTGCCTCGCTTGGGCCGTCTCGCCTGGGTCCCACGGGCCGTCTCGCTTGGGGCGTCCGGTCGACCTATGGCCTCGGGCCTTCCGGGCATCCTGGACCTCCTGTGCCGCCTGGGAACGAAACAAGCCGGAGCATGCTAGCGCTTTTTCGCCCTGATTTTCCGGCGGAGCCGGAATTGCTCGGCTCTCCGGTAGAGTCCGTACCGTAACGGCCGGGAAGGATAATCCCACGAACCATAACGGCGTACGATCTCTCCTCCAAAGCCCGTTTTGAAACGGTACAGGCCGTGCATGGGGTGTTCCGGGTCGTCGGCCGGGGGAATTCCGAACAAATCATACCGGCGGCATCCACGCTTTCGCGCCCCCCGAATGGCCTCCCACTGCAGAGCATAGGCAGGCATGAGATTCCGCTTTCGATTCGAGGAAGCACCGTAGAGGTAGACCGCTGCAGGCCCGCGGTAGGAAACGATTATTCCGGCAAGAAGGTCCCCATCGTGTTCTGCAAGCAGGAGTTCGATTCCGCCGGGCCGGTCTTCCTGAAGGCTCAGGTCCCCGTTTTGCTTGGTCTGATCCCCGTTCCACGCCACCCGGCCGCTGCGGTCCAGTTCGAAAAGGCGACGATAGTACTCCTTTGAATGGATGGTAATACCGTCCCTCTTCGCCGTAGTCCGGTACATCTCGTACCACCGTGAAAGATCATCGCCGCCGGCATTGCCGGAGCCGCCTCTCTGATCGCCGGAGGCGCTGCCGGGCTCCTTCCCTGCGCCGGGCTCCTTCCCTGCGCCGGGCTCCTTCCCAGCGCCGGCCACTACGCCCCTTCGCACCTGCACCCCCTTTTTCCCGGCCAACCGGATATTGTAGCGGGTCTTCGACTTCATTTGTGATAGGATCTCCTCCTCGTCGGGGGTGATGTCGAGGAGAACGGTATCCGGGGGCTGAACATCCATGACAGCGCGCTGCAGACCGGGCAGATCGGCCGCCTCCCGGCCGAGCCCCTCCGGCATGCGCCAGTCGGGATCGAAACGGAAAAAGGCCGGTTTCGAAAACCAGGAACCGAGTTCCTGGGCAAGCCCTGAAAGGACTCGCCCTGCATGTTCCGGTGCTGGTGCGAGGATGCCGGCCCCATTCTCCGCCTGATCGAGGAGGGGACCGTGGGGAACGTAAGCCATCCGCAAACCTGGGGCGATTCTCCGGATCAGCACGAGAATATACCCGGTATGCATGCCCCCGACTGCTTTTTCTGCAGCATCGCGGCCTCGAAACTCTGGGGCGGCCTGCTCCAGATTTATTTCGAAGCGAAAAGCCGCCGGCTGCCAGCCGAAGGCCTGTTTGTGCTCAGCCCACAGAGAGGACTGAAGCAGCGGCAGGTCGACCGGCAGTTCGTGCAGCTCGAGAGGCTGAATCATCCAACGCTGCCGTGGTTTACCTGATCAACCTTGAGGGTAATCCCGTCGGCTTCGAGGTGACTGTCCCCGATAAGGATGAAATGCCGGGTTACCGCGATCGGAACCTCGAAAAAATCATCTATCTCGATCTCGGCAGGCGGCTCGGCAGGAGCGCTGAAACCGGTAGGCAGGACAGGGGTGCCGGGTTCAGCAAAATCGGCAAACACCACCTCCACGATTTCATCCTCTTCGGCTGCAAGCAGCATACCCTGGCTTTCGATTCCCCTGAGTTTGGCGGTCTTGAGGTTCGCGACAACAACAACATGCCGTCCTTTCAAATCTTCTTCTTTGTAATACGGAACCAGTCCCGAAACGATGGTCCGGGTTTCTCCTTCGCCCATATCGATGGTTTCGACATAGAGTTTATCCGCCTTTGGGTGGCGTTCGATGTCGATGATCTTTGCAACCCTCAGGTCTACCTGTTCCACAAATTGTTCTTCCAGACTTTTTCCTTGATTCTGTGCGCTTTCTTCCAGCATTGAATCCGCCTCCATTTCTCGTTCCTTTTGACTTCCTGAAAACCGCTCGCGATAGCGGTGAACCTGCTCATCCTCAAAGCGTTGAAAGAGGATTTCGGGCGCCGATATCGCCTTTACTCCCCCAGTCTCCGCGAGCACCGACCAATCCGCCTGCTCCACCTCCAGGAATTTGAGTATCCTTCCCGAAGTCTCGGGCAGATATGGTTCGACAAGAACGGCCAGGTCCCTGACCAGCAGTATCAGATCACGAAGCAGCCTTCCCGCTGCTTCCGGATCAGTTTTCCTCGTTTTCCACGGCTCGCCGTCCTGAAAAGCCTTGTTCCCGTAGGATGCCAGGGCAAATATCCTCCGAAAGGCCTCTCTGAGTTCGGCCCGTTCGAGTCGGTCGGTGATCTCCTTCTCCATTTTCCGCACATGCTCCCAGAACTCTCTGCTTTCCGCCTCCCGGCCCGGCGGAAGCTCCGGAAGTTTTCCGTCGAAGTATCGGGAACCAAAGGTAAGGGTCCGGTTCACCAGGTTGGCCAGATTCCCTATCAATTCACCGTTCACCTTCTCCTGAAAATCATCCCAGGTAAAAAGGTAGTCCGATGTTTCCGGCCGGTTATAGTACATGTAGAACCGCCAGACATCTGCGGGAATACCCGTTTCCATTGCATCGGTGCCGAACACCCCCATTCCCTTGCTCTTGGAGAATTTCCCTGCTTCGTAGTTCAGGTATTCGGTCGAAGACATGTGATGGAGCATAGTCCACCTGTCCCCCGATCCCAACAGAGACGAGGGAAAAACTACCGTGTGAAAGGGAATATTATCCTTTCCAACAAACTGGAAGAGCTCTACCTCTTCGGGATTCTTCCACCACTTTTCCCACTGCTTGGTGAGCGTAGCGGTTATTGAGATATACCCGATAGGTGCATCGAACCAAACATAGAAGACCTTGTCCCGAAAGCCGTCCTTGGGAACCGGGATTCCCCATTTCAGATCCCGGGTGATCGTTCGTTCCTTCAAACCGTCCCGGATCCAGGCCCTGGTCATTTTGATTGCATTGTTCGCCCAGAAACCACTTTTCGATGCCTGATCGATCCATGCCTCGAGCCTCGGTCTGATTGCCGGCAGATCAATATATAAGTGCGTTGTTTCCCGTACCACCGGAGTGGATTCATCGAAGGCACTCCGGGGATTGACCAGCTCCATAGGGTCGAGCAGTTTGCCGCAATTCTCGCACTGATCTCCACGGGCCTCTTCGTAGCCGCAGTGGGGACAGGTCCCGCGGACATAGCGGTCTGCAAGAAACATCCCGCTTTTCTCCGAATAGAGCTGTTTCTCCGTCCTCTCGGTAATGTAGCCGTTCTTATCGAGTTTGAGAAAGATGTCCTGGGTAATCTCGGTATGCTCGGGAGCAGATGTCCTGCCGAACTTGTCGAAGGATATATTGAACCAGCGATAGATATCATCGTGGATCTCAAAGTACCGGCTGCAGAGCTGCTTGGGCGTAATCCCTTCCTCGAGGGCCCGGGTCTCGGTGGCGGTTCCATACTCGTCGGTACCGCAGACGTAGAGGGTTTCGTACCCGCGGGATCTGCAGAAGCGGGCGAAAACATCGGCGGAGAGCACCTGAATGAGGTTTCCGAGGTGCGGAATATTGTTTACGTAGGGCAGAGCCGAGGTGATAAGTCTCTTTTTCATGGGGCTTACTATAGGTTCGCCCCGACAAGCTGTCAAGGCGATACATCTTGACCGGATGGTATAACTCATTTACCTTGTAAGCAAGAACATATCCTAAGGAGGAATTATGTCCGAACGAGACGTAACTCCGCAGGGTCCGAATTTCACCATACGACCGCGACTTGTCGTGATTATTATTGTCGTGATACTCGCAATTGTTGTGGTGATGAGCAGCTTTTATGTTGTGGACCAGACGGAACAAGCGGTCGTACTGCTTTTCGGCAAATACAACCGCACTACCGGAGCGGGGCTCCATTTCAAGCTTCCCTTTGGTATTGAAAAAAACTATAACGTACCGACCCAGGTCATACAGAATATGCAGTTCGGATTTAGAACGGAGCAGTCCGGTGTCAACACCACCTACTCCAGCCGGGACTATCCGGAAGAATCCATCATGCTGACCGGTGATCTGAATATTGTCGACGCTGAATGGGTTGTTCAGTACCGGATAAATGAACCGAGAAATTGGCTCTTCAATGTCGAGGACCAGCAAAAGACGATTCGGGATATCTCCCAGTCGGTAATAAACCTGCTGGTGGGGGACCGGACCATCTTTGATGTTATCGGCAGCGAACGCTCGAATATCGAACTGCGCGGACAAGAACGAATGAACGCGCTCTTCGATTACTATGGACTCGGTATCAATGTGACAACGATTAAACTGAGAAACGTACTGCCGCCTGCAGGACCGGTACAGGACGCCTTCGAGGACGTGAACAAATCGATTCAAGACATGAACCGGTTTATCAACGAGGGGAAACAGGCGTATAACAAGGAGATCCCCAAGGCCCGCGGCCAAGCCGATCAGATTGTTCAACAGGCCGAGGGTTATGCAGCAGAGCGGGTCAACGAAGCAGAGGGCGATGTGGCCCGGTTTACCTCAGTATACAACCGCTATCGTGAGGCGCCCGATGTTACAAGGACTCGTCTCTACTACGAGATGGTCGAAGACGTCTTCGCAGAAGAAGAAGGAACCGACTTGATCGACAGGAGCCTGAAGAATTTTATTCCCTTCAAACCCCTTAACTCGGGATCGTCTACCATACCGGGTACAACCGGCACGAACCAGACCGGGGGAGGCAACCAATGAAAAAACTCATCGTAACCCTGGTAGTCATAGCAATTATTCTTATTATCTTTCTTGCCGTCGGCCCGCTTTTTATCATCGAAGAAGGCCAACAAGCCGTCGTAACACGGTTCGGACGAATTACCGGTGCCTATACCGAGGCCGGCCTTCACTTCAAGATGCCGGTAGTAGACCGGGTGGTCCGTTATTCAAAACGGATCCTTTCATGGGACGGCGATCCGCAGCGTGTTCCAACCAAGGAAAATCAGTTCATCTGGGTTGATACCACCGCCCGCTGGGAGATCACCGATCCACAACTCTTCTATGAGGCGGTAAATACCGTCAGCGAGGGCTACGGCCGTCTCGACGAGGTTATCGATTCCTCGGTACGGACTGTAATCGCCAAGAATGAATTGCCGGAGGCCGTTAGAAATTCAAACATCATTAACGAGCTCGATCGCACCGAGGTCATTCAGCAGCAGTCAACCGCCGAACTCGATTCGGAGGGTATTGAGGATCTGAGGAACATGACCGCCACTTCCACCGAATATCAAGAGGTCAGCAAAGGGCGGGAGCAATTGTCCCAAAATATGCTGAAAGCTGCAAAAGAAGTTACCCCTCAGTTCGGAATCAAGCTTATCGACATCGTAATCCGTCAAATCCGCTACTCCGACGACCTGACAGAGAGCGTTTACAACCGGATGATCAAGGAACGGAACCAGATTGCTGAGGCCTTCCGGTCCTACGGACAGGGGAAAAAGGCCGAATGGCTCGGTAAACTCGAGAATGAACAAAAGGCCATCCTTTCCCGGGCCTATCAGAAGTCCGAGACAATAAAGGGCCAAGCCGATGCTGAGGCCACAAGTATCTATGCAGATGCATACTCGGTGGACCCTGGTTTCTTCGAGTTCTGGAGAGCCATGGAGTCCTATAGGCGATCCATGCCGCAGTTCAAGAAGACCCTCTCTACGGATATGGAATACTTTAATTATCTCTACAATCAAACGGGGAGATAAGGAATAAAAGCAGGCTTTTGGCTTCGAACCGACAGGTTCTCAGCTGCAGCCGGTAACGAAGGACAACGAGAAAATCAACAAGGGGCTGCCTGGGAAACAACTCAGGCAGCCTCTTTTTTTAACAGGCTATCCGCTAAACCGCCTGCGCGCCCGTTCCATCACTGCCTCGAGGGCCTGCCTGTTTTTTCCCGAAACCGGCCGAAGTGAATTGGAAAAGATTCGCTTTGCAGCTTCCCACAACCGGAGAAAATCCTCCCGGTACTTTTGGTGGGCAAGATACCGCAACACCTTTACCAGCTCCGCCGCATACCGTTCCCGCTCAGCCTTTTCAAGCTCCGGATCTTGAAGAATCTCGAGCAGCACGCCTGCTTCCTCGATCCGCCCTGAGCAGAGGCAGATTTCCAGCCGGTCGATCAATCTTTGAATCTCGCTGAGCCGGAGAGATTCAATTTCCTGCGGAACCACTTTGAATCGGTACCATCTTTCCATGGGCAGTCTGAGGGACCGCCCTTTTTCCCCTAGAGAAGAAACAAAAAGACTTCCATCCTCCATCCCCTCGTTCCCAGCCCTCTCGGGAAATTGTTCGATTATCTTGTCCGGGCAAAAGGAAGACTGCAGCAGCACCCTCAACCGATGACGGTAATAGAGTGATTCAGCCCGGCTGCGTTGGCGGGGAGAAAAAGCCCGGCTTGTGTCCACGATCATCAGAAATTCGAAGGTGCTCGCCTTGACGCTGTTGCTTCTTCTGCCCCCACGGTAGGTAACATACGGGCGGCTCTCCACCCGTACGCTTCCCCGCCGGGATAAAAGCTCGAGAAGCCTGTCATAAGGGATGAGCCCGTCGCTGTTGTAACTCAGGACAATATAACGGGCATCTATGTGCCGGAGAAGATCGTTCAGGGCATCTTCGGCCTGGCTGCTATAGCAGTAGGCAGAACGCGTCTTCTTCCAGTCCCTGCGGATACCGGCCTTTTCCTTGAGCCGGCCGTCGTATCCCCGTTCCTGGTTTACCTCGGGTTTATCCCACAGGGCGAGGGTATTGAGCAAGTGGTAATTGCTCCCGTATTGATGCACGGTATAGGGCGGGTCAAGATAACAGATATCCCCGCTCCGCTTTGAAACAAAATCCGCCGCATCCTCCTGCGTTACCCGGTTTTCCGGGGAACCGTTTATCAGTATCGGCCGGGAAAGCTGCATCGGCCTCATAATACGCTCGAGGGCGTCCTGCCCATGGCCGCCGAAGCCCTTGTGACAGGCCTTGAATACCCCGGAGGTGTTTACATGGGTTGCCGCTTGGTAGATGAGCCCCGACAGGAGAACACTTTTTGCCGCCCGTGAATCGGCCGGCAATCTGCTCCAGCCGGGGTACCACTGTTCTATCCGCTCCCGCGCACGGTCGAGAAAGACGGCATTCTCCCGTGTATAAAAGAGGCGCTCGGTGCGGTAATCAGCATCTGCCGTATTTTGGGGGGCATAAAACCGGCTGAGGTATGCTTCATAGCTTCCTTCATCGGTATTGAGCCGGTCGAGCACAGCCTGGAATCCGCCTGCATCGGGAAAAAGCCCGTTCAGCTCATCGGCACGGACAGTAAGATATGCTGAGTTCAAATAGTAGGAATAGGGTTCCCAGTCGTTGGCAGCTACTTGATAACCGAGATAGTTTGCAAGCCTTGCTACCGCTCCAGACCCTGCAAAGACATCGAGGAATTTGATTCTACCGTTCGCATTCTCTGCAGACAGCGAGTCCGCGAGGGAGCGGAAGACCTCCGCAAGGAACCCGAGCAGAGCCCGCTTGTTGCCGATATAGGCTATCAGCTGGTCCTGCAGGTAGGGAATCTCTTTTCCGATGGGGGGATTGTTACCGGTAACCGGTGCTGGGCCGGTCTCAGTCGGGAAGATAGGCTGCACGGTTCTTGTCCGTTTCAAAGACTTCGACCATGGTCAGCGGTGCATCGGGTAATTGCCGGTGAACCCGGCGGTAGATGAATTCAGCAATGTGTTCAGCGCTCGGGTCCCCTGCCCGGGCAAATTCCGGATGGTCGTTCAGGTTGGTGTGGTCGAGTTCCAGGAGCACTGTCTTCAGGGCTTGTTTGAGCACGCCGAAATCAACGAGCATTCCCCCCTCATCCAGCTCCTGTCCCTCACAGGTCAAACGCACCCGGTAATTGTGTCCGTGCACCCGTTCGCACTTACCGTGATAACTGGCGAGGAAATGAGCTGCGGCGAAATGGTCTTCCGTTCGTACCTGATACATAACCGCTCTTGCAGAAGCCGAATGCTGTTGCTACCATACGACGATGGTGTCGAAGAGCATATCAAAAATCACCACAGGCTGCAACATAAGCGATGTCCATGGTGATCTATGGAAAAAGATAAACGGTATCTCTTACGACTCCCGGCGCACCCGGCCGGGGGATCTTTTTGTTGCTCTTCCCGGCATCCATACAGACGGCAAAAATTTTATTCGTCAGGCTGTCGACGCTGGGGCTTCTGCCGTTCTTTATCAGGGGGAACCGCCCCAGTTCCTTCCCGGCATTACCTATCTGCAAACAGATAATACCCGACGGGAAATGAGCAAAATCTCTGCCGCCCTCTTCGATTATCCTGGAGAAAAACTCGAACTGATCGGCGTTACCGGAACAGACGGAAAGAGCTCCACCGTATCCTTCATCCATCAACTGTTAACCAGCCTCGGACAACCGACCGGATACCTCTCTACAGTCGCCTATGATGCTGGAGATGGCACAGAATCCAATCCTTTCCGTCAGTCCACCCCTGAAGCCCCCGAGATTCAACAAATCCTTGCCCGAATGTACGAAAACGGCTGCCGGTATGCGGTGATAGAGGCTACCTCTCACGGACTTTCTCCCCGCACATCCCGCCTGGAGGGCCTGCGTTTTCGTACCGCCGTCTTTACCAACATCAGTCACGAACATCTGGAATTCCACGGGAGTTACGAGCAGTACCGCCGGGACAAAGGAAGACTCTTTGCCGCGCTCCGGGAAGACGGCTTCGGCGTTGTCAACGGGGACCATCAGGAAGCGGGATTTTTTGTACAGGCTTCTTCAGCTTCTGTCTACCGGTACGGCCGGGAAATCAATTTCGATCTGTCTTTTCGTTCCGTTTCGGAAGGCCTCGCAGGGAGCCGGCTGTATTTGAAAGCGCTTTCGGCAGGCAGCGGCCAAGAATCCCTCGGCCGCCTTTCAATACCGGGCGATTTCTTTGTAGAAAATGCTGCAGCCGCCGTTCTTACGGTCCATAAACTGACCGGCCGTCCGTTATCGGATATTGCAGAACGCCTCCAGACCCTCCGACCCGTGCCGGGAAGAATGGAAACGTTGCGGATGGGCCAAACCTTTACGGTACTCATCGATTATGCGCATACCCCGGGGGCTTTCTCCAGGCTTCTCCCGGCGGTCCGCCATCTGACACCCGGCCGATGCATAACTGTTTTCGGTTCCGCAGGCGAACGTGACACCAGAAAGCGGCGGCTCCAGGGTGAAATTGCCGATACTTATTCCGACATTATCATACTGACTGATGAGGATCCCCGGGGAGAAGATTCGATGGCCATCATCCGAGAGATAGCTGATGCCTGCAGCAGCCATACGGAAAACAAAGACCTCTTTCTTATTCCCGACAGGAAAACGGCAATCCAAACCGCCCTGGGGATCGCAGCGAAAGGCGATACGGTTCTGCTGCTGGGAAAGGGACACGAAGGAAGCATCCAGTATTCAACAGGCAGTCGTCCCTGGGACGAAGCCGAAACCGCACGTTCTCTTTTGAAAGATATAATGAAAACTACCGAGGAAAACAGCGAATGATGAATCTTTGTATACTTTATGGCGGAAAATCCGGGGAGCACGAGGTCTCGCTGCAATCTGCGGCGGCAGTTCTTCGGAATATCAACCGGGACCGGTACGCGATTACCGTTATCGGGATCGATCCGGAGGGAAAATGGTATCTACAGCCCGAACTAAGCAAATCGAACGATGAACAGGATACAGCTTCCATTCCCTCTCCCCTCCCGCTAAAGCAAGACCCGCGCCGGCAGGTCATGATTCTTCCCGGCGATGGGCTTCATACAGCAGCGGGCCCACTGGAAATCGATATGGTCTTTCCTGTCCTTCACGGCACGAACGGAGAAGATGGTGTCCTTCAGGGCACACTGGAGACAGCAGGGCTCGATTATGTCGGCGCCGGGGTTCTCGCCGGAGCACTGGGTATGGAAAAAGCGGTAATAAAGCGGCTCTGGCAGCAATCAGATCTTCCGGTAGTTCCATTTTCGACGGTAAAATCAGCAGATTTTGCCGATTCTTCTCTGCGTTCCCGCTTTTTCAAAGAAGCGGAGGAACATTTCGGATACCCGGTTTTTGTAAAACCCTCGGCCGGGGGTTCCTCGGTAGGAACCGGGAGTGCGGAAAACAGGGCTGAACTCGAAAAAGCACTCGAACGTGCGTTTCACTATGACAGAACCGCTCTGATCGAACCGTTTCTCGATGCACGGGAACTCGAATGTTCGGTCATCGGAAATGCAGTCCCGAGGGCATGCAGTATCGGGGAGATTATTCCACGTTCAGATTACTACGATTATGAGTCGAAATATCTCGACCCGGATGGTGCACATCTGTCGATTCCCGCTGAAATCAACGAGGAATATACCAGCTATATAAAAAAGATCGCAGAGCAGGCTGTCGATGCTGCAGGAATCGAAGGAATGGCACGGGTCGACTTTTTCCTTGAACGAAAATCCGGGAAAGTGTATCTGAATGAGGTAAACACCCTTCCCGGCTTTACCAGGATCAGCATGTTTCCCAAACTATGCGCCCATTCTGGGCTGGAATTTCCATTTTTGATCGACAGGTTGATAAAGCTGGCCGCAGAAAAAGCGGAACAGGTACAACTGCTCAGCAGAAAACGTGATTACCAGTGATTGAAAGAAATTACGTCTTCCAGAGGCAGACGCTGCCGGGGTTCGGATTGATCGTTTCCGTATCCCACCAAAAGAAGCATTACAACTCTCATTGCATACGGAACAGTAAGCACTTCCTTTACCTCTTGTTCCATGAAAGTCGTTACCGGGCAGGTTTCCAATCCCTCGTGGCGGGCCTGGAGCATCATGAAAGAAAGGGCTATGCTTATATCTATGGGATAAGAGAGCTGGCCGTTGGGCATTCGGTAATCAATATTGGTGGTACACCCGGCAATAATTACCGGAGCTTCAATGAGGTGAGGTTCCTGATAAGCAGCTTCATGAATCTGCTTTCGTTTTTCTTCCTCTGTTATAGCAACGAAACGCCATGCCTGACGATTCTTGGCGGAGGGTGCCCGTCTGCCGGCATCGAGGACTCTGAGAATGATTGATCGATCCACCGCAGTATCCAGAAAGGAGGTATTGCTTTTCCAGCCGGCTATTTCGGGAAGCAGAGACATACATCTTTTGTACCACGAACTCGAGGGCCCCGTCAAATGAAAAATCCATCTCCAACGACCGGACATGTAAATATTTTCATGTTTTTCGGTATTATTATTACCATTTTATTTTTTTTGCCTTTTAGCGCGGCCGCAGGTGCCGTTTCCGAACAACTCGAATCCGACGAAATACCGGAACCAATTTATATTGAGCCGGCGGATCAGACGAAAACAGGAAAACACCAGATCCTAGAGCTTCACGGTTCAAAACAAGCTGCGGCAATACGCACAACCTCTCTGGTCTCGTTAACGGCCCCGAGACCTGAAGGATCAGTAAATGAACAGGTGCTCGTTAGAATTATACAAAAAAATTTAAAAGATGCTCATATACCGTACAACCACCGATCCATAGGCCGCCTGAAAGACAACCATTCTTTTTCATCCATCATCGAAGCCGAAATTCGTGGAATACAAGAGGATACGCTTGTAATTGTAGCTCCTCTCAACCATCGGACTGGAGCAAAAGAGAACCGACGGTATACTATTCCGGCTGCAACTGCACTCAATCTTGCCTTACGGCTCGGCAGCAAAAAAAGCACCGGCAAACCTCCGCCGATAAACGTCAAAATACTTTTTGCGGGTGCGGAATTCGAAACTGCCTCCTTAAATAACAGCGGACAGCCGCGTTCCCTTCTGGGAAGCAGAACCTTTCTTGAAGGCTTTTTTCCGGAATCTACCGCGGCCGTAGTTTACCTGGATATCGCAGGTGTTTTCCGCAAACTCGATGTCTCCGGCGGCGGCGGCGGAATAGTCCCACCTCTGTGGCTGGTCCGTGACCTGGCGAAGAGCTTGACCGATCATAGTTTATCTTTTTCCTTTAACGGGAGCAGGAATCAGCTTCGACGGTTCCCTTTTTCCGAAGAGGACCCGGTTACAGAACCATTTCTTTCTGCCGGCTTTCCGGCAATACGTCTGAGCGAAACACCTGACGGGGCGGAGGCACAGGCACGCGCAGCAGATGATCATAAAGGCGAACAAGTCGAACTCTCCATGAAGTTGACTGAAGCCCTTGATTCTTTGATTGGTTCCCTCGATAAAGGAATACCGAGAAAATGGGACAAAAATTACCTCACCTTCAAGATCTTCGGACGTACGGTTTTTATCTCTGAATACTGGTACATTGCCGTATTTCTCCTCTTGATTGCCATCACTTTAGCTCTCGTTTTCTCTTTTCCCGGCTGGGTAACTGCTGATTTCATGCATGTTATCCGTCACTGGTGGAAAGTCGGCATACTGGTCGGCGCTTTCTTTGTAATCAATGCAGGAGTAGCACTGCTGGCCTCGCTTCTTCCTATGGCGGATCCACAAGTATGGACCGAATATACCGGCTATCTTGTTTTATTCAAAACAGCAACATCTTCGGCGGTATTACTTGCCCTGGCCCCGCTTCTTGCACGTCTGCGCTTCCCGCCGGAAGAGGGTTTCTGGGGATACTCAGCTGGGTTGCTTCTGGCCGTTTTAATTCCGGTGTATGCATCCGGAGACATTACTTTTGCATATTATATTATTTGGGCGTTTTTTCTCGTTTCCTTTTCCAATCTGATAAAAATCCGATGGTTTAGTTTTGTTTTAATGCTTGCCTCTCCCTTACTGATAGTGCAAGCAGGCTACGACATGGTTAACCTTGAAGCGAATGGAATTCTTCGTGTTGTGCTTTTTTCTCCCATAGCAGGGAACATTCTTGTTAGCACCAGCATGCTTCCCTTTCTGTTTCTTCTTATCCGCATATGGCTCCGTCACCATAAAGAAGGAAGAAGCCTCCATATGATGGTGCCTCTTACCGCCCTTTTGGTGCTTTCAGCTTCAATATATTTTTTGACCTTGGACGCCAAGCCTTCTGTAGAAAATAAAACTGAAAAAGCTCAATTGACCATCCTCCCGGAAACAGAAGCTCCATTTACGATCTCAGGTTCTACCGGAGAAGTACTCGGTCACAGAATTGTCTCAATTCATACCAACCAAGATCTCTCCAATATTGATTCGGATCATCAGCTTATTCGACGAAGACTGATGTTGACATTAAGCGGAGAAACCTCCTTCAACATACTGAGATCCCCTGTTCCATTTCAAATGGGAGATGGGAATCGGTCTGCAGTACTCCTCTTTGGCCACAATCCTCCTGTCCCATTACAGTTCCGCCTTCTGATCGACGGCGGAGGACAACTCACCGCATCCGGACGATTTTATCTTGATTATACCGAAAACCGTACACTCTTATTCGAACAAGAGGAACAACTACCAAATGAGTAAAGTGATATTCCATGTCGATTTAGATGCATTTTACGCTTCCGTAGAACAGCTCGATAATCCTGAACTACGAGGGAAACCTGTTATTGTCGGTGGTCAAAGCAGAGAAAGAGGTGTTGTTTCAGCCTGCTCCTACGAGGCACGTGAATTCGGAGTTCACTCGGCAATGCCTTCCGCTCGTGCAGCCGCATTGTGCCCGAAAGGAATATTTCTTCCGGTAAGAATGCAGCGTTATCAAGCTGTTTCAAAGGTGGTAATGGAGCTTTTATCCGAACAAACACCTGTTTTTCACCAGGTCTCCGTCGATGAGGCATTTCTCGATATGTCCGGGACACAACGATTGGTTGGAGAACCCTTGGAATTCGCTCAAAGTCTGAAATCAAGAGTACAAGAGCGAATCGGCCTGAATATTTCCATCGGTATTGCCGAGAATTACTACCTTGCAAAACTCTGTTCCGATTATAAAAAACCGAACGGCCTATTCAGACTGGATTCTGACCAGGTCGAAGAATTCCTCGATCAACTTCCGCTCGAGAAGCTATGGGGCATCGGAAAGAAAAGCAAGGAATTACTTAATACCTTAAATATTCACTCAGTCAGCGACCTCCGCCGGGTTGCTCAGGAGTATCTCGAATCACGTTTCGGAAAAGCAGGCGGCAGTTTTCTTTACCGGGCATGCAGGGGAATCGATCCCGGGATTTGGACTCGAAAACCGAAGAGCAGGTCCATGAGTTCTGAACGAACATTTCCCGAAGATATAAACAACCCTGAAATTCTCGAACGGTTTCTCCTCGAACTTTCCGAAGAGGTTTTCTTCAGACTCCTCGACAACGAGCTCGTTTCTAATACTGTTTTCATTAAAGTAAGATACCATGATTTTTCGACCCATACGGCCCAGACTACATTAAATCATCCGGTACATTCATCAAAAGAGTTATTCGAATACGCAAAGAAGCTTTTAGAAAAATATACACATACCGGACTCTCTGTGCGCCTTCTCGGATGCGGCTGCAGCAATTTATATTCTCTAAGAGAAGAAGCTGGTGATCTTTTCGAGGAGTCCGAAAACAAGCGGGGAAAGGTCGAACAGGCCATTGGAAAATTGAGAAAAAAATACCATTCCATACCGATAGAACGCGCGGGTTTTCTCAATACCGACTATGATAAAAAAAATACGGACTGAAATTTTTAGTACTTGATTCTTTTATGGTATTCGGTTAGAATGAACATCGTATTATGGTTAGTTCCTTTTCAGACATATTTTGTTCCCGCCCGACGGAACTGCATCAACCAACGGCAAAAAGGCAGATTAATCGCCTGAACACTCTCGTTTTAATGAGAAAAACTGCCTTGTTTCGCAATTATAAACATTTCCATAATACATGACTTCGATATAATCTCTGAACACATAGTTGTCGGCGAGACGCAACACGAATGCACCACGTGACGTAACGATTGCCTTGAAAGGAGGAAGTCATCGATCTATCAACCTATTTGTCCTATTTTGGCCCGTCAATATTTGAACGGTTTTTGGAACATTTTCAGATCATTCTCATCAGTCTTCCGGTGGCAATTGCAATCAGTGTACCTATCGGCTTTTATGTAACAAATAAACCGAGAGTGGCCGGTTTTGTGATTAAAATAGCCAGTATTTTTATGACCATTCCCAGTCTAGCTCTGTTTGGATTAATGGTTGTAATTCTTGCTCCGTTCAATCTCGGCCTCGGAAAGCTGCCGGCTGTACTGGCTATTATGATTTATTCTCTCCTGCCAATAATCAGAAACACCTATACCGCTTTGAACCAGGTCGATCCGAAGATGATCGAAGCAGCATATGGTATCGGGTACACAAGGCTCCAGATACTTTTTCGGATCAAATTTCCCCTTTCGATTGCAGTTATCATGGCCGGTGTAAGAAATGCTATGGTTCTCGGAGTGGGAGTAGCAACATTTGCTTCACTCGTGGCTGCCGGCGGTCTTGGTTATTTCATCTTCTCCGGTATTTCAAGAACAAGTCTTCTCATGGTTCTTACCGGAACAATTCTCGTATCCGCCCTCGGCATAGGAATCAATTATCTCCTTATCTGGGTAGAGGATTTAGTAACACCACGCGGGCTCAAAGTAAATAAATGAATATTAAGCTGGATTAATGACTGACGGAGGAAGTTCGTGACTGAAATTGAATTAAGACATCTTACCAAAAGATTTGGTAAAAAAGTTGCCGTAGAAGACTTGAATATGAACATCGAGAAGGGAAAAATCACAATGCTGATCGGCCCCTCCGGATGTGGAAAGACAACCACTCTCAAGATGATCAACCGGCTTATTGACACCTCGGAAGGTGATATATTGATTAAGAATGAATCAATCTTTGATCTCGATCCGGTAGAGCTGCGCCGCAGTATCGGGTATGTCATTCAGGAAACCGGTCTTTTCCCCCACATGAATGTCTTCGATAATATTGCAATCGTTCCTCGCCTCCTCGGTTGGAGGGAAAAAGCTATCAAGGAACGAATCGAAGAACTTCTCGATTTGGTTACTCTCAATACATCGTTCATGTACAAGTATCCCCTGCAGCTCAGCGGCGGTGAAAGCCAGCGGGTAGGACTTGCCAGATCTCTGGCTGCCAATCCGGAAATCCTTCTTATGGATGAACCCTTTGGTGCTATAGATCCTATAAACCGTGCCAAGCTTCACGATTCATTTATTACTATCCAGGAACAGATCGAAAAAACTATTGTTTTCGTCACTCATGACATCAACGAAGCAATCAAACTCGGTGACCGTATCGCCATTCTCAGGGACGGGGATCTTGTTCAATATGATAATGTGCACAACATTCTCTATCATCCCGAAAATGAATTCGTGGAACAGCTTCTCGGTCATGATCGTAACATCAAGGCCATGGTCCTGAAGAAAAACCACGAGTTCGTAATGAAAGAGGGATTCATTACCTGCAAAAAGAGTACGAAAAGGTCTGAAATCCTAGCAAGAATGCAGGAAAATAATAAAAAGAAAGCCTACGTTGTCGATGAAGATAATAAATTTCAGGGAATATTTATTATTGAAAAGGGCAAAAAAGACCTCGAACCCCGCCTCATACTTCTCGAAGACACAATAACCGTAGAGCGCCACAATAACCTGCAGGAAACCTTCTCACTTATGATCGAATCGGGAGAAGCCACCCTGCCCGTTGTAACAGAAAGGAACCGTTTCGTTGGACTCATAAATCTGCACGATATCTTCAACGAAATGAAAAACGGGGAAGAATAACACATGGAATTTGTTACATATATTCAAGAACACTACCTCGATATCGGCCAGGCAATTTTCGAGCATTTTTACCTTTTCCTTGTTTCTACAATAATAGCTCTGGTAATCGGGGTGGGAATTTCCATTCTTGTCACACGCGAGGGAAAAGAAAGAATAGGCCGTTTAATTTTGAGTATTACAGCTACAGCACAGGCAGTTCCCTCACTAGCCGTAATTGCGCTGGTCTTTTTACTGGTTGGTATCGGTTTCAAACCTGCTGTGATTGCTCTGCTTCTATACAGTTTGGTCCCAATAATATTTAATGCATCATCTGGAATGTTAAGTGTTGATCCGAAAACACTGGAAGCCGCCCGGGGGCTTGGGCTAACACCCAAACAGATTCTCTGGAAGGTAAAGGTTCCCATTGCCACACCGGTTATTATGGCAGGTATTAGAAGTGCCGCCACAATAAATATCGGAACGGCAGCCATCGCATCGGTTATCGGAGCCGGAGGACTTGGAGACATGATCTTTATTGGTCTAAAACTCCAGAAGACTCATATCATACTGATTGGTACGATTCTCACTTCGGCCCTGGCACTGATTATCGACGGCATCCTTTCCAACGTAGAGAAAAAGGTTACCCCAAAAGGACTTCTGGTGAAAAGAATACACGAAGGAGCGTAATTATGAAGAAAACACTAGGAATTGTTTTCATGATGGCACTGGTTCTGCTTATAGCAGGGACAGTATTTGCCGGAGGACAACAGGAAGGCGGTCAGGCCGCCGGTGAGCCGACCGAGGAAAAAGGCTCTCTGACAGTCGGGGCAAAGAACTTCACCGAACAGTACGTTGTTGGAAATCTCATGAGTTTGCTGCTACAGGAAGCAGGGTATGAGGTCGATGAAAAATTCGGAGTTTCCAGCAGCATCGCACGCCAAGGTCTTACAACCGGCCAGACCGATCTTTATGCCGACTACACCGGAACCGCATGGACCGTATATCTCGAACACAATGAGCAAATCAACGATCCGGTTGAGCTCTACAACAAGGTCAAGACCGAGGACATGGAAAAAAATAACATCGTATGGCTCGACAGATTCCCGTTGAACAACACCTATGCCCTGGCAATTCGCCAGGAAGATGTATCCAAAATCGGCGATTCCATTAGCGATCTGGGAAATTACATCTCCAAGAATCCGAACGACCTCGTAGTGGGAGTTGATCCCGAGTTCTATGAACGCCCCGACGGTTACTTTGGAATGGCAAAGACCTACGGTTTCGAAACACCGAAAAAAAAGGTCAAAACCATGGATATCGGACTAACCTACGATGCCGTCAAAAATGGTGATGTGGATGTGGCAATGGTTTTTTCAACCGACGGAAAGTTGAAAGAGTACAACTTGAAGGTACTCGAAGACGACAAACAGTTTTTCCCCGTTTACAATCTCTGTGTCACCGTCCGGAAAGACGTGCTGGATGAAAATCCGGAGATCCGGGAAATCCTGAAACCCCTTGCCACCCTTCTTGACGACAAAACTATGCAGTCCCTGAATTATCGGGTAGACGCCGAGGGCCTTCCTGCCGAAGTGGTTGCAACCGAATTCTTGAAATCCGAAGGATTGATCGACTGATTATACTGATTAACTTTGGGGGGCTGTCTCATAAGTAGGCAGTCCCTTTTTTTGTTGTTGCTGCCGTTCAGATTATGTATACTTCACATATGGCAGTAGCATCACTTGTTCTAGGTATTCTTTCTATTCTCGGAGCATTTACGGTCGTAGGCTCCGTTGCCGGCTTACCTCTCGGCATTCTTGCAATCGTCTTCTCAGGACCTGGGAAAAGACGGGAACCGGAAAAACATGGACTTGCAACGGCCGGGCTTATAACCGGCATCATCGGACTGGTCGTTTCAATACTTATCGTAGCAATTTTCGGGACAATTATCTGGGCAGCATTTGCCGCTATAGAATCATCGGGACCGGAAATCGAGCGCAGCCTGGAAGAGTTTTTTCAGAACTTTGGGAACCAGTTTGCTCCCGAGGGAAAAAAAACAATTTAGACTGCCTCATTCACTTTCTTCTATAACACGTTCGATCATTTCCTGGGCAATATATCCATCCCGTGCCGAAGAGACGGGAGACCCTGTTTTCCCTTGTGCCAGCAGCACCGCATCCTGGAACATATTCGAAAAATAACCGGTTTTCCCGCGCAGCTTTCGTTTTACCAATACCAGCGACCTCATCCCCTCATAATAGGGGCTTTTTCGGCTTTCATACTCCCGGTATATTCCGTTCCCGACAATCACTCGCCCCTTCTCAAAAAAACAGTCCACTTCGAAATGGATATAATTTCTCCGTGTGCCGATCTCGACCAATACCGGAACCCCGTCGAGTCTTTCGTTTCCGGATACCTCGGCAGCCACAAGGAAATTACTTCTGTCCTTATCTTCACTTGCCCGAACATGCCGAATCTGTAGAGAACCGTCAATCAAAAAATTTATGATATCCAAAAGATGGGTCCCATCCCAAAAGGCTACCTCGCTTCTGCTTCTCGTATTCCCCATATAAATCTTGGCATGAACGGATCGAAGTTCGCCATAGACTGATTCACGTATCCTGCGCCGAACGAGCTGATAATCCGCCGAGTAGCGGCGTTCGTGATTTACTAGAATACGCACCCTGCCTGAATTGTGTAACGCCACAATTCTTTTCGCATCTTCGAGGGTCCCGGCGAGCGGTTTTTCACATACCGCTGTTTTTATCCCGGCGCCGGCCGCTGCCTCGAGAATCGGCAGATGCGTCTCCGGCGGGGTTGCTATAGTAACAAGATCGAGATCTGTTTCGGAGAAAAAATCATTGTAATCGTGGTACAGACTGCCGCATTTCCACTGCCGCTGAAATAAGTCGCGGCGGTCTTTGTCAATATCGCAGCCGGCGGATAATTCCGTCTGCCTGTTGCGATGAATTGCCCCGGCATGACTGCATGGTTTCTCCCGGAGTTTGTCCTTTTCCAGAAGGCTTCCGATCCTGCCAAGACCTACTATCCCGCATCGCAGAAGCTCCTTTCGCGTATTGCCGAGGCTCATTTCTCCATAGAAGCCAGATACTCGCGCCAGCCCTCCTGCTGCATTCGTTCGGATTTATCGAGTACTTCGGATGCAGCATTTCCTGTGTATTCTGCAAGCCTTTTTTTCAGTTCGGGCCTGCTGACGGAGATAATACGAGCGGCAAGCAAGGCCGCGTTCTTCGAATTATTTATCCCTACTGTCGCAACCGGAATCCCCCGCGGCATCTGAACAATAGAATAGAGGGAATCCACACCTCCCAGTCCCGAAGTCCGAACCGGTATACCGATAACAGGAAGATTTGTCAGAGATGCCATTACGCCGGGAAGATGAGCTGCTCCTCCGGCAGCGGCAATTAGCACCTGCAGACCGCGACCGTCGGCAGACCGTGTGTATTCCGCCGTCTGTTCAGGTGTACGATGAGCCGACAAAACCCGCATCTCAAAACCGATTCCGAGTTCTTCAAATAAAACAGCAGCAGCCTTTACTACCGGCAAGTCGGAATCACTGCCCATTACTATTCCCACTAGGATTTCTTCTTGTTTTTGTGCCATCATTCACTCCTTATGTTTTCCCAATCACATAACCCGCCGGCAGGCCTGACAAGAATTGCAACCCGGCAAGGCCTTTTCGAAGTGATCAGATTACCAAGAAGTCACATGATTGCCAAGAACACGAGATTCATTGTTCGGTCTCTTCCCAACCCCACAGAGAAAACATGGACAAGACCAGTGCGATACCGGCTGCTGTCCCTGCTGCAACCATTCCCTCGTCCGAACCAGAGCGATTGCCTGAACCGAACCAGGCAGCCCCTGCTCCGCTGGCGAAAAGGCTCGAGATCACTCCGCCGGTCATTGTAAAAAAGAAATCGGCAGCCTCCACCGTTCCACTTTTCCGGCTGTCGAGGTATTCCTTCAGCCCTCCGGCAGCAGAACTCAAAGCAATCCCGCTGAAAGCAGCCCATCTCAAAACCTCTGCCGATCCTCCCGGCGAAAATGCTTCAGCACTACCTGCACTGTATCCGAATACTACCCCGGCCCAGCCTGTCAATCCGGCCGCCATCCCTGCTCCTAAATGCCGAAGCTTGTCCTCCGGGATAACCTGATATTGCTCCTCAGCCTGACATTCGGTAGACTCGCCGGCCTGGATCATCCCGGTTCCCGAGAAAAATAAGAGCGCTATTACAATAGTCAGTACATGCATTTTCTCTGCAGCTAAATTCTATCGGCCGTTACCAAAGATGATTTTATCTGTATCATCCGCTATTTGCAGCTCTTCGTTGGTCGGCAAGACTACAATGGTAGTCGGCGAATAATTTGTAGATATGATACCGGTGTTCGGCCCATTCTCCAGGTTCTTTCGTTCATCCATAACGATTCCCAGGTTTTCCAATCGATTGCAGATGCGCTCTCTCATACGCACCCCGTACTGACCGATTCCCCCGGTAAACACCAGCACATCCATCTTTACGATATTTGCTGCATAGGCCCCGATGTACATACGAATGCGATGTGCATAGACGTCGAGAGCCTCTATAGCTTTCCGGTTTCCTTGTTCCGCCGCCGCTTCAAGATCGCGCAGGTCATTCGAGATACCAGAAAGCCCATAGAGCCCGCTTTCCTTGTTTACCATTTTTTTCAGCTGCTCGAGGGTATAGCCCCGTTCGAGCAGATAAAAGATGATCGATGGATCGAAGTCCCCGCTCCTCGTTCCCATAACCAAACCCTCGAGGGGGGTAAAACCCATCGATGTATCAATCGACCTTCCTTCCTTGATTGCCGTTATGGAAGCCCCGTTCCCCAGATGACAGGAAATGACGTT
>JAIPGG010000092.1 GCA_021736255.1 Spirochaetales bacterium | reverse complement strand
TGAAGGGGAAAGCGAAATGCTCGAGTGGCTTCGAAAGATGGAAATAGAGTCCGACCGGAGAGCCGCGGCGGGAACCTGAGACAAGCGAGAAGCGGAGAATGCCGCCGGCTGGGCCGGCGGCGTTCTCCGCCTCTCGCTTGTCTCAAGCTCCCGCCGAGGCCCTCCGGTCGGCCTCTATTACCATCTCTCGAAGCCACTCGAGCATTTCGCTTTCCCCTTCCGGATCGTCTCCCGGTACCTCCGCCATGAGCCGAAACACAGGTTCGGTTTTCGAACCCCGCATCCACAGGGAGGCAGTATCCTCTCCCTCCTCATTCTGAAAGAGGATCTTCAGCCCCCCGGCGCCCTCAGCTGACCGGTAGTCCGGGCCGGTCCCTTCCCGTTCAACACTGCCCTCGAACTGGAGTTCTCTCCAACCGGTAATGCCGAAACGCTCCTCGAGACGGCGTCCGTTGTCCCGCCACTCGGCGGAAAAGATTGATTCGAAAGCGGCTTTGAGGCGGGCATGTTCCTGCGTTTTGATACGCAGCAGAGCCCGTTCTTCAAAAACCCCTGTGGCGGTGAAGCGGGGAAGGCTCCCGAGGACTTCGCCGAAGCCCCGTTTTTTACTGTCGGAGGGACAGCCGCTGCCTCCGGCTGCGCCCACCCAGATGTCGAGCAGGTCCCTGCCGTTTTTATCTGCAGGAAGGCGCAGCAGCTTTACCAGCGAGAGGATGGTTTGGAGCGGGTCGCGGACAGCCGAGGGGTGAATGATCGTTCCCCCGTTCGATCCCTCCCCAAGAATCCGAACGGTATACCCCTCGCTTCTGAGCTTTCGCGCCAAAGCGACCACATTTGCCTCTCCGACCTCCGCCCGAAAAAGTTCCGCTTTGAAGCCCCTGCAAATTCGATCAATCATGAGAGAGGTAGGCCCGTTTGCGACAACCGCCGTCCTGTCTGCCGGCACCTCCTGCAGTGAGCTGTACCGCAGGTACGCCAGTTCCGAGAGGACCGAAAGGGCAAAGACTTCCTGAGCCGGCAGGATACGAACCGAACCCGACCGCTCATCGAAATAAACAAGGTTCCCCCGGTCCCCATCGTTGTCCGGCACGAAACCGAAAAGGAACTCGGGCCGCTTTTGCCTGATCTTCTCGAGCTCGAGGCGGCAGGGCTCGAGGGATTCCCCCTCCGGCACAATGCGATGGACGATCTGCCGGGGCCTTTCGTTCAGCGCATGGACGGCAAGCCCGAGTTCCTTAAACAGCCCGGTGTCGATGCTGAGTGTTCGAGCGCTGCCGTTGAATTCGGCGACAACACCGAGGGGGTATTTCTCCAGTTCGCAGGCCAATACATTTTTGAGGGAGGGGCCGGAACCAAAGGCGGTGTTCATGGTAAAGCTGTAGTAGGCTGCAGCAGCGGTTTCTTTCCGATGCTCAACCCCCCGGTAGATCTCTTCGATGCGATCTGCGGGGGTCTCTTTTATCAGCTGTTTAACACGCTCGAGTTCGGAGGCATCCCTGCAGAGCCTGCGGAAACGGTCTATCAGGAGGGTGGACCAGCGGCCCTCCAGCACCGCGCCGTCATCAAGGCCGAATTTGACACCGTTGTGACCCGGCGGATTGTGGCTGGCCGAAATATATACAAAGGCGTCTATAGCAGCCCGGCTCCCGGTATAAGCCATGATCTCTGGAGCGGCGGTAATAAACAGATATTCGATGTCGAAATCGTCACCGGCAAAAACTCTGATCATTGCATCGGCAAGTGCGGGGCCGGTAGGTCTGGAATCGGTTCCCACTGCAATCCGGCAGCCTCTGCTTCTCGGGACCCCCTTGTCGATGTCTTCGGCCAGGAAATCGGCAAAGCTTTGCGCCATCAAGGCGGCAAGGAGGATATCGGCCGGCTGTACTTCTTCGGTAAAACTCTGTTCCTGTCCGTCTGCTGCAAAGATCTTCCGCCAGCCGGAGGCTGAGAGAATAAGATTCTCCATCGCAGTTTGGAGGTCTCCGAGTTCGACCTGGGCGGTCTCGGGCAGGGAATCGGGGTCACCGATTTTCAGGCCGCTTTTGTTGTCGATAACAATCAAGGGTTTTCCTCCGGGATAAGCTCTGAAAAATCAAACTGTTCGGGAAGACGTACCGGGCGGCCTGTCTGTTCATTGATGCAAACCCACTTTACCTCGGCGCTGCTGATCAATTCCTCTTCACGGTATATTATTTGACGAAAGATCCCGCTGCCCGCTCCCTTCTTTATCGGGAAGGTGACGATCGAAAGCTCGTCCTCGAGGACGGCAGGCAGTTTAAAATCAATTGTAACCCGCGTGACCAAAAGGCCGTAACCCTGGTTCCGGAAATCTTTGTAGTCGAAGCCTGCATCAAGAATGAACTCCATCCGAGCATGCTCGAGATAATTCAGGTACACGGCATTATTTACGTGGCGATATTCGTCACATTCGTATGAGCGTACGGTGATTGTTGTTTTGTGTTTCATTGCCCTTATGCTATCCGTGCCGGCTTTCTTCGGCAAGTACCCGCCTTGACACTGCGGGGGGGACCTTGATATAGTACGCTTCAATCAATGGAAAATGGCGGCGTAGCTCAGGTGGTAGAGCAAGCGGCTCATATCCGCTGGGTCAGGGGTTCGAGTCCCTTCGCCGCTATTTTTTTTCCAAACAAGTAAAAAAAAGCATTCCTTGCCGGAAAAACTGGGCACGGGGATTATCCGCTTCATGAAAACCGAGGGGTTCCAATGAAGATTGCCTTTTTTATTGCATTAGGCGGCGGGCTCGGAGCACTGTCGAGATATTACCTGTCGAAAGTCATGATGAATTTCTTCAACACAATATACCCGATTGGAACCTTAACCGTGAATCTTCTTGGTGCGGTATTGATCGGTTTCTTTTATGGTATGCTGGAAAAAACCATCATACCCGAGGAATTGAGAATCATGATAAGCATCGGGTTTCTTGGAGCCTTTACAACCTTTTCCACCTTCGCACTTGAAAATATTAATTTGTTTCGGGATGGAGAAGTTAAGCTCGCGCTGATAAATATTTTGATCACAAATGTTGTTGGTATATTGTTCGTGTTAGTCGGTATTCTTTGTGCAGGACTTGTCATTCAACGATAGGAGATAACCATGAAACTTCCGGAGAAATCCGTTTTGTTGAGAGTATTTATCGGGGAATCTGATAAGTGCAATCATAAACCGCTTTATGAACAGATTGTGCTGAAAGCCCGTGAGCTCAATCTGGCAGGAGCGACGGTGATCCGTGGTATTTTGGGTTTCGGAGCAGACAGCCGTTTGCATAGCGCTAAGCTCTTGGATCTGTCGAATGACTTGCCGATCATAATCGAGATAGTCGACACCCAGGAAAATATTAACAAGTTGTTGCCGTTCATTGATGAAAATGTTGTAGAAGGCTTGGTAACCCTCGAGGATATACAGGTAATGAAATACCGGCATAGTTGAAAGGCTTTTCTACTGCCCGCGAAGCTTTACCGGCAGACCCGATTCTTCCGCAATAAGGCGGAATCCTTCGAGCTTATCCGGTGAATAGGGAGTGACCTGCGCAGCTGCAGGGTCGAGGGTGACAGCAGGACGGAACTGTACGAGGTAGTAGGCCGCAGCACCCTGTATAGCCTCTGTGATTTCACGAATATCGTCCTCTTCTACCAGACCCGGAAGACAGGTCGTGCGGAACTCGTGTTCGATCCCCGATTCGATGATGGTCCGGATGGAGCGTTTGATGAGTTTGGCGGCTGCGTCTGCTGCATCAGCGGTGGTGTAGCCTGATCTGCCGGCAGACTCGCCGGTTTCGGCGGACTCCATGCCGAGTTCCCCGTAGCGGCGTGGAGCTGTCTTGACATCCATTGCTACGTAATCGACCTTCGGCAGGATAGCCTCGATCCGCTCGGGCATGGTGCCGTTGGTATCGATTTTCACCTTCAGTCCGAGACCATGTATCTCGTCGGCGAGTTCAGGCAAATCCGGATGCAGCAGAGGTTCGCCTCCGGTTACGCAGACACCGCCGAGGACACCGGCTCGTTTTTTGAGAAAGGATAGAATTTCTTCACGGCTGAGAAGGTCGTCGGGAAAAGGCGGGGTTACCAGCTCGGGGTTGTGGCAGTAAGGACAGCGAAGGTTGCAGCCGGGGGTAAAAAGGGTCGCAGCTACTTCGCCCGGATAATCGAGCAGGGTGGTTTTCTGGAGTGCCATTCGATTGAGTGCCATATGCTTCTGAGATTTAACTTATTGCAGCAGCGGGGGGAAGTGCCTGCGCACTTCCCGCCGCCGGGGTTTTCAAGCTCCCCGGGCCAGGGTTTCGTTCCCGGTTTCGAAGATCGAACGCAGGGCCGGTACATCGTTCACGCGCCGAAACTCGTTGCCTGCATCGTCGTAGAGAACTACCGTCGGTGTTCCGAGAACATTCATTGAAACAGCCTTGTCCATTCCGCCCTCGTCTTCGTCGACGTTGACGATCGTTCCTGCCAGGGGTACCTCAGCCATGTAGCGCTTTACGGAAGGGCAGTAGGGGCAGTTGTTTTTCACAAAAAGGAGGTAAGATCCCAGGTTTCCGGCTGTCTCGACAGGTTCCGTGTTTTCTTCCCGGACTGGAACCTCTTCCACGCTCTTTTTCTCCAAAGCCGGCGGAACGGCCTGGTCTGATGAACTGAAGACTACCCGCTTATCGTATTCTTCCCGTTTCCCCTTGTTCCAGTTCCGGACCGACCGGTAGTATCCGACGATTCGGGTGTAGACCTCGGTTTCACAGCCCTTCGCTCCGCTGAGCTGCTGTTTCAGGGTCTCGATTTGTTCGTCGAGCTGTTGAACTTCTTCGTTCTGTATCTGTTCTTTCTTTTGAGTTTCTGATTTATCACTCATGGCTTTCCTCCTCGGTGATCATTGGTTTGTTTGCAGAATATACTGTTTCTTTTCTTCCAACTCCCGAATCTCGTTTTCCAGCCGTTCCTTTTCCTCCCGTTCACATATGGGGCAGGTGAAATGTTCACCTGTCAGGTAGCCGTGAATCGGGCAGACGGAAAAGGTCGGTGAAATGGTGAAATAGGGAAGGTGATAATTTGTTGCTATGGTTTTCACCATATTCCGGCAGGATTTCCAGTTCTCGATAGCCTCACCGAGAAAGGCGTGAAAGACAGTGCCGCCGGTGTATTTGGTTTGCAGGTCGTCTTGCGCATCCAGAGCATCGAAGACGTCCCGGGTATAATCCACCGGCAGCTGTGTCGAATTGGTATAAAAGGGTTCGTCGTCGCCGGAGGTGATTATGTCGGGGTGGTGCTGCTTGTCGTGTTTGGCAAGACGGTAGCTGGTACTCTCGGCCGGGGTGGCTTCCAGATTGTAGAGGTCTCCGGTATCTTCCTGATAGTCGGCCAGCCGCCCGCGCATGTGATCGAGAATTTGTGCGGCAAACTCATGTCCCTCTTCGGTAGTCAGGTCCTTGCCCATGAAGTTTTCGAGGCACTCGTTCATACCTACCAGGCCAATGGTGGAGAAATGATTGTTCAGGTGTGCCAGGTAGCGTCTGGTGTAGGGAAAGAGGCCTGCATCCACCAGCCGAGTGATGACCTTGCGTTTGGTTGCAAGCGAACGGGCGGCAATATCCATCATTTTGTCGAGCCGGTGGAAAAAGTCGATCTTCGAATCGGCAAGATAGCCGATCCGAGGCAGGTTGATCGTAACTACCCCTATCGAACCGGTAAACTCGTCCGAACCGAAGAGTCCCCCTCCTCGGTTTCGCAGTTCCCGCTTGTCCAGCTGAAGACGGCAGCACATGGAGCGGACGTCTCCAGGGTCGAGATTGCTGTTGATGAAATTTTGAAAGTAGGGCGTTCCATACTTGGCGGTCATCTCGAACAAGAGCTGAGCGTTCGGGCTGTCCCATTCGAAATCCTTGGTAATGTTGTAGGTCGGGATGGGATATTGAAAACCGCGGCCGTTGGCATCACCGTCGATCATGAGCTCGATGAATGCACGGTTGATAATGTCCATTTCCTTTTGGCAGTCTCCGTAGGTGAAGTCCATCTCTTTGCCGCCCACGATTGCCGGCTTCTCTTTTAAATCGCCGGGAACCATCCAGTCGAGGGTGATGTTGGTAAAGGGCGCCTGGCTTCCCCACCTGGAGGGTGTATTCACGCCGAAGATAAAACTCTGAATCGCTTGGCGGACCTCTTTCAGCGAGAGGTTGTCGGTTTTTACAAAGGGTGCCAGATAGGTGTCGAAGCTGGAAAATGCCTGGGCCCCGGCCCATTCGTTCTGCATGATCCCGAGAAAGTTCACGATCTGCTGGATCAGAGTGGAAAGATGTTTTGCCGGCTGCGAGGTGATCTTGTCGGGAACCCCGCCCAATCCCTCTTCGATAAGTTGGCGGATAGACCAGCCGGCACAGTAACCGCTGAACATGGACAGGTCATGGATGTGGATATCCGCGTTCCGGTGAGCATCGGCTATATCGCTGGTATAGATATTCTTGAGCCAGTAGTTGGCGGTTATCGTGCCCGAGTTATGCAGGATGAGTCCCCCGAGAGAGAAGTTGACGTTTGCATTCTCGTTTACCCGCCAGTCGGATTGGGATAGGTAGCCGTCCATAGTACTGGTGATATCGAGCATGAGTTTTTGGCTGTCCCGCATTACCTCGTGACGGGCCCGGTAGAGAATGTATGCCTTGGCGATATCCACCAGGTTCTGTTCGATCAGTACTGTCTCCACCAGGTCCTGGATCTCTTCCACCGCCGGAGCGGAATTCGGGTGCCGTTCGGTCATAAAACCGGCGAGCTTTTCTTCAACCTTTGTGGAAAGTTCTTCGGCCAGGTCCCAGTCATCCCGGCCGCGTACTGCGCTGATCGCCTTGTTAATAGCTGCAGTGATCCGGTCGCGCTCATAGATCTCGAGTGTACCGTCCCGTTTGACGATACGCTTTACCACACCTCGAGCCGGCTGCGCCCGGTCATTGTCTTCCTGGAGGAACTCCCTCCAGGTTTCCGTCAATTGTGCCATACTATCGTTCCCCTCACGATTCTTCTAATGTTGCTCGAGGTGTTCTATCTCGCGTCTGAACTCGTCCACCGCCTCGAATCGTTTATAGACTGAAGCAAAGCGGACATAGGCGACTTGGTCCAGTTCGTAGAGCCGGTTCAGCACGAGTTCTCCGAGTACACGTGAGTCTATCTCTCTGCTGCTCCGGCCCTTGATCATCGCCTCGTCTTCGACTGCTTGAAGGAGCTCCTCGACCTGTTGTTGAGAAACCGGGCGCTTTTCCAGGGCGCGCCTAACCCCCCGTTCGAGTTTGCCGATGTCGAAAATCTCGCGGGTTCCGTCGTTTTTAACAATCATCAACGGTTTCTCTTCGATCCGTTCGTAGGAGGTAAAGCGGTAGCCGCAGGCCAAACATTCCCTTCTCCGGCGTATCACCGTTCCACTCGAATTCTGTCGTGATTCGAGCACCTTGTCGTCTAGATTGCCGCAGCCGGGACATCTCATGGCCTTTACCGAATTACCCCATATATGGTGTTTTTATTATCGGCTATTATGGTACACCACTAAATAGCTTGGGGCAAGGGGGATGTGCATCTTTTTCAAACTTTTTTGCCGCCCTTTTCGAGAGGGTGGAGGTATTCGATCTGTCAATAGTATACAATGGTTAAGCTAGGGGAAACCCAGGACATGGGGAAGGGGGTCTCCCTCTACGAGCACTTGCCCCGGACGAGCACCCTTCTTGCAGCATTGCTGCAGCAGGGATAGGATAAACCGATGCAGTCGGTCTGGCTTTCGATACTTCCCTTCTTCCTCGTCATCGGCTTCGGCGCCTTCATGGCCTCAGTGGGACTCGCGAAGGACCACTGGGTCGACATCCTCGGCAGGTACGGGCTCTACGTCGGCTTTCCCGCCCTGATATTCGAGGGCCTTGCAACAATGGAAAAAACGGCCTTCGAGGGGATGGGACAGGTAGCCCTTTGGAATTTGGTTATTACGGTGGGCTTCCTCTTTCTGGTCCTGGCCGTTTCGAGGCTCTTAGGTCTCAGCCGCACCCTCTCGAACACCCTTGCCATCGGAGGCTTTTTCGGAAATGTGGCATACCTCGGCCACCCGGTAATCACTTCGGTATTGCCCGGATCCGATGGACAGGTGAGCGTGGTAATCGCCGTCTATACCCTGGTCCTCTTTACCTTCGGGATCGGTATCCTCGAGCTCTCGCAGAAGAAAATGACTGAAAAGCGGCCCGGCGATATGGGGGAGCGGCCGGTAAATACCGAAGGGCGGCCGGATCCTGCATCACCCAGGCCGTCTCTCGGAGCGGAGATCCTGCGGACGGCCCTTCGCCTCATCAGCAACCCTCTGTTAGTGGCAGCCCTGACGGGCCTGCTCTGGGGACTCTACGGCCCTGCGATTCCCGGAACAGTTATGGTTTTTCTGGACACAGTGGCCGCCTCCGCATCGCCGGTGGTGATGTTCGCCCTCGGGATCTTCTTCGTGACCCGTGTCCGGCTCACGGACCTCTCGGTATGGCTTCCGGTTATGATCCTCCTCAAGATGGCGGTCCTCCCGCTCCTTGCCCTGCTGGTCTTCCGGGGCTTTTTCGGCGGCCAGCCCCTTGCCATCTCGGTCCTGGAGGCGGGCATGCCCATGGCCCTGACCCCATTTGCCCTGGCCTCAGAGTACGACATGGACGCCAAGCTGCTCAGCATCGGCATCCTGGTAACCACAATACTCGGGATGGTGAGTCTGCCGCTGCTTTTCAGCCTTACGTAAGCCGGTACTCGATATATTCCTTGTACATAAATATTGTTCCAACCCATTGAGGCTTCAATGTGCACGTGTTGTTATGCGTGTATAGTGCAGGGGGTGTTCAAAATGCAAAAGAAGCTTACAGTTACCATAGACGAAGAGGTTTACGAGGGTCTGCGTAGAGTCATTGGGCCTCGAAAAATAAGTCGTTTTATTGAAGAACTGGTACGGCCCCATGTTTTAAAAAAAGATATGTACTCCGCTTACAAAGAAATGGCTGCTGATAAAATAAGGGAATCTGAAGCCTTTGAGTGGGCTGAAGGCACAATTGGGGATTTTGGCGATGAAGAGAGGTGAGGTATGGTGGATTAATTTCGATCCTTCCATCGGAGGCGAAATCCGCAAACAGAGACCGGCCGTCATTGTAAGCAATGATGCCGCCAATCATTATCTTAACAGGGTTCAGGTTGTACCTTTATGGAAAGTATCGGCAAAGCGATTACTACTCAATTCGATCTATAAGGTAGAACCAGCCAGTCCACCGGACGGCAAAAAGCCGCCGCCGGCGACCGGCCCTTTCAGCATATACAGGGACACCGAAGTTGAGTCGGTCGGTACATCGAGACATTCAAAACCTTTCTTGAAAAACGCTATAATGTAAACGTCGTTGTGGGCACACACCTAATCCCAAAAAAATCTTGATATACATACTCATCTTGGGATATGGAAGAACCCCGCTTGGAAGCCCCTTGCAGCTCCGACGTTACACGCCTATGGATAAACGATGCTTCCTTGTCAAAAAGGGTAAAAAAATATCATAGTAAAAAAAATCATAGTTACTGTTCAGCCAAGGAGAGTGTAAGGAATGGCAATTGAAAAGCATATTATTGAAACTGCCATGAAAAACGGGGCAACTCTTGCCGGTATAGCAAGTATGGAAGCTATTAAAAAATCGGCGTCTCACACGATATATACTAAAATGGGAGATTATACAGGAGTCGGTACTCCTGAAGATGAGAATCTTCAAGAATATCAATTATTCACGTGGCCTGATTCTGTAAAGTCTGTACTCGTGATCGGTCTTTCACATCCAGAAGATAAGCCGGAGCTTGATTGGTGGGATGGCAAGGGTACACTGGGTAACCGTATTTTGATCGATATCATAAAGCGGACAAGCCAACAGATTGAAAACAATCTGAAACCTAAACTGAGCGATTCCGTCTTTGCTGAGGCCGCCGCGCTGATTTCATGAGCCAAACCAGTTGATTTTCTCAGCGCTATGGTCATATGTACCGGTGCCACTGGTTATTTCCCTCTTCCCGTGTTGGTTTCAGTGAAA
>JAIPGG010000091.1 GCA_021736255.1 Spirochaetales bacterium | reverse complement strand
CTGCGGTTTCGGGGTCGATCTGCAGGAGGGAGGCTTCCGGCAGGACATTGCGGGCGAGGTCTGCGGCGGCCTGCCGGCTGCGAAAGAGCGTGTGAAACAGGTGGTCGTAATAGTTCAGGCCCATAGCCCCTCCTTCTACTCCAGCTTACCGGAAGAGAAGGGGGGCTGATTCAAAAATACAGAAAAATAAAAGGAAGTCTGTCGCCTGGTTCTCTCGTTTAAAAAAAACGCGGACCGGCATACTTACTGCGGGGAAAACCAGGGTTTAAAAGGAGTAACCGGCACCGAGGTACAAGCCGGGAGCGCCGAACTCTCCCTCGACAAACCAGAAGGGATATACCAGATTCACCGTAAACTGCCGGTAGGCATAGCCGTAGCCGGGGCTGATGAAGATCCCGTCTCCCCCGAGTCCGATTAAGTCGAACACGGCCATGGGAAGAACCATCAAGCTGAACAGGTGGGTGTGGACCCGCTCCTGATCGCTTAACGCAAGGCCGAGATGGGGCTGGATTCGCGGGCCGTCTACAATGGCCGGAACGACCACCGCATCAAAGCCCCAGTAGAGGTTCGAACCCCAGGAGTAGTGGGCGCCGAGAAAGGCGGCGAAGTAGGTGTTGTTGTAGGTATCCGGATAGGTGGAAAACTGCTGGGCAAAGGCGCCGAGGGTAACGGGGAACATCCAGCCGGTCCCCTTTTGTGTTCCGGTTTCACCGTCGGCTCGTCCGAGCCCGCCGGTGATGATCCGGGAAGCCCCCTCGGGCTCGGGAATGTAGAGGGAGAGGGGGCCTGTCTCCTCGAAGACCATCGAGGAAAAGCGCTCTTTCAAGGTTATCCTCGTATCGACCGCTCCCGAAATCTCTGCCGCCTCGACATACGCTCGGGGAATCGCCACCTCCACAGCCTCCCCGGACATGGCAAACTCGGCCTTCTCCCCGTTCCCGGTGGAAACAGATGCATCGACAGTGGGAGCGGTCTCTACAAACGCCTGCCACCGAATCGGCCCCTCTTCATCCTGACGCTGTACCAGCTGAAGCTCGAGGGATGCATCCCCGTCCTCGAGGACTACCTCACAGAGGTGGTTCGTTCTGAGTTCCCGGTTTATGTCGATGCCGAGGTAGAGGTTTTCCCTGCCGGCGGCGAGGTAGACCTCCTGCAGCCGGACGTCTGAGGCCCCTGCTCCGGAAGAGCGGCCGCCGGAGACCGCCCCGGCATCCCGGAAGTCATCGAGGCTGCCGTCCAGGTTGATATCGGCAAAGGTCAGTACCGCATCCCCCGTTTCCCGGTAGCCCGCATCCACCTGCTCCAGCCCGGACAGCACCTCAGGGGCCTGTCCGTGCCGCTCCCGGTAGCTCCTCCACACCGGCCCGGCAGGCAGGAGCTCTGCCTCCACGAGCGCAAAGTCCGCTCGGCCCCCCGGCCGGTACCCGGTCAGCCCGGCGGCCGTCGGGAAATCGCCGCCTTCTGTGCCGGCCGGTCTCTCCGACCCGCTCCGGCCGATATACCGATCGCAGGCGGCCTTCCACCGCCCGTACTTTTCCGCAAGCCGCTCATACCCGGCAAGCCCGAGCACAGCTCCCTCTTCGGCTCGCCTTTGCACCTCGCTAAAGGTCCCGGTCACAGACTTTCCTGCTATCCACCGGTCTGCAATCCGCCGGTCGGCCCCGCCAAAGTATCCTGCCTCCTCCCCGGTCAGGTAGGGAAGCTCGAAGGAGACCTCATAGACCTTACCCTCCTCGACCGTCAGCTCCCGGTCGGCCAGGGTTATCGTCTCTTCCCCCCGCTCCTGCACCACCTCGACCCGGTGCTCGCCCACAAGCAGCTTCTCCACCGTACGGATCGACGCTCCTACCTCCATCCGGTCGATCAGCACCCGGTAGGGGCCGCCGGCCCCCTCCGGCATCAGGCGCACCTGCCCGTAGGCCACCCGCATCCCGCTGAAGTCTTCCACCAGTTCCACCACCAGCCGGTCGGCAAGCTCGAAGGTGTCGAGGATCGAGGCCACGCTCCCGGCCTTCGGCCCGGAGACCTCGTCCTCGTAGCGGTCGTAGACCGACAGCTCCACCTCGATCCGCTCGGCGCTGCCTCGGATCGAGCCGAAAATGATGTTCTGTGCCCCCGCCTCCTCTGCCCGCCTGCCGAGGGCGGCACGGCTCGTTTCTCCTGCCTTCCCGGCCTCCTCTACCCGATAGTCCTCCATGAACTGCAGGGTCACCGCCAGGGTGTCCCGCACGGTGGTCCCCAGCGCCTCCAGGGTCGCCCGATCCTCGGTACCGGATTCCACCTGCACCGGATAGAGCAAAACCAGCTGCTCGCCGGTGCTCCGGTTCTTCTCTCCTGTTTCCCGGGCCGCCGCCTCGTCGGTGCCGGCAGCCAGGGAGAAAGCGATCATGAATACCAGCAGAATCAGAATGGGCGTGGTAGAGGTCAAGGAAGAACACAGGAGATGGTTTCGTCTCGGGGCGGGTTCGGGAAGATGCGGCGGATTGATTTTTTTCTGTGTATCTCCCATCTGCGAGGACTCCCCCTTATGGGAATTGAAAAACACAATCTACCGAAAATTCTATCCCCGCCGGAGAAAATCCGTCAAACACTTTTTTATTGATGGATACGACAGCCGTACAGAACCAGCTTTTCCATGGCAGGGGGTAGCGAAGGCCACCGAGGCCCGCGCAGGGCGGAGGCGACGGAGCCCGAAGAGCGCGGGCCGGTGCCGGCGGCACGGGGGCCGGAGCGAGGGGGAGGCGGCCGTGGCAGCCTGTCGGAGAAGGCCCTGCAGGCGAAGCGGCGAGCGCAGCGAGCTGCGAGACGAACCGGCGCCTCCCCCTCTCGAGAAAGAACGCTCTAGAGCTGCAGCACCTTTGGCACCTCTGGGCTAGATCGCCTTCAGGGTTTTGATCTCCTCCTCCCACCTGTGCGGGTCGGGGGTTTCGAGTATCATCGGGACGCGGGGAATCCGCCCTGAGCGGTAATCCCGGATAATACGGGCAAAGCCTTCGGTGCCGATGGTCCCCTGCCCGATGCCGGCGTGCCGATCTTTGCGGCTGCCTGCCGGCTGTTTTGCATCGTTGAGGTGAAGCCCCCGGAGGGTCTCGAATCCGAGTATGTGCTTGAAATCCTCGAGGGCCCGATTGTATCCGGCCTCGGTGCCGAGGTCCCAGCCGGCGGCATGGAGGTGACAGGTATCTATGCACACGCCGGTGCGGTCAGGACGGCCGACTTTGCCGAGGATGTCCCGGAGGTGTTCGAAGCGGGCGCCCATCGCGGTACCCTGACCGGCGGTGTTTTCGAGCACGATCGCAATACCGGGCACGGCCTCGAGGACCTGCCGAACCGCTTCTGCAGCCAGCGCCACCGCTCCCGTCTCGTCGGTGAGGCCGGTGTGGCTGCCGGGGTGAATGTTGATCATTGTGAGCCCGAGGAGGCTGCAGCGGAGTGACTCTTCGATAAAGGATCTAACCGATCGCTGTCGCAGCTCTGTTTTCGGCGAGGCAATATTGATCAGATAGCCGGCATGTGGAAGAATCGATGAAACGGGAAAATTATGTTCCCTGCAGGCGGATTCGAAGGCGCCGATCTCTTCCTCCGAGAGGGGATGGCGGGCGGCCCAGCGTTTCTGGTTTTTAACAAAGAGGGCAAAAGCGGTTGCCCCGATCTTGGCGGCTCTGCAGGGCGCGTTGGAAACGCCGCCTGCCGCGCTGATGTGGGGGCCGAGCAAGATGTCATTCATAAAAAAAGGATAACCGTGATGCGCACGGATGTGAAGGCAATTCTGATGAACCTTACCTCGATCCTTGCCTGGTCTCTGAGTCCGGTTTTAATACGACTGGTGAGGGATGACTTTCCGATTCAGTTCCAAAACTTCTTCCGCTTCAGTATTTCCCTGGCGGTGGTTTGGGTGGTGGTAATGCGGAAGAACAATCCGGGGGTTCTGCGGGAACGGTTTCGGGCCGACCGCCGGCTGCCGCTCAAGTACGCCGGACTTGCCCTCTTCGTTTTTCTCCACCAGTTTTTTCTGGTTGCAGGGATCTACCGGATCATGCCCGGGATTGCCTCCATCCTCGAGGAGTCGGGGCTGCTTTTTTCGATCGTGCTCGCGCTGATCTTCTTTGCCGATGAACGGGCAATGATCCGTCACCCCTTGTTCGTCCCCGGCATAGTTCTTTCGCTGGTGGGGGTCACCCTGTCACTGGGACTCACGGAGATGCCGTTTTTCTCTCAACTGTTCTCTCACGGGGAAGGCGGGGCTCAAGCCCTGCAGGCTGCCGCCGGTTCCGGGGCGGCCTTCGGGGGCGCCGGTGATATGGGGGAGTTTTATCTGGGGGGCCTTTTTATCATCTTGAGCGCCCTATCCTGGTCGATGTTCTCGGTGCTGATCAAACACTGGCTGCCGGGAGTGCCCGGCGGACTTTCGACGGCAATGGTTTTTACCATCATCGTGCCCTTTTTCTTTCTGACTCACCTGTTTACTGCTCTGGCTATTCCGGGGATGCCGATAATCCCCCACCCGTCGGGTATCGCATGGCTCTACCTCAGCCTTTCCGGATTGGTGGGCATTGCCCTGGGTTATAGTTTTTATTACATCTCGCTCCCTGTAATCGGGGTTACCCTTGCGGCCAATCTGGGGCTGTTAATACCCTTTTTCACTGCCGTAATATCATTTATAATACTCGGAGAACGCCTTACCCCGCTTCAGCTTGTCGGGGGAGTGGTTCTCATAAGCGGATGTATTCTGCTTGCCCAGATTCGTCTGAAAAGAAAGTCGGTGGAAAGGGGAGTAAAACGCGGCGATGTCCGATAGTTTTTTTGAATTCATCCGTTCCGAAATAACAATGGGTAATATGGTACATGTCGCCATCGCTCTGGCAAGCGGCATCGCCATGGTATTCCTCGTCCGGTACCTCTTGAATATTGCCGAAAAATCACGGCTCGACCGGATCGAAAAGCTCAAGCGGGTCCAGGTCATTTCCGGGAAAAAGGCCAAACCCCTCACCCGCCGCCAAATGAAGCTGAAATCCCTCGAGAACGTAGGCTCCCAGTTTACGATTATCCGCCGGCTCATTATTGCCGGAGTAATCCTTATCTGGCTGATCATCGGGCTCTACCCCTTCTTAGGCGACATGCCGGTACGGATCCTTTCGATTTCGAGTACGATTGTCGGCGTGGTCGTGGGTTTTGCAGCCCGCCCGTATATCGAGAACCTGATCGGGGGAATCCTGCTGTCCTTTTCAAAAAAGATCCGCGTGGGAGACACCATCATTATCGATGACAACTATGGCGTAGTGGAAGATATCTCAATGACCCATTCGGTGATGCGGATATGGGACTGGCGCCGATACGTAATTCCCAACAGCAGAATGATGAATAAGGAATTCATTAATTACACCCTTACCGACAGCAACGTCTGGGCCCACATCGAGTTCAATATCTCTTACGACGCCGACCTGGCCAGGGTCCGTGAAATAGCCGAGAACGCAGCCCGAAACAGTATGCACACGATCAAACGGTTCCCTCCCAGTTTCTGGGTAATGGGAATGGGCGAAAATTCCTGCACCTGCTGGCTCGCCGCCTGGACGGAGACCCCCCAAGATACGTGGATGGCTCTGGTAGATATGCGTACCGAGCTCGTCATCAAACTCCAGGAGGCAGGAATCAGGACTCATGTGCAGAACTTCCATTTCGAAAACAGTATCGATTTAAAGCCCCCAGAAGGACAGGGCTGAGTTCCCCCCCGTACACCTGCACTCCCAGCGAACCGGCCCGGCTGCCGGCTGAAAGGGCCTGTGAGATAATTTCATCCCGGCTTTGAAGGTGGAAGCCTTTCCCTTCCGATTTCTGCTCGGACTGCAGGAACGGGGTGTTCGGGCTGCAGAGGGCGCCGGCTGCTGCCGACAGGAAGGCCCCGGCAAAAAGGTCGCCGGCTCCCCCTTCATCACGGTAGTCGCCGGGAGCAACACGAAAACCCCCATGAGAACAGACGCCCTCCTCGGCATTTTCTTCTGCTTTCATGATTCCGGACCCGCAAGAGGCTCCTTCAGCTCCACGCTTGGAACACCAGAAGTACCTGCTCCCGGCTACCCCGGATGCTTCGGATACACCGGCAGCTCCGGCTGCCCCGGCTGCCCCGGCGGCTTGGAATGCTTCGGATGCTCCGGCTGCTCCGGCGGCTTTGGCTGCCCCGGCTGCCCCCGCGGTTTGGAATGCAGCCGGACCGGCCAGCGCCTTCCATTCTTCCTCGGTCCCGAACACGACCAGCCTGCTGCCGAACTCTTCAAAGGCCTTATTCAACGATGCCCGGTTCCGGGCTGCCAGGGGGGCGGCTGCCAGGTCTACGGCGGTCAGGCAGCCTGCAGTCTTTGCCGCCTGCAGTGCGGAAAAAAATACCTCCGGCTCCCGTAGCAGAAACCCCTCGAGAAAGCATACCGGCGGGTATTGAGGCGTGGCCGGGTTTGGCGCCGCACCCTGGGCCGGGGAAGGGGCCGGGGGTTCATTTTGGGCGGGGCCGGGGGGTGGAGCTGGAGCTGGGCCGGAGGCAGCGTTCCGGGCGGCTGCTGCACCCCGGACAGGGGCCGGACCCCGCACTGGGGGCGGAGCAGCGTTCCGGGCGGCGGGGCCGGAAGGTGGAGCTGGGCTGGAGGCAGCGTTCCGGGCGGCGGGGCCGGAAGGTGATGCATCCGGGGCTGCAGCCCCTCCCGCTTCGGGCTGCAGCTCTTGTGCATACTCATCGAGCAGGCGCTTGAACTGTTCGAGGGCCCTTTGCCGGCCGGTGTCTGCAGCGCCGAGGGCGGTAATAATCGTCCGGGGTCCGCCGGCCGAAGAAGAAAGCACAGTAAGGCAGCGTCCGGTTGCAGCCGGGCTAACTACAGCCGGCCCGGGGCGGACAGATCTCAGGCCCAGGTGATGCAGAAGGGCCCGGCCGGGGCGGTCGTTCCCGACCGCCCCGGCCAGAGCACAGTCGGCCCCGAGAGAGGCCATAAGGCGCAGGGTATTCAGCGCCCCTCCGCCGGGAACGGCTCGGAACACGCCCCCGCCTCTCGCCTCCTTCTGCGGTGCCGATCCTGCCGGCCCGAGCCTTGCGATGACCCGGTCGATTTCTTCCGGGCTCACGTGATTGACCGACCCCGGCTCGTAGCCGAGACGCTGAAGCACCGCAGGGGATGTTCTTGCAAATATATCGAACAGGGGATGCCCGAGACCGAGAGCCCGAATCACCTGCAGCCCTCTCCGCTCTCTGCTGCCGGAAACCGAATAATAAAGGCCGTTCCGCCGCTTCTGTCGATCTCCATGCTTCCACCGAGCTGTTCAGTCAACGTATCGATAAGCTGCAGTCCGAGACTGTTCACCTTTTTGTTTTCAATATCCTCGGGAATCGGTTCCCCATTGTTGTAGATCTTCAGTTCCCCTTCCTTGTTTTCAATACTGAATGCGACTTCGATCCGAGGGCCTTCCTCTTCCGCCTTTCCTCCGTGTCCGCCGTATTTCAGGGCATTGGTAACAATCTCCACGATAAGAAGCCCGAGGGTAATCGCCCGCTTCGGAGGGAAAATGCAGTCGTCGATATCCATCCGCAAATCAAACGAACCGGAGGACAAATTATCAACCATGTCCTGGATCAATTCGGCTGCGTAATCCCGGAAGCGGACATTCAGTACATCGCAACTCTGGTAGAGTTTTTCATGAATGATTCTGATCGAATCCACTCTTCCCCGAAGCTCTTGAAACTTCGACCTTTCCTTCTCTTCCGAAACATCTCCGCTTTCCAGATCGATAAGGCTGGTAATAAGAGCAAGATTATTCTTTACCCGGTGGTGGATTTCCCGGAGCAGCATATCCTTCTGTTCGATGGTAACCCGGAGCCGGTCCTCCGCCAGCTTTCGCTGCAGATTCACCCGGGTCCTGGCCAGGACCTCTTCCTTGATGAAGGGTTTGGTAATGTAGTCTACTCCACCCGAACGAAATCCCTCCAGTCGGCTTTCCTTGTCCTGTAAAGCCGTGATAAAAATCACGGGAATCTCGCTTGTCTGCCGGTCCTGCTTGAGCCTGCGGCACACCTCGAACCCGTCGATCTCCGGCATCATCACATCAAGCAGGATCAGATCCGGAAGCTTCTCTTTTATGTACTCGAGGGCTTTCTTCCCGTCCTGAGAGAAGGCGGTTTTATACCCCTCATTCTTCAGCATGGTTCCGAGCACCTGCAGGTTTTCGATATTGTCATCAACGAGGAGAACTCGTCCTTCTTTCCGGTCTTCCTTTATATCAGTCATTGACTCTATTGTTCTCTTTTTTCTTCCGCTTTGGCAAGCTCTTCCACGAGCGACTTGAGAGCTCCCAGATCAAAGGCATCTCGGTATTCTCTGAGCTGGGATGCCGCCCGGGGCATGGCCGTTTCGAGTATGGCTGCCAGGCGCTCAACATTCTCCAGATCCAGTACCTGCCGAAGCGATTCCACCAGACCCCGGACATTCTCTCTTTGTTCCGGCCCCAGGGCCCTTATACCCCTTTCGAGCTCCTCCCCGGAGAGCTGCGGAGTCTGGCCGGCTGTCTGCTCCTCTTCCCCTTTTTCCGATTCCCAGCGTTTGACTTCCAAAAACCGGGCGGCTTCCTGCAATACCCTTGTCCTGGTAAAGGGCTTGTAGAGAAAGCCCTGAAACAAGCTGCGCTTTTCTACCGTTGCCTCATTCAACAGCACCGAAGCCGTTACGGCAACAGCAGGCAGGTCCGGTTTTCCGAGTTGATTCCTCAGCTGTTTGATTACGGTAAACCCGTCTGTTTCCGGCATTGAGATGTCCGTAAGGACGAGGTCTACCGATTGACCCCGAACGGCAGCAAGGGCCTGGCGGCCTCCCTCTGCAGGGATTACTTCAAGGCCTGCATCCCTAAGGTATTGCGTTAAAACAAAACGGTTGTCCTCGGCATCATCGACAACGAGTACCTGCTGCCCTTCCCGAAACAGGTCGGGGACTCCTTCCCTTTCTTCGCTTGCGGGGGCTTGCTGCTTCCGGATCGATACAATTCCCGGAATCCGAAGCGTGAACACACTTCCCGACCCGGCCTCACTCTCCAGTTCGAGGCTTCCTCCGAGCATATCCGCAAGGCGCCTGCTGATACTCAGCCCGAGGCCGGTACCCCCGTAGGTTCTTGTACTCTGCCCCTCATGCTGGGTAAAGGATTGAAATATCTTTTCCTGTTGATCCCCTGCTATACCGATTCCCGTGTCGGCCACCTGCACAACCAGGGTAAAAGGCTCGCCCTCCCCCTCCCGGCCGACAGTCACGGTAATCCCACCTTTATGGGTAAACTTTACCGCATTCCCAATCAAATTCAGGAGTATCTGCCGAATCTTGCCTTCATCGCTCAGGACATAAGGGGGAACCTCCCGAGCTACCTCCACCGAATAGGCGAGCCCCTTTTCCTTGATCTTGAGGGCAAAGATGTAGCGGAGCTCCTGGAGCATCCCTCGGATATTCATCGGCCCCTCTTCGGACTTCAAACGACCCGCTTCGATCCTCGAGAGGTCGAGGATGTCGTTAATCAGGATGATCAGGTTTTCGCCGGCCTTTCGTATAGATGCAAGAAACTGACGCTGTTTCCTGTCGGAGACCAGGTCCGACAAGAGATCGGCATATCCGAGAATCGCATTCATCGGAGTCCGTATCTCGTGACTCATATTGGCAAGGAACTCGCTCTTGGACCGGTTGGCCTCTTCGGCCCGGGAAGTCATCTCCTGTAATACGGTCCGCCGGCGCCGGCTGTAGATTACAAATGCCCCTGCAGCTAGGATCAGCAGTACGGCAAGGAATTCATTCATCAGAAAATGCCGGCGGTAGACATTGAGGGCCGGATCATGCTCGTAGGAGAGAATATACCCCGCCTGCCGTCCCCGGAGGTTCTCTATGGCCAGAAAGGAGACCGTGTAGGGGTTCCCCTCGATCCTGACGGGCAGGGCGAATGTATCTCCTGTCTGCATCCGCTCTCGGACGAGGGGGCCTGCTTTTCTGTTGATCCGGATCCGTTCCAACCAGGACAGCTGATGATGATGGCCGGGAACGACCTGAGCGGTACCGGCATCGAGAAGGTAATCGGGAGAGATCACCGACTCATAGTAATTATCCGTTTCGGATGGAAAGACCTTTTCAGCCACGACATTCCGTCGGATGTAAAAGGCAAAATCCTTCTGAAATTGCCGGTCCAGCTGGTCTCGAATCGCCTGGAAATGAACGCTCGCCTCGACAGAACCGAT
>JAIPGG010000090.1 GCA_021736255.1 Spirochaetales bacterium | reverse complement strand
GTTGCAACTCATTAAATATTAAGGATATAAAAATAGTTGGTTATGACAGTGTGCCGGAAAACATCCAGTGTCTGAAAACCGGAATGATTGATTTCATAATTTCTCAGCGTCCGGAGTATCAGGGAGCGGAGGCATTGCATAATTTGTTCAGATCTTTGATGCTGCAGATAGATGTGCCAAAAAAGATTGATGTTCCCATAGATATAATCACTCGGGAAAATTTACCGTAAAACGGGGATTGCAAGGATTGCTGCCGGAAAGAAAAGGCGCCAATACACAATGTCAACCACTGGTTTGAAATTTATCGTTTTCGTATTATGCCTTCCGTTCATTACCACTGTCCTGCCGGGAGAAGATTCTCGAATAATTAATTATCACCTCTCGAACCAGTACACCCGGGTGATTCGGGAGGATCTCCGGGTGTATGAAGACGGGAAATACCGGGGATTTCTCTATCGAGAGCAGCGTGCATACCTCCACGAGATTGATGATCCTGTTAAAGAAGAGGATCCTGCAGAAGACGATTCGCGGGGTGTTCAAGGGAGAGAAAGGTTCTACCAGGGTAATGTGTATGTTCTCAAAGAGATGAGTCAGAATTCGCACCGGGTGGCAAAGTCTATTGATGAAAGTTACCGGACAACACTGCGGCTCGATAGGTTCGGCCGGAGCAGTTTCGTAGGCGCCCCTGTGGTCCCCCTTCGGACCAGTTATCCCTTGCTGCCGAATGCGCCGGTGGCGAAAGGCGAGAGCTGGGAGGGAGAAGGTGTTGAATACATCTTGGGCAGAGATGGAAAAATGATCGAGGCTCCGTTCTTTTGTGTGTATACCTACCTCGGGGAGAAGGAATACATGGGAAGATCGGCAATAGCCCTGGATGCGGCCTATTCCTATCATAAACGGAACCCGTATTCGCCGGAGGATTCGCTTCGAATCAGTGGAAAAATCGATGCGAGCATTCTCCTGTATACCGATCGAAGCGGCGGTTATTTCATCCGAGAACGGGTTGAACGGTATATAAGCGGAGGGCAAGCAGCTTCCCGGAGGGAGACGGGATTCCGCCTGGTCTGGAGTGAGGGGTTTACCGGCGGGCATCTTGATGGATTTGAGGAGCGAATTGTCCGGGCGCTTGGAGAAAAGAAAGAAGAGGGCAGCAGCGCGGCAGCCCAGGCTGCGCCGGAGGGTGGTGGTATTGCAGCTGAGTCTGCCGGCGGCCGGGAAGAAACCGGGGAAGATCCGGAGATCGAAGTCCGCAGAACCGAAGAGGGTGTCGTTCTCAATCTGCCGAATATCCACTTTGCTGCCGACAAAGCGGTTATTCTTCCTGATGAACGGGGCAGGCTCGATTCACTGGCGAAGCTTCTACGAGAGGTTCCCGAGGCCTCTTTTCTTGTGAAGGGGCATACTGCCGATATCGGAAGAGAACAAGCCCAGCTTGCTTTGTCGAGGGAGCGGGCGAAAACGATAATAGAAGAACTTGTCGACCGGGGTTTTGCTGCGACGAGATTTATCTACAAAGGATTCGGCGGGACGGAGCCTGCCGCCTCGAATGAAACGGTGGAAGGGCGCGCTAAAAACAGGCGGGTGGAAATCGTTGTTCTTCCGAAGTAATTATGTGGCGAAGATGTAGGTGCGATTTCTTCCTTCTTCTTTAGCCCGATACATAGCGCTGTCGGCTTCTGCCAAAAGAGCGGTAAATGCAGAATGGGTTTTCCGTATCTGGGAAATACCTATGCTGCATGTTACGGTAAACTGTGTTCCCGATGCTTCGAAGCGGTGTTGAGCAAGGGTTGTCCGGATTGTTTCAGCGGCAACATGGGCCCCGTCGGCTTTTGTCTCGGGAAGCAGTACAAGAAACTCCTCGCCGCCGAATCTACCTGCTATGTCGGATTCTCTTAAACCGTTTCGAAATATTGTGCCGAGCTTGCGCAGCACAGCATCACCGGTGAGGTGCCCGTAATTGTCGTTTACCTTTTTGAAATCGTCCAGGTCGAGGATGAAGATTGAAAAAATTGTATTGTACCGTTGATATCGCTGAAAAGAATCTTCCAGTAATTCGAGGATGAGCCTCCGGTTGTAGAGCTTTGTAAGCGTATCTTCCCGGGCGAGCTTTTCGAGTTTTCGTTGTTTTCGTTTGAGTTCGGCCGTCCGTTCCTCGACCTTCCTTTCCATGTTGACCGAAAATTCTTCAGCTTTCTTGAATGCACGGGAGAATTGTCCGGCGATGTACACGGTATGAGAGAAAACGAGAATGATAATTCCCGTACTGACTCCAAGGGGAAAAAGATAACTGGTATTAATAAGCATGTTGTTGTAGGCAATGTCGTTGATTCCAGCGAGCACCAGAAAGACTGTTCCGAAAAGAAGAATCCCGGCCCCATCACGACCTTTGATTGTTTCGCGAACGAGGGCGCTGATGACGTATGCAGCATACACGAGCAGACATATCTGATAGGGGTAAGTGATCCAGGTGAACAGATCGGGAGGTGCTGCCAGAACAAATACAACCATTCCCACGGATGCAAGATCAAAGATGAAAAGAAAGTATTTTGATAGAGATGTTCTAAATATTGAATGATAAAAGTGTGCCAGGGCAGGCAGAATGAGAAGGAGGATTATGTATTCTGTTCTAATCATCGGAATCCACGGGAGTGATGGAAGAAACAGGAGCAAAAGTTTTTCTCCCGAACATATACTTCTGAGTGCAATAGCAAAACAAACAAGAGAAAAATAGAGATAGGTTTTGTTTTCTTTGCGGTAGAGAAAGAGGATAAAGTGATACGCGCCGAGCAGCATGATGCTTCCGAACAGGAAATACTGGATGCCGTGGTTCCCGGCGGTGTATCGAGCAATGTCTCCGGCTTTTCCGAAGGTGATTGCCTCTTCCGCTCCTCCTTTCCGGTGATAATAATTTGATACCTGCATAAGGATTTCAATTTTCTGCGAATCAGTTTCGAAATAGCCTTCTCTGCGGTGCCAGGAGGGAGTCATTGTTTCTCTGCTGGTGCCCACTGTCCCGTTCTGAAGGAGATGCTTTCCATTGACCCAAACGCTGTAGGCAGTGTCTATTTCCGTAAATTTGAGTCCATAGATGGTCCTGCCGGGGTTCCCATCGGCATTATCGGCAAGATTTATTACAAGGCGGTAGGTCGCATGACCGAAACCATTGAGTTTGAGGGGGCTTGAGGTTTTTCCATCCGGTATCGTGTAGCCGTTCCAGATACCAGGAAGCGTGATGTACCCATTGAAACTCGGCTTGTTTTGTTTTTGTGTATCTTTTCCGGAAGCAGGTTGAACAAGGTTTTCGCGAGAGTTCCGGTCGAAATCTTCCGGTTCGAGCAGCTGATTCCAGTAGAATTCCCATTCTCCGTCTAGTTTTACGACATGCCCATCGGTATCAGGGCGGTTCTGTAAGTCGAAAAAGCCTTTTTCTGCTTCGGCTTCCCGTTCAAAGTTGAAATTTATCGGGTTAATGCAGGAGAGGAACACCAGAGGCAGAAAAATCAAGGCGAGGAGAAAAAGCGCGGATTGTACTCGTCTCCTGAGTGCGGCCCTCATTCGGGTAACCTCCTGCAGGACGGGAATTACGGCCCTTCTTTATGGTTCAGGGAAACGCAATAATAGGAAATACTATGGTATGTTTGTTAGCCAGTCAAATAAAAAACAACTGGGCTGCCGGCAGGAAGGCTGGTCATGTTTCAATGGAGCATATTGGACAGGACAGGTTATAACGCTTACCCTTAAAAGAAGAATAGGAGACTTTTTACAGGGGGGTACGCGCAATGGTGGATACTACTCTTGCCTTCGATGTGTATGGAACGCTTATCGACACAAATGGAGTTGATACGGCGCTTGATAAGATGCTTGCCGCAGCTTCGGATCGCGTTTCGACCGCTCTTTTCTCCCGCACTTGGCGGGAAAAGCAACTGGAGTATTCTTTCCGGCGGGGTTTGATGCAGCAGTACGAATCCTTTGCCGCATGTACCAGTCAGGCACTGGAATATACCAGCCGATTTTTCGATGTTCCGCTGAGTGATCCGCAAAAGAAGGATCTCCTTGAAACTTACCGGGAACTGCCTGCCTTTGACGATGTGCCCGAGGGGCTTGATCGGGTGAGGGATGCCGGGTTTCGTTCTTTTGCCTTTTCCAACGGAAGCCGGGAGGCGGTAGAGCACCTTTTGATAACCGCCGGAATCCGGGATTATTTCGAGGGGGTAGTCAGTACTGAGGATCTTCGTTCATTCAAACCGAACCCGGCTGTCTACTGTCACTTTCTCCGGGAATCCGGTGCTGCAGGAGGGAATGCCTGGATGATCTCGGGTAATTCCTTCGATGTGCTCGGGGCCCTTTCTTCAGGAATGAAGGCGGCTTGGGTTTGGCGCAGCCCGGACAAGGTTTTTGACCCGTGGGGTCAGGAGCCGACGATTACGGTGGAAAGCCTTGCAAGTCTTGCAGGAAAAATTAAACAGACGGAATAGCCGGGAAGGTACCGCTATTTGCCGGCAGCCCCGGTGTTGTTTCCTTCAACACTGTTTTCTTCTGCTCCGGTTTGAAGTTTCTGCATTTCCGAAACCAGGCGCTGAAAGTTTTCGATATTCTGCTCACCAACAGTTTGTAATTTGTGAGATGCTGAGTCGATTTCCTCGGCAAGCTGGGTTACCGATTCAACAGTTTTTCTGACGGTTTGGGTGGTGGTCTGTATAGTCTGGATGCTCGAGGAATTCGTTTGAATATCCTGTTCCATGGACTGTAAAGAAGAGTTGACTTCATCATTTATCTTTGACAGATTGCCGATGGACTTTTCGATTTGCGTATGACCCTGAGCAGTTTCTTTCATCCCTGCGATAATCTCGAGAAGGGCCTGCTGAACCGATGAAATCTTGTCGTTTATCTCGGAAAAGACGGCCTGCATTTGCTCGCTGGCCTCGGCGGAACTCGACATCATGGTATTGCTTTCCATCAAGGTATCCCGGACCATTTTTACATTTTCGTTGCTCTCTTCGGCCAGTTTTCGAATTTCATCGGCGACGACGGCAAACCCCTTTCCCGCTTCTCCGGCGTGAGCTGCTTCGATGGCGGCATTCATGGCCAGAAGATTTGTTCTGCCGGCGATCCCCTCTATCACGGATATGATTTCGAGGATGTTTTCCGAGTTCCTGGTTATTTCACGGAAGGACTGGATCGTCTCTGCTATTTGTTCTCCACCCCTCTGCGAGGCTTGAACGAGGTCTTCAATAACTTCCTGTTTCGATTCTGCTGCTGAACTGACGCTGTCGACTTGTGCTTTGAGTTCTGTTGTCGTGCCGGCTGTTTCCTGTACCGCATTGGATTGCTGGTATATTTTGTTTTTGACACTGTCTTTCGAGGCAACAACGTTGTTGCCGGATTCGATTGCCGATGTTGTTTTATCAAGAAGTCTAGAGAGCAGATTGTTCATTTCTCTGAGCTTTTCGGTAATGGAAGCGGCCACCTCCCTGTTGTTTTCCGCGTTGTTTTGAAGCTGTTCTCCCACATTGAATGCATTACCGGTTTTATTCATCAGGTCGTGGAGGTGTTTGAAATGAGTGTCTGCTTCATCCGCCCTGTCCTGTATGTTTTTCAGGCTTTTTTGCTGCATTCTGAATACCTGGTAGATGAATACAGCTCCAAAAATCATCAGGAGGAGAGAGACCATAAACTCCGTGGGGGCCCCCGATTCTCCCAGGATGAGCAGCTGGGGACGGACACGGAGAAAAAACTGAGCGGTGTGAACGAGAATTCCGAAGATAAGCAGGCTGAGGACCTGCCACATTGCATAGGCAAGCAGGGGCGCGGTTATAAAGACCGGTATCATGTAGGTCGTCTGAATATATACGTCGTGGGGGTGGGTTATATCCCGCAGAAAGAACAATCCGGCTGCTGCCAGGCTGAAAATAATCACGTTCCCCGTGCTCACAATTTTGAACGATCCCTTTAAAAGCAACACGACAAACAGGGCGAGTACCAGTCCGACTACTACCTCGAGGGTTCCCATGACCAATGAGCCGCCGGCCAGCCGGATAACCCCGAGAAGGGCAAATCCGAGGGAGAGAAAGGAATCAAGAAATAAAAGAGAAAGGGCCTTTTCCCGAATTGTGATATTTCTGCCAGCATATTGCTGCCGTATGCGGTTTGTAATCAACATAGATTTTAATCATGATAAAAATACATGCACTTTTCAATGTTTTTTCCGAAGATTTCAATTTCTTTTCGTTTGTTTGTATCAATGCTATGACACCACTACAATAGTGGCGATAAAGCTGCCGAAAAGAGGTCCTCTATGAATAATGATCAAAATTCTATCCCTTCCCCTTCAATACGCCGGTTTCCCTCTTATCTCCAGGTGATCAAAAAGCTGGAAGAGGAAAATCGGGAAACCGTATCCGCCACGGACATTGCGGAAGCCTTGAGTCTGAATCCCGTGCAGGTAAGAAAGGACATCGGGTATACCGGAATCACCGGCACACCAAAAATCGGATACGAAATCCAGGAGTTGATAAATGTACTGATGCAGGCCCTGGGATGGCAAAATGCCAGACATGCTTTGCTTGTGGGTACCGGGGCACTGGGTTCTGCGCTGCTGGGGTACCGCGGCTTTGACGAGTACGGACTGCATATTATTGCTGCTTTTGATGTAAATCCCGAACTGATCGGGTCAACTATCCACGGGAAACCGGTTTTTGGGCTGGAAGAATTACCGAACTGGGTAAAACGATCCAGAGTGAAAATCGGAGTTCTGACGGTTCCCGCAGAAGCGGCCCAGTCGGCTTGTGATGCGATGGTAGATGCGGGGATTTTGGGTATCTGGAACTTCTCGCCGGTGAAGCTCAATGTACCCGATCATGTTGTCGTGCAGAAAGAGGATCTTTCCTCCGGGCTCGCTCTCCTGTCGGTCCGTTTATCGAAACGCTTAGCAGACGGAGAGATAGAGTAGCCTTGTAAGACAAATCGGCCCTGTTTCCGCAGTATCTCTCCGTTTTCGAAACCTACCAACAGTATGAAAAAATTTTGAAAAAGGCTTGACACTCTTCCCTTAAATAGATAATTTTGTATCGATAAAAGCATATCGATAAAAATGTATCGATTGAATAGGGATAGGGCCGAGAGGATATTTCCTCCGTCCCGACATTGTACTCATAGATAAGGAGGACGAGATGCAAACTGCACAGGTACAAGAGAAAAAAGAGAACGGGATTACTGCTGAAGTGAATGTCGACACACTCATCGAACGAACTGCAGCCGCTCAGAAAAGGTATGCGGGCTTTTCTCAGGAACAGGTAGATGCGATTTTCCGCTCGGCAGCCATGGCGGCGAACAAACAGCGCATTCCCCTGGCCAAGGCGGCCCGTGAGGAAACCGGTATGGGTATTGTGGAGGACAAGGTAGTAAAGAATCACTTTGCATCCGAGTTCATCTACAACAAGTACAAAGACAGGAAGACCTGTGGTGTGATCAAGAAGGATGATACCACCGGAATGATGAAGGTTGCAGAGCCGTTGGGTGTCCTGGCCGGGGTGATTCCGACTACAAATCCTACCTCGACCACAATCTTCAAAGCCCTTCTGGCCTTAAAAACCCGGAACGGGATTATCTTTTCTCCCCATCCCCGGGCCAAGGCCTGTACGATCGAGGCGGCAAAGGTTGTTCTCGATGCTGCGGTTCGCGCCGGTGCCCCCGAAGGAATCATTTCCTGGATCGAAGAACCCTCGATCGAGGCCTCGCAGCAGCTTATGACCCATTCGAAGATAACCACTATCCTTGCCACAGGAGGTCCGGGAATGGTCAAGGCGGCCTATTCTTCCGGAAAACCGGCTCTCGGTGTGGGCTCGGGGAATACCCCGGCAATCATTGATGAAACGGCCGACATCCGAACGGCGGTCAGCTCGATCCTGATGAGTAAGACCTTTGACAACGGGATGATCTGTGCCTCTGAGCAGGCTGTTGTTGCTGTGGGTTCTGTCTACGAGGCGGTAAAAAAGGAATTCCGGCGCCAGGGAGCCTATCTGCTCAACGCAAAAGAGAGGAATGCCCTCGGCAATGTATTGGTAAAGGACGGAAAACTCAATGGAGCGATTGTCGGGCAGCCGGCCGTCCGTATAGCAGAGCTGGCGGGGATCGATGTTCCCGAGGATACCAAGGTTCTGATCGGAGAGGTAACAAAGGTTGCCGCAGAGGAACCCTTCGCTTGGGAAAAGCTTTCTCCTGTCCTTGCATTGTACAAAGTACGGGGCTTCGAGGAAGCGTTGGAACGAGCAGACCAGCTGCTCGTGTTCGGCGGACTCGGCCACACTGCAGCCCTCTATACACGGGAAGAAAATAACGAGCGGATAGAGCAGTTCGGAAATGCGATGAAATCCGGACGCACCCTGATCAATATGCCCTCGAGCCAGGGGGCAATCGGCGATCTCTATAACTTCAGCCTCGATCCGTCATTGACTCTGGGCTGCGGAAGCTGGGGCGGAAACTCGGTCAGTGAAAATGTCGGCCCCGATCACTTGCTGAATATCAAGTCGATCGCCGCCAAGCGGGAAAATATGCTCTGGTTCCAGGTACCCGAAAAGGTCTATTTCAAAGCCGGATCTCTAGCTTATGCAATGGATGATCTTGCAGGGAAGAAACAGGCATTTATTGTTACCGACAATTTTCTTGCAAAGAACGGCTATATCAAACCGCTGACCGAGCAGCTCGAAAGACTCGGAATTGGTTTTGATGTATATGCGGATGTAGAAACCGATCCTACTCTTGCCACTGCCCGTGACGGAGCCGAACGGATGCGTTCGGCCAGGCCCGATGTCATCATTGCCATGGGCGGAGGATCACCGATGGATGCGGCCAAGATTATGTGGCTGCTCTACGAGAACCCGGAGGTGGACTTCGAAGATATGGCTATGCGGTTCATGGATATCCGTAAGCGGGTTTACAGCTTTCCCGAGATGGGGAAAAAAGCCCTCTTCGTTGCCATACCTACTACCAGCGGAACCGGTTCGGAGGTTACCCCCTTTGCGGTAATAACCGATGAGACCACAGGTATGAAATATCCCATTGCCGATTATGCTCTGACACCCGACATGGCGATATGTGATGCAAATCTGGTCAAGGATATGCCGGCTTCCCTTACAGCCTTTTCCGGGATCGACGCACTCACTCATGCCCTCGAGGCGGTGGTCAGCACCTTTGCCACAGAGTACACGACTCCCATGGCCCTGGAAGCAGTACGGCTGCTCTTCGAATACCTGCCGAGAGCCTACGAAAACGGTCCGAAGGATCTGGAAGCCAGGGAGAAGGTGCACCATGCCGCCAATATGGCGGGAATGGCCTTCAGCAATGCCTTCCTCGGTGTCTGCCATTCGATGGCTCACAAGCTCGGCGCTTATCATCACCTGCCGCACGGACTTGCGAATGCGCTGCTGATTAACGAGGTAATTCGGTACAACGCTCACGAGGCTCCGACGAAGCAGGGGATCTTTCCCCAGTATGCCTTTCACGATGCAGCAGAGCGCTACGCACGGGTTGCAGCCTACATAGGCATACCCGGACAGACGGCCGAAGAAAGGGTGGACGCGCTTATAGACAAGATCGACGAGCTCAAGCGCCGGCTGGACATTCCAGAAACGATCAAGGAAGCAGGAATCGATGAGGCACACTTTTATAAGAAGCTCGATGAGATGGCCGAAGCTGCTTACGATGATCAGTGCACCGGGACCAACCCGCGGATTCCTCTGATCAAGGAAATTACGGGGATCTATGTACGGGCTTTTACAGGTTCCAATGAATAAGCTGACTGAAACGTCTAAGGGGGCACCTGTAAAAAACAGGTGCCCCTGAAGACTATATAACGGATGGGAAAATGAAAGAGCGTGCAATCTATACGGAAGCCACACAGTGTCGTGACTGTTACAAGTGTGTTCGCGAATGCCCGGTTAAAGCAATACGGATAGAAAACTCCAGGGCTGCCATCGATCATGATCTCTGTATATTCTGCGGGAGGTGTGTGGATGTCTGTCCTGCCGGTGCGAAACGTGTTAGAAGTGACCTGCTCCATGCCCGTGAGCTGGTGAGAGGACAGCGGCCGGTTTATGTTTCCCTGGCTCCCTCTTTTCCGGCTTTTTTTCAGGATGAACCGAAGGCGCTGGTCGAACGGTTTCGAGCGCTCGGCGTTGATGGAGTTTCGGAGACCGCTATCGGCGCGGATATGGTTGCCCGGCAGGAGCAGGAACAGCTGGAAGAGCTCTATGGACCGCGGCTCTCGAGCGCTTGTCCGGTAGTTGTGGAGCTGGTGCGAAAATACCATCAGCCCTTGCTTGATAA
>JAIPGG010000089.1 GCA_021736255.1 Spirochaetales bacterium | reverse complement strand
TGGAACACCCTCGGCACCGACTCAACCAAAGAGTTCACCGTCTTTACCGACATCGGCGATCGGGTTTTGGTGGGCACGAGAGGCGACGGCTATTACGAAATCACAGACACCTCGACCATTCAGGACCCCTCGAGCGAGGTTGCGGATCAAACGAACTATGCCGCCACAGAGCTCTACTATGGAGACATACTCAGTATGTACTATACCACGAGCAGCGGCAGCGGCGAGATCTTTGCCGGTACGGCCGGATCGGGCCTGTGGAAGAATACCGATGCAGCCTGGGGCTGGGAATAAACTCAGGGGTTAACCGCGGCTGTGGTTGGTATCCGTATCACTGTGTCACTTGTGATGAAAGCCTTTATGCACCCGTCCATGCGTATCCCTTTGAAGCTGAGTAGGATTATGGAGAAGGCCTAAAGTTGGGGTCGGCCCCCATGGTGGGGTCACCCGGCAGGTCATCCTTATAGATCCGGTTCAGTATGGATTTTTCAACCAGGCTGAAGCGGAGGAGTTGATCCTTCGGTATACCCCCTTTTACGGCGGATGAGCCTTGAGACAAATCGAAGGGTTGCTTACTGTATAATTCAAATGTGTCGGAAGGTTTTTCACTCAGGTTTCCTCGAATGGAACCTGCATAGGTGCTTCCGTCGGCCCGGTTCATATCATCCGTGGTCCGAAACAGCTGTTCCCCTTCATCGCCCCACATCATTGCCGGCCGGTCGGGTGGAAAGAGGTTGCCGATCAGAACAACCTTCGACAGGTCCGGATCTTCAGCGGCAAAGGATACACTCGCTTCATAATCAGATCGCTTTTCAGACTCCTTAGCCGTCAGTATAGAGTTGATCAGGCGGATTTTCCGGTTTCCTTCAAGGCTGATTCCGATGTTGCGGTATTCTCCGCTCCCATGGTAGACGCTGTTTTGAAGAAAGAGCACCTCTGTTTCGCGAAACGAAAAACCAACATAATCGGCTGTGTGCTGTCCGTGAAACCTGCTTTCGAAACTGGTAAAATCCCCTCCCCTCGTTCTGACCAGATAGAGATACCCCGAAGCATCGCCAGTTGTGATCAAAGAGCGAAGAACTCGCACTGAACAATTGTCTGCCTCCAGACCGATTATTCCGGATGCATAATTCATTTGAACCGCTGTATCCGATACGAGAGCCTCAGCATCCTTCAGCGAGATACCGGTTATCTTTCCAGGCCCCGAATCGCTTTCAATCAGGCTGTCCGAGATAGTAAGCGAACCGCTGTTGAGTTTTAGCAGCGTATGCTGCGCGAGGCTGTTGTCCATTTGGATACTCGAGGTGGCGATAACAATCTCGGAAGCATCCGCGTAGACCGCTTCTTTGAAATCTCCTGCATGAATAGTGGAGTTTTCGATCCGGAGTTTTCCTCCATGAATCTTCCAGAGGGCAATATTCTGTCGGAGCGGGGAGGGCTTCTCCTGAACCAAAGTGCTTTTATGGATCGAAGAGTTGAGCAGACTCGCTTCAACGTTTTCCAATTGCAGCAGGCTTTTGCTGCCTGGTTCATCAAAAACTATGTTTGAATCCGTTACGATCAGGCGGCCGCCGTGTCCATTCAGTGCCATTGAATTTCTACCGACCTTAAGACGGCAATTGGAAATTGAAACCTGCGAATCGGAAAAATCTAAAATGCTTCTCCATTTTGCGGATGAACCGTCGATATGGAGATTCTCGAAATTCGTTTCGGATGTCTGTATCGCTATAATCGGAGCGCCATCCTCTGGAATCGAACCGCCGACAATGCGGGTACTTCCTCCCTTTTCCAGCCATTCCGAAGAAAAACCGCCGCGGAAAGATATGTCCTGATTAATTTTCAGTGTTTCATTTACCCGATGCTCTCCTGTCCCGAGAAAAATGATAGATCTGCCGGAGGCACGGGCAATTTCGAGCGCCCGTTCGATGCTCTTTACAGGCTTTTTTCTGGTCCCCTCTGAGCGATCGTCTCCTAACGATGAAACGTAGATCACATCATTGTCGAAATAGAACGTGAACCGGGACATTTCACTGGTGTTTCCCGCCCTGTCTTTCCGGTAAGCCTCTACCGTTACCGCATAAGCGCCGGTTATTTCAGGATCTATTCGGTAGGGCTCAGAGAAAAGCTGAAAATCCTTTTCGCCAGGCTCGCCGAGTACCCGAAAATACACATCTCCTTCTGTTTTCGAAAACGATACATCTACGGCGTTTTGAAAATATGATCCGTCTTGTATTCCCGAAAGTTTGGGTTTGGAGGGTGCTTTTTTATCAATAACAAACTGATAATGGACAACAGGAGAGGTCCTCTTTCCTTTTTCTGAAAACCGTGCGGCAAAAAAGTCGATGGAGAGTTCTTCGCCTGATGCAGCGGAAAATTTTCTTTCTTCACCAAAGACGGAAGAGAATGCATTTACTTCGGGAATTTCTGCTGATTTATCCAGATCTTCTCGTGTTTCAAAACGGATCAACTCATTGTTCGAGCCTATCAGCCGTACAAAAACATCATCTCTATAAACAGCATTATTCTCGATCCTGGCAAACTCCGGTGCCTCTTTTATTCGATTTCCCGAGACGTCGATCATGCCGAGTGGACTTCTATTTCCGGCAGCATCCTGGAGATAATACTCGAGTACACTGTCGGCTTGAAGATGCTTGAGCTGAACCGGACCATCATACTTTCTGAAGTTGCCGCTGGTATCCGAGCTTCCGCTTCGGACTCGGAAGTATCCGCTTGTATCCGTTTCGAGTTTCCATTCTATCATTGGAGCGCGATTGTCTCCGTTACTGGAAATAGCCGGAGCATCAGACAACGGGGGGGCTTCTCTGTCTATCGTAAGAGAATATCTGCGATAACTTTGGCTCAAATTGCCCGCAGCATCACGGGAAGAAGTGAAAAGCGTATACCGCTTAGTTTCACCCTCTTCTCCTGTAATCTCAATGGGCCGGGTATAAGGCTCTGGGGTGATTGAAGGTCGTTTTTGAGCATCTCCGTCAATCAGCAGAAAGTATGCCTTTTGTGAACCGGATTCGAGTTCCAGGGAAAGGGGGCGATTGCTCAAACCACCGTCCGGTAAACGAACAACCCTCGGCGGATCAGGAGCTTTCCGGTCTAATTCAAATGAATAGGTCTGTCTGTCCCGCTGCCTGTTGCCGGCTCTATCGCGGGCGGCAACCCGGCAGAAATAACGCTTTTCCTCACCCTCGTTACTATTAATTGTGTACGGCAGGGGAATACCTTCAGGGCCGAGGGGATCGATGTACACTCCGCTGTCGGTAGTCAGGCTTATATAGGCAATGTCGTTTTCATTTTCGAGTTCGGCATCGATGGTTATTCCCTTCGAGGACACCATTCCGTCATGAATTCCGAGAATTTTCTTTATCTCCGGAGACTCCCGATCGACGGTAAAAGCGAGTTTATCTACCTCTCCAAGCCGCTCGGGCTCCATAAGGTAGGATCGAAAATGAATAAGATATTTGGTAACCTTGTCATCCTGCGGTTTGAGTACGAGGTTGCTGCGTGTCCGAGGTGATCCCGGTCCGGGGTTTTTCGGCTTTGAAGGAGCCCCTTCTTCTCCTGTTGAGGTTGATACCTCATATACTATCGATTCATCCTGATATCTGGTGTTGAATCGAAGGATAACCTCGGGAGAATTCAACAGAGCGTTGTTTTTCGGCCCGGAATACGACGGTACACCTGGTTTTCGCAAATCAACAATGCGGGATTCAGGCTGAGTCACCTCACTAATATTTCCGGATGAATCCCTCGATACAGCGGTAATACGGTATTCGGTTCGCTCTCCGTCTGTTCCGGGCAATGATACGGGACCGGAATATCGCTTTCTGTTCTCGATAAGAGAAGGCTGTTCCCCCTCATCCGAGATTGCATAAAAAATGCTGCCTTCTCCATCGATAACAACCCAGTTGTTCTCGAATTCTATTGAGGGAGGAGGAGGCGGGTTATGGTCGAGAGTAACAGTGCGTTCTCGGGAATATTTGGACTGATTACCGTTTTTATCTACAGAAGCGAAGCGGAAACCGAAAGATGCTTCCAAGCCGTAGGGTACAGATAATTTAAGGGGGAAATCTTCCATCGAGAAAAGGTTGCTTCTGCTCTTTTGGTAATTGTTGTTTGAAAAAAACCGGGTGGAAAGTTCGTAGCGGTAAGAAGCTGAAGAAGTCATATTATCAAGACTTATTTCGGCTGCGCCTGGATTATTATCCGGCTTTTCCAAACGGACCAGCGGGACTGGGGGCGGTTTTTCATCAAAACTGTAGGTTCTTGAAGCAACAGGGCTTTCCCGGCCGTTTTCCCGGTAGAAGACAGCCCTGACCGTGAAGGAAGACCCCTCTTGCATCTCGCTAGTAACCCGCAGCGCTTTGGTGTAGGGTTTTGCCTGCCCGCGTCTGGGCCTGCTGCCGTCGGATGTGTAAAATATTTTGGAAGATTCCGGCGCTTCGATCTTTACAATAACTTCTTCTGTGTTTTGTCCCGGAAAAAATTGTATCCTCGGAACCGAATAGGCACGATCATCAATGATTCGAAGTATGCGAAACAATCGATTATCGCCGGCGTCTTTGCTTCTCAGCCAAATCGGAAGATATCGAACATTACCAGGCAGGGGACGAAATAAAAGTGTTTTGCGCAGATCGGCCCAAGAACGGTTCGGGTCGTCACCGATTCTGTATTGAAAGCCTTCCAGTTTATCCGGCATGAGAGCGAAGGTGCCGGTTTCATATCCCCCATTATAGGCGATTTCCCCCTCTTTCTCGACAGTAAATTGTACAGTTTGACGGGTAAGGGATTCACCCTTACCTGCAGCCAAATGCACGGTAACCTTTCCGGTCCTTTCTATCCTTGTCGGTCCATCGTATCTCTTGCCTGCACGCGCCGGGTCTGTGTCTCCAAAGGAATATCGAATCCAGTCTGAACCGGGTGAAGATACGACCAAATCCTGAAAATTTGCAAACTTGCCCTGAACAGGGCTATGAACCTGCAAAGAAAGCTGTTCCTTTTTTTCATCGCTCAACACATAAACGGATTGTTGCAGACTACTGCGGTTCCCGGCTGAATCTTCTGCATATGCAGAAACCCGTACAGTCCCGCTTTCTCCGGAAAGAGACAGCGGTCCGGTATATGTTTTAAAATGAGAATTGTCGTTTTCTTCTTCTCCTTGCAAGCGGTCAAGACGCACAAATAGCTGAAGGTCCTTATCTTTTTCCCAGCGTATTGATGGAGGGTCGGAATAGTACCCCGGGGGTGGTTGTATTGCAGGCATTTCAGGAGGAGTTTTGTCGATCGTATAGGTGAATTCTCTTAGCCACCTCTCGTTTTCTTTGGAAGAAGTGAGATCATCCGGATGCTTCACGCTTGCTTCGAGAATATAGGTTCTTGTCTCTCCGGCAAGAGAATTCAGGAATATCGGGGAAGAGTATCGGACCCACGTGCCCCCGGAGAACCTGTACCAGATATCATCAGAGGCTTTTTTCGGGTGCTCCTTCTTCACAAGAGAAACTTCAATTTCTCCGCTGTAGGTCCCCTCTTCGACCGACGCCGTAACTGGTAGATCGAGGCCCTCGGCTGCCGGATTCCCTGCAGCAATGAGGAAGAAACAGACAAAAATGCACATGATTATAAGCTTCGTGTTCATTCTTCTGTCTGTAGACGGGAAACCCTCCATAGCCTCCTCATATTCCCGATAGCATACGAAGTATACCAGAAACATCTTCATCGATATCTGAATACTGAGAGCGGATTTCTTCCTCGCTCAAACCAACAATTTCATGACTCATGTAATGAATCCAGATATCATCGTCCGGAGTAGAAATCGTATGTTTCCTGCAATAGTAATCAGGTTGAATCGGTAAAGGATCATTATGGTAGGAAAATTCCTTGTAATCGTGCACGGCAATTTTAATATCTTCCCGAGGAATCCCCTTGGCATTGATGATGGATGCCAAGTGGTTGATCGTTCTCCCGGTATCATAAATGTCATCCACCAGCAGAATACGGTCGCCGTGGCGCAGATGATCAGGATGGTAGGTCCATCCGTCTACCATTACCCGGTCCCGTTCCCGGACATCCGTATAGGATCTTGCAACAACTGCTGCATAGAATACAGGGCGGGCATTCTTTCTCACTATCTTGAAATACTCGCTTACAACGTTTCCGAGATAGGCCCCGCCCCGTAACAGTACATAAATTATGTCGGGAACAAATCCGTCTTCATGAATCGCATGAGCCAGTCGAACAGCATTGTCCCTGACGGTGTTATATGAAATATACTCTTTTCTCATCAGTCTTATTGTCGGTGAATAGTAAGTAAAATTTCATCTTCCTCACGAAGTATTTTCACATCTACTGATTTGCCTGCTTCGTTGAGTTCGCTGTAAAAATCACGAGCAGAATTAATACTGCTTCCGTCTATTTCCGTGACAATATCTCCGGCTTTTACACCGGCATAACCAGCAGGAGATTTCGGCTCAGATGATGTGACCAATACCCCCTTCTGATTTCGGGGAATCCCGAATTCGTTCCGGACATCCTTCGTGATAGGATGAATCGTAAAACCTGGCCACAGATTCTTACTCTTAGCTGCTATTTCTTTGTCTTCCTGCCGGACTGCTATGGTAATTTTTTCGCTCATTCTTTTACCGTCTCGTATCCATACGAATTCAGCGGGCTCGGATGGGGGAAGCTCGCCAACAACCACGGTGAGTTCATTGGCATTGTTGATGTCTTCACCGTCTATGGAAACGATATAATCACCGGGGTTGATTCCACCTTTATCCGCCGGCGAATCTCCGAAAACGTGAAGAACGAACGCCCCGTTTCCGGGTTCCACATTCATGTCTTCTGCAAACTCTTCACTGCCGTCGGCTATACTTACTCCTAGCCATCCATACTCAACCCGTCCCTTGGTAATCAGATCATCAATAGCCTTTTTTGCATTGTTTATGGGAATGGCAAATCCGAGGCCGATGCTTCCACCGGTAGGAGAGGTTATCCAGGTATTTATACCGACTACCTCTCCCCGAATATTAACCAGAGCACCTCCTGAATTCCCGCGGTTGATAGCGGCATCGGTTTGGATAAAATCACTGATATTGCCGCTCGGCCCTTTCCGTTCGAGGGCACTCACGATTCCTGCTGTTACCGTGGATTCAAAACCGAGCGGGTTTCCTACTGCAAGGACCCAGTCGCCGACATAGAGATCATCAGAATTGCCAAGACTTGCTACAGGGATATCCTTTTCTTCTGCTTCGAACGATATGAGAGCAAGATCCTTCCTCTGATCCATTCCAACCAATTCAGCTTGGAATTCACGGCCGTCGTTCATCCTTATACTGATTTCATCGGCTTCGCCTACTACATGATTGTTTGTTAGAACATAATAGGTTGTATCTGCTTTTCTGACGATAACACCGGAACCAAGACCGCGATTTCTGAATTCACGCTCTTCCGGTTGTTTCTCTTCTCCCTCGCCGGGGGGCTGTGGAAAGAAGAAATCCCATGGTGTGCGGCCTTCAGGGACGGTTTGTGTTCGTACTTCGACAACATTAATCTCGACAACAACAGGAAGAACCGACTCTGCTACCTGCCGGAAGGAATACTGCATGTTCTCGAGATTTTCCATAGAACGCGTATCGACATCGTCGGCATAAGCCGATCCGGCCGGTTCCATTCCACTCGAACAGGAAAAAGACACAAGTGCTAATGAAAATCCTGCTATTACTCCAAGGGCCACCATATTAAAAAGAAAAAATTTTCTCGAGTACAATCGCTTTTTACCCATACAAACCTCCTACTAATTCAAAACAGGGAATTCTTGTCTAGTTAATATTTCTGTGTGATCTTCATAAACTGCTACAGTATGTTCGAAGTGTGCGGAAACAGAACGGTCGGCAGTAATGACCGTCCAGCCGTCATCAAGTTCCGCAACCTTCCAGGTACCCAGGTTTATCATTGGTTCTATAGCAAGAACCATACCCGGTTTTATTCTCGGGTTCGGATTACGGCCTATATAGTTGGGAATTTGCGGATCTTCATGCTGCGAGAAGCCGACACCATGTCCGGTGTATTGTCTTACAACTCCGTAGCCCTTTTCATCAGCATGGTTGTAAACAGCCCGTGAAATGTCGTGAATGCGGTTTTTGTTAACAGCCTGTTCGATTCCAAGATACAGGCTTTCTTCGGTTGTTTTCAGCAATTGGGAAACCTCTTTGCCGACAGATCCCACAGCTGCGGTAAAAGCTGAATCGCTAAAATAACCGTGAAAATCTATTCCGCAATCGATACTAACTACATCTCCTTCATGAAGTTTCCTGTTTCCGGGTATCCCGTGGATAACTTCTTCATTCACCGATGTACAAAGGCTTGCCGGAAATCCCATATAACCGAGAAATGCAGGCTTTCCCCCGTTTTTCGTAATAAAATCATACGCCGTTTCATCGAGTTCTCCCGTCGTTATACCCGGTTCGATCTGCTTCCGTAGAATATCGAACATTTCGGACAATAGATGACAGGATTCACGTATTTTATTGATTTCTTGTGCATTTTTCAGCTGAATCATGTTGTTTGTTCCTGTTTGAAAATACCTACTACTCTTTTATTATTCAAGCTGTTTTAAACGTAATTTTGCATCCGGATCGCCGGGTTTCATTTCGAGTATTCGGCGATAATAATCGGCCGCTCTTTTTTCTTCCTGCTTGCGTTCAGCAATTTCAGCAAGGCGGCGGTACGATGCAAGGCGAATAGTTTCAGGAGGGTTTTGGAAAACAAGATCCTGAAGGGATCCTTCGGCTAGTCTTGTGTTCCCGCGATGAAGATGAAGAACAGCTTCATTATAGACGGACCAGGGGTGATAACGTCCTGAGGTTACCGCTTTATATTCTTCTATCGCTTGCAGGGTATTTCCGCGAACTGCATGGTAACTTCCTCGATAAAACCATTTCCAACCCTCAGGACTGTTTTCGCTGTGTTTGGTTATTCTGTTGAGCTCTGCAACATCTCCGGTACCAAACTCGAACCATGCAAGCATAGGCCCTGCGAGCTCATGCCCTTGTTGGTGTAATTGTTGCAAAAGCACCTGGAATCGTTCCGACCGGAAGCGATCTTCGAAGATCAACATTTCTGCTAATTCGAACTCCGGATTCTCTTGGTCCTCAAAAGACCGAAACAAAGAGCGAGTCTCCCGGGAATCATTGTCTTGAAGATACACAAAGGATGCAGCAAGTCGGGCATTTTCAGGAAAAACCGAAATACCGCGTTTTAAAACTTGAACAGCTTCCTCCGGTTTATCGTTTCGCATAAGCAGCCAGGCGAGGCTCCTATAAGGCTGTGAACAGCAATCCGGGTAGGAATCGATGAGCCGTCGCAGTCGTTCTTCAGCTTTTTGGTACTCTCCCTGCAGCATGAGGACATCTGCAATAAAAAAACGATAGCGGGGCTCGTCCGGATTCAAGGAAACAAGTGCGGACAGTCTTTTTTGAGCTTCGAGATAGTTTCTCCCATCGAAGGCGGTACGAAAAAGCAGCTCCTCCTGGGTGCTTTGGTCCAGGCCACTGTAGCTTACCGAAGCACTCAAATGCTGATAAGCCTTCTCGTAGGACCCCTCACGTAAAAGTTGGAGTCCCAGCAAGAAACGCATGACTTCGTTATCCGTTTCTTGATAGAGAGTCAAATACCGCTCAGGTGGAACAAGTTTATGAATGAAAGGTGAGAAGTCACTTACAATTTCAGCAGAAAATTGAGAGGTTCTTGTTTTTCCATAGGCAATAGCAGCTGAGAGGGTTTGGCTGGAACTTCCTATACCTGTCTCGAGATTCGCAAGAATATTGAAATTACCGGTTTCCTGGCCATACTCGTACGCCCTCCTGGCAAGGCGAAGATATTCACCGCTGAATCGAGAGTATTTCTCTGCGGCCAATAAATAGCGCCGGGCTTGATCGTAAGAACCCTGACGAAGGTGCAGATCGGTCCTTTCGAGAAACAGGTTTATCCAGCTGCTGCGTTGACGGTCCACTAAATAGAAAAGAACAAGAGAGGCGATTATCAGAACTATCAGGCCGAATCCGAGTAAACGCTGTTTTTTCCCCTCAAGCATCCTTCTTTTCCTGTTTTATACCATCGAGAAGCCCGTTCACAAAACGATAAGAATCATCACTTCCGAAATCCTTCGATATCTCGACAGCTTCGTTAATTGTAACAGTTTCCGGGATATCCTTTTGATATAGGAGTGCAAAAGCGCTCATGCGAATAACAGCAAGATCCACACGGGCGAGCCGGCGAAAGTCCCAGTGCTCCAGATGACGATTAATTAACGCATCTATTTCATCGATATGCTCAATGGTTCCGGCAATAAGCAATCGAGCAAAAGTCAGAGTGTCTTCATCGAGCTGGAGCCGCTGTTCGTCTTCGAGCCATCGCAGCTCGAGAGATTCTTCAAGACTGTAGCTCGTTATATCCCAAGC
>JAIPGG010000088.1 GCA_021736255.1 Spirochaetales bacterium | reverse complement strand
ACATGAAGATGGCGGCCAAAATGATCTTCGGTTTCGGAATCGTGATCGTTCTGGTCCTGATTGTCGGGGGACTTGCAGTAATAAACCTGCTGCAGATTCAAAACGATTCGAACATGCTTGCTAAAGAGTATGTGCCGGAAGTAAATGTAGCGAACGAGCTGGAGCGGAATTTGCTGCTTACCATGTACAACATTCGTGGATATGAATTGAGTTTTGAAGATCAATACTATCAAGATGCTGTGCAGTATCTAGAAGAAACGCATACCCACCTTAAAGATGCAAAAACCCTTTCGAAGAATTCAGAACACCTGGTTGAATTGGAAAAACAAATTATTGATGCGGAGAAAAAACTCAAAGTTTTTGAAGGACATGTTTCTGAGTTAAATACAGTAGTAAACGAGGTTCAACAGCAGCGGATTGTACTCGATGAACAGGCTGCAGAGTATATGAGAGAAGCAAACGATTTTCTCGAAAGCCAGGAAGAACAGTACGAACAGGAAATTACCTCCGGGGCGAGTACGGCGGCCCTGCGGGAGCGGATGCGGAAGATCGCGATCATGAACAATGTCATCGACCTTGCCAACGAGGCCCGGGTACAAAACTTCAAAGCGCAGCTTTTTTCCGACTACAAGATTATGGAAAAGGCCATTGCAGATCTCGAAGCAATTGAGCCTCTTGCTAAAGAAATCAATTCTATTACCGTTCTCAAAGAAGACCAGCAGGCTCTGGCGAAGATTGGGCAAACACGGCTCAAGTATAAAGAGGCCTTACAAACCATTCTCGACAGATATAAAGCAATCGCAACAATAGAAGAGAATGTGGATAATGATGGCAAAGATGTTATCGACTCAGCCCAGGAAATCGCTCTTGCCGGTATCCAAAACACCCAGGAACTTTCAAACGCTGCGGTAGACCGGGTTTCCCAGGCGGTCGTCGTCATCATAGCGGGCCTTGTAATCGCCATCATTTTGTCGGTCGTCATTGCCATTATGATCACCAGGATTATTGTCACGTCCCTTCGGAAGGGAATGGAGTTTGCCCAGACCATTGCCCAGGGTGATATGACCGCTACCCTGGACGTACACCAAAAAGACGAACTCGGCGTGCTTGCCGATTCGATGCGGGATATGGTGGACAATGTGAGCCGGATCGTCCGGGAGATCAACTCCTCGGCTGAGAACGTAGCCTCCGGCAGCCAGGAGATGAGTTCCACCGCCCAGCAGATGTCGCAGGGAGCAACCGAACAGGCGGCCTCCGCCGAAGAGGTCTCCTCCTCCATGGAAGAGATGACATCCAATATCCGGCAGAATGCGGATAATTCCATGCAGACCGAAAAGATAGCGCAAAAGGCCGCCGGCGACGCCCAGGAAGGCGGAGAAGCGGTACAGCAGACCGTAGCTGCCATGAAGGAGATTGCCGAGAAGATATCGATTATCTCCGACATCGCCCGGCAGACCAACATGCTGGCCCTCAATGCCGCCATCGAGGCAGCCCGTGCCGGCGAACACGGGAAGGGATTTGCGGTAGTGGCCTCCGAGGTCAGAAAGCTTGCAGAGCGCAGTCAGACCGCAGCAAGCGAGATCGACGACCTCTCCGGCCGAAGTGTTGCCGTAGCGGAGAAGGCCGGCGAGATATTAACCCAGATCGTCCCGGATATACAGAAAACCTCCGAACTGGTGCAGGAGATCAGCGCCGCTTCCGGCGAGCAGAACTCGGGAGCCGACCAGATCAACAAGGCGATTATGCAGCTTGACCAGGTGATCCAGCAGAACGCCTCCGCCTCCGAAGAGATGGCCTCCATGGCCGAAGAACTTTCGGGGCAGTCCGAGCATCTGCGCAGCACCGTCGGGTTCTTTCAGGTAACCCAGCAGAGTGCAGAACAGCGACGGCTTTCTCAGGGCGCAGGCAAAACCCGCGGCGGACAAGCCGGACAAGCCGGCCAGACAGGGCAGAAAGGCCAAACCGGCGGACAACAGACAAAAATCGCTCACATGAACAAAAACCAGAATCAGAATCAGGGCGAAGAGACAGGTATTACCTTAGCGAACAAACAGGCCGCAAACAAGCAGACCGGTAAGCAGCAGACACAGCAAGCCGGCAGGCAGCAGCAGGCTCGGCAGACCGGGCAGGGCGGCGGACAGCAGCAACAGCAAAATCAGCAGCAGCAAACCGGCAGGCAGCAGGAAAACCAACAAGGAATAAACATAGACATGGGAATGTCTTCCGGCGGCCCGGATGAGATGGATTCTGAATTCGAGGAATTCTAGGAAGGGAGTGAACAAATGGGAGACGTAACAACCAATCAGATAAATACCTATCTGACCTTCGTACTGTCGGAAGAACAGTATGCAGTAAATGTGATCAATGTTACGAGTGTCGTAGAGTTCTCGGAGATTACCCGGGTACCGAAAACACCGGATTATATGCGGGGAGTCGTCAACCTCCGTGGAAGTGTGGTGCCGGTAATTGATTTGAAACTCAAATTCGGACTGGGAAAAACCGAGAAGTCGATTGACGCCAGTATTATCATCATGGAGGTAAAGGACAACGAGGAAACCGTAACCTTCGGGATCCTTGCTGATTCGGTAGAGGAGGTTATAGAACTCGAACCCTCCCAGATCGAGCCGACGCCGAAACTAGGGACATCGGTGGATACCGAATTCATTAAGGGAATGGGGAAAAAAGACGATGATTTTCTGATCATCCTCGATATCGAAAAGATTTTTTCGGGTGAAGAACTGATTCAGGTATCTGAATCGAGTTCATCCGCCGGCTCGCAGGAAAGTGACGAATAGTCCTCCGGTGATGCCGGTATGACAAGTAAAAATACGAACGAGAAAAGCCGTATCCTCATTGTCGAGGACGAAAGTGTGGTGGCTCTTGACCTCAAGAACCGCCTGCAGAGAATCGGATATGAGGTGATTGGACATGAAAAGCGGGGCGAAGATGCGGTCGAAACGGCTGTTCATCTTCGCCCCGACCTTGTTCTGATGGATATCTATCTTGCTGGAACGATGGACGGAATAGAAGCCGCAGCTGCCATCGGCCGCAGTTGTTCCATTCCTGTCGTTTATGTTACCGCCTATACCGACGATAAAACCCTCGAGCGGGCAAAGGTAACCGAGGCATTCGGCTACATCATCAAACCCTACCGGGAGCGGGAACTCCAGATCACCATCGAGATGGCGATCTACAAGCATGAACTGGAAAGCAAACTCGAGGCCGAGCGCATCTGGTCGGAAAGCACTCTCTCTGCAATAAGCGACGGGGTTATCACCGCTGATCCGGATGGGTATGTTCGATATATGAATCCCGAAGCCTCCCGGCTGATTAATAAGGATCTTCATGATTGCCTCGGAGAGCAGTTGAGCAGTGTGCTGCCCCTCGAGGATGCCGGGGAAAGCCAAAACGGTCAGGATGATGTGCGGGTAGGAAATATCAATACCAGTCGTACGAGCTTTCCGGTTGAATACAGTATTCGAAACATCGTGGACTCCAATCGAGCGGTCATCGGCTCTACCACCGTCTTCCGGGATATCTCGGGCCGTCTGGCCTATGAGCGGGAACTGCTCAAGGCCAAACAGGCTGCTGAAGAAGCGAGCCGGGTCCGCTCCATGTTTCTTTCGAATATAAGTCACGAACTCAAAACCCCCCTCAACAGCATCCTCGGGATGAGCGAATTACTTATGGAGTCTCAGCAGGATAGTGAGTCCCGGGAATACCATCGAATAATTTATGATTCGTCTCACAGCCTTTTGAACCTTATCAACGAAATTCTCGATTTTTCCCGTATAGAAGCAGGAACCATGAAGATTAAGATGGAACCCTTCGAGGTTGAACCCATGCTGGAAAAATCCTTTGAAGGCGTTCTGCTTCCTGCTCACCGAAAGGGGCTGGATACCTTGATAGATGTAGACCCCGACTGCCCGGAACAGCTGATCGGGGATGAGGGGAGGATTCGTCAGATACTCACGAATCTTCTCAACAATGCAGTCAAGTTTACCGACGCCGGAATGGTTCGTCTTTCCCTCGATTGGAAAGGGGACGGGCTCGAACTTGTTGTTTCGGATACGGGTATCGGAATACCTCCTGACAAGTTCGAATATATCTTTCAGGACTTCCGCCAGCTCGACCCATCAAAGACCCGCGAGTACGGGGGAACCGGTCTCGGTTTGTCCATATCCAGGCGGATTGCAGAGATGATGGGGGGATCGATCTCGGTAGAGAGCCATACAGATGGCGGGAGTGTTTTCACCGTTTCTTTGCCCCTCGAAGCTGCAAAAACAACCGGTAAACTCGGCATCCTTCCTCCCGTATCGGGTGCCGAAGGCTCCCGAGTTCTGATAGCAGTAGAAAGCCGGCCGATCAGAGAACAGCTGCAAAAATACCTGAGACAGTGGGGTGCAACGCCGGAAATCTATAAAGCCGGGAAGGGAACCGAGAAAAAAAGCGGAAATACCGGAGGGGCCGATCTGTGCATAACAGACGGAGAGTTTATCGCTGATAGGGGGACGGCCTTTGAAAAAACAGATGCTCCGCTGGTGGTCGTAGCTCAGGCGGGGAAGGTCTTGCCTCCCGAGCTGCGCCGGCAGGGGGTATGTATTTTGATACAGCCGGTAAAGCGCCGAGTCCTTTACCAGGTCATAGAGTCTGTGTTGACCGGGGAGAGCGTATCCGAAGCCGGAGGGACGGTGGGAAACAGATGGAAAACCGAAACTCCCGGGGCAATAATCCATAGAAGCAAGGCTGCATACCTCGGCCTTTTGACCGGCGGAGGAAATCTATGGGAGGATTTTTCCTTTGAAGAGTTCGAACGGGTACTCCTCGAATTGAAAGAACGATATGCAGGTGTGAAAGAGGTTGAATCACCCTTATTCAAATTAATTCTCCTTACCAGACGGAAGGACAACGAGTCCCTTCAGAAGGCGATAAATCAGCTCCCCGGGGATTTTCGGAATAAACTGCATGGATGATTTCCAATATTTCTAGTAGACTACCTGAAGAGACTGTCTGAAAAGACCGGCAATGGAGGTATGGAATGAGGATTCTGATTGTGGAAGATGATTTCGGCAGCAGACGTTTGATGCAAAAGATTCTTTCCGATTTTGGGACCTGTGATGTAGTTGTTGACGGAGAAGAAGCCGTACAGGCGTTTCAACTGGCGTGGGAGGAAAACAGTCCTTATCACGTAGTTTTTCTCGACATCATGATGCCGAAAATGGATGGACACGAGGCGCTCAGACAGATCCGCGAGATGGAAAAGAGTTACGGAATAGAACCGATGGATGAGGTAAGCGTAATAATGACGACGGTGCTCGAGGATCCGAAGAACGTGGTAGAGGCCTACAACAAGGGCGGAGCCACCTCCTATATCGTGAAACCGGTAGATCGTCAAAAAATTGAACAGGAATTGAAAAACCTGAAACTTGTCGAGTGATCCATGGCTCTAGGTAAACGTATTCTGATTGTTGAAGATGAACATATCGTCGCTCTTGATATTCAGCACCATCTGGAAAGAAGCGGTTTTGAGGTAACAGGTCTTTCCGCTTCCGGGGAAAAGGCGATTGAATCGGTGGCGCAAGACACTCCTGATTTGGTGCTCATGGATATCCGCCTGCAGGGCGAGATGGACGGAATCGAGGCTGCAGATACGATACGGCAGGAATATAATATTCCTGTTATAATGCTCACCGCCTACACGGATGAGGAAACAATCGAGCGGGCCAAGAATATTCACCCCTTCGGGTATCTCATCAAACCCTTCGAAGAACGCGAGCTCAAGATAACCATCGAAATGGCCCTGTTTCGTCACGATATGGAGGAAAAGCTCCGCCTGAGCGAAGAGAAATACCGGCGTTTCTTCTCGGAAGATCTGACGGGCGACTTTTTTGCCGATGCCGACGGGACCATCACCGAATGCAACGCATCCTTTTCCGCCCTTTTCGGTCTGGAAAAACCCGAACTCGCCATCGGTACAAACCTGAACGACCTGTTCCGGCAGCCGTGGGACCGAGAGGTTTTCTGGGAGCGGTTGAAAGAGAAAAAAAGCTTACAGCTCTACGAGATGGAACTTCAGAGCATGGGCGCATCCGTCTCCTGTCTTGCAAACGTTATTGGTACCTTCGAAGAAAACGGGGATCTGGTTCGGATCAAAGGGTATCTCATTAATATTACCGAGCGCAAAGAACTGGAGCGGCAGCTGCGGCAGTCCCAAAAGATGGAAGCGGTGGGGAAACTAGCCGGGGGCATAGCACACGATTTTAATAATGTTTTGACTATTATAAACGGGTATACCGATCTGATTTTATCTCAATATGATCAAGATGATTCACTGGTCTCCGACATCCGGGGAATCCAGGATGCCTCATTGAAAGCCTCTTCTCTTACCAAGCAGCTTTTGGCCTTTTCGAAACACCAGATACTGAACCCTGTTCTTATTGACCTGAACAAACAGCTCTCGACGATGAAACGGATGGTCGGCCGAATGATAACCGATGATATCGAGCTTCGTATCCATAACGAAGCGGATTATGCCTATATCTACGTCGATCCGGTTCAGATAGAACAGATCGTCCTGAACCTTGCCGCGAATGCCCGGGATGCTATGCCCGAAGGCGGCAGGCTGGTGGTAAATACCGATTATATTCAGATTGAACAGGAAAAGACATGCACCTCCGGCCGGATCGAACCAGGGAACTATGTGGTTCTCCAGGTAGAAGACTCCGGTTCGGGCATGAATGAGGAAACAATCGAGCAGATCTTCGAACCCTTTTTTACAACCAAAGCAGGGGATAAGGGTACCGGACTCGGATTGTCGACTGTGCTTTCCATTGTTCGTCAGTTAGGCGGAGTAATCGACGTAAGATCTGATTCCGGAAAAGGGTCCGCCTTCTCTATCTACCTGCCGGCCGCCAGGTCCCGGAGCGACCAGCCCGAGGTCTCAAAAGAGTCGGGGTTTTCTGATTTTCACGGGAACGAGACGGTGCTTATGGTAGAGGACGACGACGAGGTCCGGCGTCTTGTTGCCCGTATACTCGGGAATCTCGGCTACACCGTACTCAGTGCCAGGAACGGCGGCGAGGCAATCCTCATGGCTGAGCAGAATAAGATCGACCTCCTTCTGTCCGATATCGTGATGCCTCTTATCAGCGGCACCGAATTAGCCGGCAGGATAAAGAGAATAATTCCCGGTATTCGAATAATGCTCATGTCCGGATATCCGGACGAGGTTCTCGCCGAACGGGATGAACGATTCGGCTCCTATACGATTGTACAGAAACCGTTTACCTCCAGAGAACTGGCTAAGCAGGTACGTGATGTGCTGGACTCGGACTGATTCGGGTTCCCGGCTGTTCGCTTTCTTGCAGAAGCTCCCTCTTTCGGATAAGATGCTGACATGGCCGACAACAACAATTCCCTCATCCGCAACTTTTGCATCATAGCCCATATAGACCACGGAAAATCGACTCTCGCCGACCGTTTTATCCAAACGGCCAAACTCGTGGAGGACCGAGATTTTCACGACCAGATCCTCGATACTATGGATATCGAACGGGAACGGGGAATTACCATCAAATCCCAGGCGGTCAGCATGACCTATCCCTCCGACGACGGGAAGGATTACTACCTCAATCTGGTGGATACCCCGGGCCATGTGGATTTTTCCTACGAGGTCTCCCGCGCTATCTCCTCCTGCGAAGGGGCCCTGCTTCTAATTGATGCCGCCCAGGGGGTTGAAGCACAGACCCTGTCTAATCTGTATCTCGCCTTCGAGCATGACTTGGAAATCATTCCGGTTATCAACAAGATAGATCTCCCCAGCGCCGACATCGACGCGGTCAAAGAACAGATAGAGAACGATCTCGGACTCGACCCGGAAACTGCTGTTCTGGTTTCGGCAAAAGATGGAACGGGAGTCCACGAGCTCATGGAAACCATGGTCAAGCGTATTCCCCCGCCTACCGGGAAGGAGGATGCGCCCTTGAAAGCCCTGGTGTTCGATTCCCATTATGATTCTTATCGCGGAGTGATTGTCCACATCAGGTTATTCGAGGGAAGAATCCAGCCTGGAGATACGATACGGCTATTCAACGGGGGAACCACTCACGACGTTGAGGAAGTGGGTACTTTCCGCATAAAACTCTTGAGCGAGAAAAGGCTCTCGGCCGGAGATGTGGGATACTTCATCGCCGGGATAAAAACGATACAGGATATCCGGGTAGGGGATACGGTAACCGGTGACCAACGGCCCTGTGACAAGGCTCTTCCCGGTTTTCGAGAGGTCAAACCGGTTGTCTTTTCATCTATCTATCCGGTGGACAGCAATGATTACGAGGAGCTCCACTCTTCACTCGACCGACTCCGCCTGAACGATGCCTCTCTCGTCTACGAGAAGGATTCCTCGGCCGCCTTGGGCTTCGGGTTCCGCTGCGGTTTTCTCGGACTCCTGCATCTGGAGGTTGTGCAGGAAAGGCTGGACCGGGAGTTCGACCTATCGGTTGTCTTTACCTCTCCTTCGGTCAAGTACCTTGTAACCACCATCGACGGCACGAGCAAATACATCGATAATCCGCTCGAGTTTCCTGCTCCCACCGAGATCGAGTGGGTAAAGGAACCCTACATCAAGGCCTCGATCATAACGCCCGACGACTATCTCGGGAACATGATGAACCTTGCCGCCGAGAAACGGGGTATCCAGAAGGAGCTGCTCTATCTCGACCGAAAGCGGGTTGAAGTCATCTATGATATGCCCCTCGGCGAGGTACTATTCGATTTTTATGACCGTCTCAAATCCACGAGCCGGGGGTATGCATCCTTCGACTACGAGATGGCCGATTACCGGGAAACCGAATTGGTCCGGCTCGATATTCTGATCAACGGGAAACCGGTCGATGCCCTCTCTGTTCTGGTCTTTCAGGGAAACGCCTATGCCCGCGCACGCATGATCTGCCGAAAACTGAAAGAGGAGATCCCCAGGCAGCAGTTCAAGATACCCATTCAGGGGGCTGTCTCCAGCGACATTATTGCACGGGAAACCGTCCCGGCACTGAGGAAGGATGTAACAGCCAAGTGTTACGGCGGGGATATTACCCGGAAGAAGAAACTCCTCGAGAAACAGAAGGAAGGAAAACGGAAGATGAAAATGATCGGCAACGTTGAACTTCCCCAGGAGGCCTTTGTCTCGGTGCTGCGAGCGACCGAAGAATAGGTGACGGCCGGCCTCCACCGTCTACCCGGTCAATCCCCTGCAATGCTTCGGCCCACCTGCTCCATGATCCGGCCCATGATCCGGCGGTAATATGCTGCAGAGGCCCGTACGCGTTTTAGATATGCCGTTTCCAGCCGCGCCTCGGGATCGGGAAAATGAAGGGCCAGATAATCGAGCTCGTTCAACATTTTCAGAAGAACTTCCCCGCTGACCTGTTTCCTTCCCGCCAGAGCCTCTTCCAGCCGGTCGATCCGCTCTATCTCGCTGGCCAGAAAGGCCTCGGCCGATTTTAGTTGATAGACGGAATTGTCCGATACCGCCGGACTGCCCGTTTTGGTCATCTCGCCGGTTCCACCCTCGCCCCCGCCGGACCCGGCCCTGTCGCCGGCCCCGGCCCCAACCCAAGACGCGCCGCCCCAAGACTTATCATCAGTCCCGGAGAAATCCCAGTTTTCTACAAGCTCGGCAAGCTGCTCTTGCGAACCGATTACCGGCAGTTCGACCTGCAGGGCCGGTTCTGCAAGATAATAGCAGCGATTGATGTTTTCACTGCGGCCCACCAGTTCCGCTAAAGAATCTCGGTAGGAGCGGAGTACCCGGGTTGTTCGGTAGGGGAATTTTCCGGAAATGAACTCCGAATCCACGCCGAGCTCCCAGAGATTGCGGCCCGGTCCTCTGAGCCTGCCGGTCCGGGACAGATACAAGCGGTGGGCAGGGGAGCCTGCGGCATGGGTTTTTCCCGGCAGATAGCCGAAATCAAGACCGGCCATTAGCACCGGCGCCCGGTGGAGCAGGGCAATATACACCGCCGACACACCCACCGAACCCAGCGGCGGCAGGTGCCGGGGAAGCAGGCCTGCCTGATCGAGCCGGTCCGTCAGATTGTTCTGCAAGAAGTCACTCAGAAAAAAATCCGCCGACCGATGAGCCCGAATGACCGGCGGATAGGAACTGCAGTCGGCAAGGAGCCGATATCCCTCGCAGCAGCCGGCCGCGGCCGTGCCGCGTGGGTCGCCTGGGTCGTCCGAGCCTTGGCCGCCTAAGCTGCGGTCTGGGCCGGCCGCGGCCGTGCCGCGTGGGTTGCCGACCGCACCACCCGCGCCGCCTGGGTCGCCTTGCTCGCCCGCGCCTGAGCCGCACGGCCGGCAGCCGATAAAATCGCCCGCATTTGCAGCCTGTGCCTCCACTGCAACCACCACGTCAGGACACAAGCCGTGAGCTGCAAGGACCGGCAGGGCCGTATCCACCGCCATAACCGTAAAAGACTCC
>JAIPGG010000087.1 GCA_021736255.1 Spirochaetales bacterium | reverse complement strand
CTTTCATGAATAGTACCGGAGTAGATGTAAAGAGCCTGCATCCTTTGGAGGTAAAGGTCATCCGTTCCTTTCGGGAGGGAGAGGATTTCTCTTCCGAAGTGTTAAAGGACCGGCTCGAATTCAACCAGGGACAGGCAAACCAGGCAGTAAGCTGGCTCGAAGGAAAGGAGCTGATCAGCGAGACCTCGCGCAGTGTTCGTACCGTCTATGAACTGACCGAACTCGGTGAAATCTATCAGCGCGAAGGCACTCCCCTCGAACGGATCGTCCAGCATGTCTCCGAACAGGGGCCGGATCTGCTCAATCAGATAGCCGCCTCTCTCGGGCTGGATAATAAGGATGCCGGTTCCGCCTTCGGGGCGCTCTCGAAAGAGGGCCTTTTGGCTATGGATGAAAACAAACAGGTCCGATTCAAGGACCCCTCCCGGATGGATCTGCTCCAGACAATCCGGGCCCTTCTGGACCGGGCGGTAGAGAAGGGCGCTTTAGAGGATGCCGAGCTCTCCGAAGAGGAGAGGAAGCGGATCGCTATGGTCAGCAAGAAGCGGGGCGCCGGCTCTACCATGTTCCGGATTGCAGAGCGGGAAGAATCGACCTATTGTCTGACCGATGCCGGGCTTGCTGTCCGGGCTGAACTCGAAAAACGCGGCATTACCGGGGAAGAGATCGGCGAGCTCACACCCGAGATGCTTGCCGACGGCAGGTGGAAGGGGAAACATTTCCGTGCCTACAATATCAACATACCTCCCGCCCGCACGCTTCTGGGAAGAAGCAATCCCTATGCCGACTACCTCCGGGAGGTGAAAGACAACCTGGTATCCCTCGGTTTTCAGGAATTCGACGGGCCTCTGGTAGAAACCGAGTTTTGGAACTCCGACGCCCTGTTCATGCCGCAGTTTCATGCTGCTCGGGATATTCATGATGTTTATTATACTGCAGAGCCCTCCCATGCGAAAAAGATCGAACAACCCTACCTGGACAACGTAGCCGCCGCTCACCAAGACGGCTGGAAGACCGGGAGCCGGGGCTGGGGATACAAGTTCGATCGTGATTTTACTCGGAGGCTCATCCTGCGCAGTCAGGGGACGGTTCTTTCGGCGAAACAGCTGCACAAGGCGGAGGTCCCGAGCAAGTACTTCGGCATTGTCCGCTGTTTCCGCTACGACCAGGTTGATGCTACCCATCTGTCCGATTTTTATCAGACAGAGGGAATCGTCCTGGGCGAGGAAGTGAATCTGCGGACCCTCCTCGGATTGCTGGAGATGTTCGCCGTAGAAGTAGCCGGCGCCAAGGAAGTCAAATATGTACCGGGGTATTTCCCTTTCACCGAACCCTCTGTCGAGGTCCATATCAAGCATCCGGTGCTCGGCTGGTTCGAGCTCGGCGGTTCGGGTATTTTTCGTCCCGAAGTGACAAAACCTATGGGAGTGGATGTGCCGGTTCTTGCCTGGGGTTTGGGAATCGACCGGATGGCCCTGATGACACTCGGTCTCGATGATCTGCGGGAGCTCTTCTCTCCGGATCTCGAGGCGATACGCCTGCGGAGGAGGTCCTGAACTATGCCGAAGATTGAAGTCTACCGGGACACACTTTTTTCCTATATCGGACGGAGCTTTACGGACGAGGAGCTGGAAGAGCTTTTGACCTGTGCTAAGGCCGAGCTCGATGACACCGATGAAGCAGCTGGTGTTCTCAAGATCGAACTCAACGACACCAACCGTCCCGACCTCTGGTCTACCGCGGGTCTCGGGCGTCAGCTCCGTACCTACCTCGGCGGAGAGATTCCCTCCTATCCCTTTGTGGCGGACAGCCTCAGCGAAGCAGCAACCCTCGAGACAGGCTCGGCCCGCATCGAGGTGGACCCCGGGATGCAAACACTCCGTCCGTATATCGTTGCTTTCTCTTTCAGCGGCAAGCCCATAGACGAGCCGATGCTGAAGGACCTGATACAGACCCAGGAAAAACTCTGCTGGAACTACGGCCGCAAACGCCGTTCAATCGCGATGGGCGTCTACCGAAACGATCTGATCGAGTATCCGGTTCGCTATCGGCCCGGCGATCCCGGCAAGGACAGCTTCATTCCCCTGCAGTCCGAAGAGGAGATGACCCTACATCAAATCGCCACCGAACATCCGAAGGGAAAGGAATTCGGGCACATCATAACGGAGCTGCCTGCCTATCCCTATCTTACCGATGCGGCCGGCAAGGTGCTGAGTCTGCCGCCGGTGGTAAACAGCAATGAACTCGGGGCGGTAAAGGTAGGCGACGACAACCTCTTTGTCGAGCTGACCGGGACCGATCTCCCCTCTCTCATCCTGACCGCCAATATCGTTTCCTGCGACCTGGCGGATGCAGGCTACGATATCCATCCGGTGGCGGCTGAATACCCCTACGACACCCCCTTCGGCAGACGCCTTGTCGGCCCGGTTCTTTTCCAGGAGGTTGTGGAGCTCGATATAGGAGCTGTCGGACGTCATCTCGGAGTCGAGATGGAACAGGAGGAAGTGACCAGCTCCCTTGCCCGCATGGGTATCCATGCCTCTCCCGCCGCCGGGGGAAGGCTTTCGGTCCATCCCCCGGAGTACCGGAACGATTTTCTCCACCCGGTGGATGTGATGGAGGATGTCATGATCGGCCGCGGGATGGACAGTTTCGAACCCGAAATGCCCTCGGAGGTGACCCTCGGGCGGCTCAGCCCTATCGAATCCTTTTCCCGTTCGGTCAAGGACATCATGGTCGGCCTGGGATTCCAGGAGATGATGTACAACTATCTCGGCTCCCGGGAGGATTATCTCGACAAGATGCGGCTGGAAGATTCGGGGATTATCCGCATAGAAAATCCGATGTCCGAGAACTACGAATATGTACGCCCCTCGATACTCCCTTCGCTGCTCAACACGGAAGAGGTCTCGGCCAATGCCGTTTTTCCCCACAAGAGCTTCGAGATCGGAAAGATCGCCGTGAAGGACGATGAGGAAGTAAGCGGCACGATTACCCGCCAGCACCTCGGCTTCTTGTCTTCCCAGCGGGAAGCGGGATTCAATATGATCAACAGCCAGATTTCCGCTCTGTTTTTCTATCTATCCATCGAGTATGAGCTGACGGAGTTGGATGATCCCCGCTTTATTACCGGCCGCGCGGCGCGAATCCTTGCCGGCGGGACGGAAGTCGGGGTTATGGGAGAAATTCATCCGGAGGTCTTGGAAAATTGGGGAATTCAGATGCCCTGCGCTGCTGCAGAGGTGGACCTGGACCTACTCATGGGGAAGTGAACCCCCGATTGACTCGTTTTCGATGGTAAAGGTAAGGGTGAAAAGGGTCCCGTTCCTCCGCTGGAGGTCTATAGCAGCTCCCATCTGCTCGGAGAGGTTTACCACCAGCTGGAAACCGAGGCTTTCCGTTTTCTGTATATCGATATCCTCCGACAGGCCGATCCCGTCGTCCCCGATACACATCTCTACCTGATCGCCCTGCTTGGTGGTTGTGATGTAGAGTTCCCCCTTCGACCGCCCTCTGAATGCATATTGAAGGGCATTTACCACCAGCTCGTTTACGATAAGACCGAGCGGAATAGCCTGTCGGATGCTGCAGACAATGGGGTGAATACTCATGGACAGGTGAATATCCTTTTCTTCCTTGTAGAAATGAACCAGATGCCCGACCAGTTCCTCCAGATAGGACTGGATGTTGATGCGTGCCAGATCGTCCGCCTTGTAGAGGCTTTCGTGGACCAGGGCCATAGTTTTGAGCCGGTTCAAACTCTCCTCGAAAAGGTTCCGGTGATACTCGTCCCGGGCATACTCTGCCTGGAGGTTCAGAATACTGATCATTAATTGCATGTTGTTTTTGACCCGGTTGTTTACCTCGATCAGGAGCACCTCTTTCTCGGTAAGGGAGCTGCGAATTTGGTTTTCCCTTTCTTCGCGCTTTTGGATTTCTTCTTCCAGTTCCCGAGTGCGCATTTGCACCTTGTTTTCGAGTCGGCGCCGGTATTTTTCGTTTTCGTTTTCCAGGCGCCTGCGCTCGAGGCAGGTGTTTACGGCATGTTCGAGTATTCCCATGTCCTCGATGGGTTTTATCAGGTAGTCCCATGCTCCCCGTTTCAGTGCATCCACGGCATCGTGAATAATGCCGTTTCCCGAGATAACGATGGAAGGTGTTCGGGGGTAATGCTCCGAGATATAGTCGAGCACTTCGAACCCGTCTGTTTCGGGCATGCGCAGGTCACAGATCACCAAATCCGGCAGTTTCTGCTCGATCAACTCGATACCGGTCTTTCCGTTTTCCGCCTCCTGGACAGTATAACCGGAATCCTCCAGGTAATCCCGGACTGATTTTCTGAGCAATGTCTCGTCGTCTATGATCAAAATCGAAGTTTGCCGGCTCATGTGTCCTTTAGGATGCCGGGTGTGATCAGCCAGATAATAGTGCCTGCATCCGGGGAGGGCTTTCCGTTGAAGTCGATACGGCAGACCGCTGATTTTTTCAGGCTGATATCCGCATCTCCCCCTGATATTGCCGAGGATATCAGATGTTCGAGATAGGGATTATGACCGATCAGCAGGGGCTGTTCGCAGGCAGAGGAGTTCAGTTCAACAAAGATGTTGTCGAGATCGGAGGAAGGAAGCAAATACGGGCTTTCCTGGATCTCCGGCAGATCGGACTGTGGTTTCGCCTTTTGGAGGCTTGCCCGAACGATTTCCGCCGTTTTCCAGGCCCGAAGGTAGGGTGAAGAAAGAATGAGGTCCGGCTCGAAGGTGCCCGCCAGGTATTCCGCCATTTTCCTGACTTTCAGAACGCCCTCTTTGGTGAGGTCCCGCTGGGAATCGCCCTCGGGATTGCTGTCTTCCGCTATTCCGTGTCGCCATAAAAAAAGTTTCATGGAATTAGTTATAAGACATTTTGATGGAATTTCAAGGAACCGGTCCGGGTGAATATTGCCGGGCGGGAAGCAGAGCAAAACGGGGCGAAAACATGAAAATCAAGACTTTCATTTTTCCACTTTTTCTTGTATAGTATCCACGATGGAGTACGTTTTTTTGTAAAAAAAGCTGTGCCCACGTGATTTCCCATGTTTTAGGAGGCTAGTCATTACAAACATTTATGTTGGAAACCTCTCTTACAGTACTACCGAGGATGAACTGCTTTCGCTTTTCCAAGGATACGGTAGTGTATCATCCGCAAAGATCATTTTCGATCGCTACACGAATAAGTCCAAAGGATTCGGTTTCGTTGAGATGGAAGATGACACCGAGGCGAACAATGCTATCGCTTCGCTGAACAATACAGAGTTTCAGGGGAGAACGATACGTGTGAATGTTGCCCGGGAACGGAGATAACTTTTAAGAGAGAAAAATGCCGGCGGAGCTCAGCTCCGCCGTTTTTTGTTTGCCTATTCGGTGTGATGGTACACGTCCCAGTCGAGGTAGTTTGTGAACGCCTCCTCGAGCACTCGTGCGACCGGGAGCGGATTTATCGCTACATGATGCTCGAAGCCGTTCTTGGCCATATACGTGAGAAGTCCCTGGAAATTCGGAATGTTGACTACTCCGTAACCCCCGAAGGTCGAAACCTGGTCGTCGGTTATCTCTCCTTCTCCGAGGTACACCTTGATTCTGCCGTTGTAATCGTCGGTTGAAACCCGGCAATAGGTAATCGGCCCCTTCCTGATTGTTCCGCTCAATGTTCCGACGCTGTTTTCCTTGCCGAAATCGCCCGAGAGAATCGGGTGGGATTCCATTGCCGGCGGGTCGGCGAAGAAGGCCTTCGGCAGGTTCGAGCAGTGGAATACGATTCCCTTATCCGGATCATCTCCGAAGTTGTTGTTCCAGTCCAGCAGGGCACTCGGCTGCCCTGAGGCGAGTACCATAGCATACATTCCGATCAGCCCGGTTATGTCTGTCTCGCAGGCACTGGGGGTAAGGCTGTTCGAGAGCATACTCATCAGGGTGCACGGTACAACCCCGTAATACTCTTCCATGGCCGACCAGCACTGGATGGCCGTTCCGTTCAGGCTGTTTGAATCAATATAGCGGTCGAGGACTACCCCGAGTTTTGCCATTCGCATCAGGCTCTCGGCCGGAGCTGAGTCGGATGCAATGTATCCCCGGATGTCCTCTATTTTGCGGCTCACGGCCGGATCCTTGTCCTCGAGTTCCCGTGCCCGGCCAAAGATTTCCGATAAGTCCACACTGTCAACCGACATGCCGGCTCGCTCTAAAATCTTCTCGCTGTAACGGACGGTAATGAAGGCCGCCGGTCTGGCCCCGACCTGTCCGAAGCGGGCCTTTTTCAGCCCGTTTACTACCCGGCAGATTGCGGAAAACCGGCGCAGGTCGCTCCGAAAGTCATCTGATTCGGGCTCCACCGTATGGCGGTCGGTCAGGGTGAAGGGGATGCCGTATTGATACAGATTGTTGCAGGCCGAAAGTTTGCCGCAGAAGCTGTCCCGCCGGTATTTCTGTTCGAGCTTTCCGGGATTGTCGGGAAATGCGTGCATTAAAACCGGTACCTCGAGTTCGGACAACCGGATCGTATCGGCAACGGCCCGTTCATCGCCGAAATTCGGAAGTGTTACGATAATCCCCTCGATCTCTTCCCGGTGGCGTTTAAAGAGTTCGGCCGAAGCACGGGCCTGGTCATAGGTTTCCACGCTCCCGTATGGACTGTCATCTGCGGAAAGAACTATAACCCGGTAGCCTTCCTTTTCAAGAACCTTCAGCATCCGTTCTCTGCCGTCCTCGCAGAGGGAAGTGGGGAAAAAACCGCGATTGCCTATTATTAATCCAACTGTTGTCATATAGAACCTCCATACCCATGATAGTTTCACAAGCCTGCTCTTGCAAACAAAAGCAAGCTGATTTATACCCTAGCTATGGAAATACTCGAGTCTCTCGCCGGCATTCGGGACACCTTTAATCACCACAGTATATTTGCCGTCGGGGTTATGCTGCTGGCGGGGTATCTGCTCGGCAAGCTCGTTTCCCGCCTGAAACTGCCCGAGATTACCGGCTACATTATTGCCGGTCTCTTGATGGGCGACGCCTTTACCGGGATCGTTCATACACAGATGGGAGAATCCCTGAAGGTCATTACCGAGGTTGCCCTCGGACTCATTGCCATCACCATCGGGAGCGAGTTTTATCTGACAAAACTCCGCCGGCTCGGCAAGGCGATTATCATCATCACCCTGTCCCAGCTCTTTTTGACCTTTGCCCTCGTAGCTGCGGGGTTGTTCTTGTTAGGGATGTCGCTCCCCTTTGCTCTTTTACTCGGAGCTATCGCATCGGCTACTGCGCCCGCCGCCACCGTGGCTATCGTTCAATCCCTTCGGGCACGCGGACGCTTTATCGATTACCTCTACGGGGTTGTCGCCCTCGATGATGCCGGCTGTGTGGTTCTCTTCGGCATTATCTTTGCCGTTGCCTCGAGTCTTTTCCAGACGGGTGCCGAGGAAATAAGCAGGCTTTCAATGGTTTTTCATGCCTTTCGTGAACTCGGCGTTTCCGTTCTGATCGGCGCGATAAGCGGTTTTCTCCTCCACATTTTTACCATCCGAAAGAACAACAACAACGAGATCGCCATCATATCCATTGGCATGATCTTCGCCACCATATCGATCGCCATTTCTCTCCATGTTTCTCCGTTGATCACCAATATGGTTGCCGGGAGTATCCTCATAAACATGAATCCCAAGAATCACCGAATCTTCCGGATACTCGAACCGATTACGCCCCCGCTGTATGCCCTGTTTTTCATTATTGCCGGAACCGAACTGCAGCCGGAGGTGATTATCGACCCGTTGATTCTCGGATACGGAGTGGCCTTTATTCTTCTTCGGATGGCCGGAAAATACTTCGGGGTGTCTGCCGGCAGTGCACTCAGCGGGAGCGACAGAGAGACCCGAAAGTATCTCGGTTTTGCCATGTTTCCACAGGCCGGGGTTGCTATCGGCTTGGTTTTGTTTATACAGGCCTCACCGCTGACGGCCCTCATGGATCCTGCACAGAAACAGATGGTGGTAACTCTGGTGAATATTGTTCTTTTTTCCGTCTTCGTGAATGAGTTGGTCGGGCCGATGTTCTCGAAACTGGCAATTATCAAGGGAAACAGGATGGAGGAATCATGAATATCTATGAGTACCTGCAGGAAGATTCCTGTATGAACAATATAAAGGCCAAGGACAAGGAGGGGGTCCTTCGTCTTTTTGCCGACCGGGCTGCCGCCGACGGCCGCTTTACCGGGATTTCATCAGAGACAATCTATCAGAAGCTGGCCGAGAGGGAGGAGCAGGGCTCCACCGGTTTCGGCAACGGTATCGCCATTCCCCATGCCCGGGTGGAAGGGGCAAAGGATTTTTATCTCGGTATCGCTACATCCGGCCGGGGAATCTATTTCGATGCCGTCGACAAGAAACGGGTCCACCTTTTTATCTGTATACTCGGACCGGAAGAACAGGTGAGCGAGCATCTTCAAGTGCTTGCTGCCGTATCGAGGGCTCTGGCTCACACCGGCTTGGCCCGGGAGTTGACCTCCGCCAAGAGCGACCGGGCAATCTACGAATCCTTTGTCCGCCACACCTCTCCCGAAAAAGAGGAAGCAGAAAAAGCCGAACAGGAGGAGCAGCAGCTTCTGACGGTCGTTGTCTATTTCGAGGATTATCTCCACCAGATCCTTGAGTATTTTATCGAGTCCGGAATCGAGGGAGCGACTATCGTCGATGCGGTTGGTATGGGGCAGTATATCTCGAATATCCCTCTTTTTGCCGAATTCATCGGGTTTCTCCGGGAGAACCGGAATGCCGGAAAGGTTATAATGGCCATGGTTCCAAAGAGCCGGTCCCAGGAAATAATCCAAGGAATCGAAGGGATAACCGGCAGTTTCGAGCACCGAGAGGGGGCTATGGTAATGCTTCAGGATGTAGCCCTTGTCAGAGGCAGTATGAAGATGTTCTGATCCGGCGCCCGGGAAAAAACTACATTGCCAAAGCTTTGAAAATCATTCATGATTAAGCTATGAAGAAGCGGTTTGTCCTGCCGTTATTTATTCTCGTTGTTTTGCTGACTGTCGGTTTCTCCGGCTGTTCTATCCAGGAAATGGCTGTCTCGATGGTGGCCGATGCCCTTACATCCGGCGCGAGTGATTCATTCAGTTCGGATGAAGACCCCGAACTCGTCGGTGATGCCCTACCCTTTGCCCTCAAGCTCTACGAGATCCTGTTGGAAAAACAGCCTGATCATCAGGGTCTGCATTTGTCGGCCGGAAGCGGCTTTGTCATGTATACCAATGCCTATATCCATACGCCGGCTACCATGCTGCCGGCCGAAAAATGGGAAAAACAAGAAGAGATGCTGGCCCGTGCCCAGAGGATGTATCTGCGCGGCCGGGATCTGGTCATGGACGGGCTGGAGCTTCGGTATCCCGGGTTTCTGGATTCGATGGATGATCAGGAGAGTTTTCGGGCCGGGCTCGAGAAAATGACCGAAGAGGATGTACCCTCCCTTTATTGGGCGGGTGCCGGCTGGATGGGGGCGTTTGCTGCAAACAGTTTCGATTACGAGGTTTCTATGGGAATTCCTCTGGCCGGGGCGCTCATGCAGCGGGCTCTCGAATTGGACGAGGATTTCCGCGATGGGGCAATACACGATTTTTTCATCAATTATTACGGCGCTCTCCCGGAGGCCATGGGCGGCAGCGAGGAGAAGGCCCGGTACCATTTTCAGCAGGCGGTCGAACTGTCCGAGGGAAGGCTCGCCTCTCCCTATGTAGCGCTGGCCTCGACGGTTTCCGTTCGCAATCAGGATGAACAAGAATTCCGCCGTCTTATGTCCAAGGCTGCTGAAATCGATCTCGATGTGTATCCTGAACAACGTTTGGTGAATACCCTGAAAAAAGAGCAGGCACAATGGTACCTTGAACATATAGAAGACTTTATTCTTATCGATACAGGGGAAGAGGATGAATGGGAAAATGAGGAAGACTGGAGTACCGGAGAGTGGTAACCGGAAAAACCGGGAACGACGAATAAACAAAAAAGCCGCAAGACGTACAGGAATCCTCGCTGTTGTACTGATTCTCCTTTTTTCTGCTGCGGCCCTGCCGGCTTTGACGATCAAACTCGGCAGCGTGGCACCGGCCGGTCCCCCCTGGGACAAGGGCCTTAAGCAAATGGCTGCCGAATGGCACGAGATCTCCGACGGCAGGATCGATGTAAAGATCTATCCAGGCGGAATCGTCGGCACTGAACCGGATATGATTCGGAAAATGCGGATCGGTCAGCTGCAGGCTGCGGTTTTTACCTCTCTTGGTATGAACAGCATTTCTCAGGATGTGATGGCCCTGAGCATACCCTTCCTAATCCGTAATGATGCAGAACTCGATTATTTGTTGGAAAAGATCACCCCCGAGTTGAACGAACGGATGGAAAGAAGCGGTTTTACCGTGATTGCCTGGGCTCCTGCCGGCTGGGCAACCGTTTTTGCCAAGGGACCTGTCGTGTA
>JAIPGG010000086.1 GCA_021736255.1 Spirochaetales bacterium | reverse complement strand
GGACTTCGACCTTGCCGGATGTCTTTTTGACGGTAGCGGTTTGGGCGGCAACGATTCCCCCGGCTGCCATGAATATCAGGGCGATAGTTCCCAACAAGAGTATTTTTTTCATTTTTCCCCCTAAGACAGGTCCCTATACCAGTCCAACTAATCATTATACCACATTTTCTCTCGATCTTCCGTTCGGCACGGTGCTTCAGATCTGCAGGGAAAACTCCAATTTTCCCACATACCAGGGAGAAGAAAGAGTGGAAGGCATGGCGGCGCTGTTGGGAAAGAAGAAGCCGAAGGAGAGCGCGGTTCCGAGGTCGGAGAATGGGCGGTAGTTGATTACTGCGTCTACTTCCGTTCCGAGATAGAGCTGGTTCGAGGATTGGTCATAGCTGGAGGAAACTGCTCCGGTTGTGGGTCGAAGGAAGCCAATTCCTCTGAGTTCGGTCTGAAACTCCTGCAGGGCCTGGATGGCGGTTCCGGAAAACGGTTTGATTCCGTACGAGGCTTTCAAGAACGCCATGTTTCCGAGATAAGGCTCGTAGGCGATGCCTATCTCCTTTGAAGACATGGGAATGAACATGGTTGAAATTCCTGTGCTGTTCCCCTCGATATAGGATTCGTGATCCCCATCTCCACTGGAAACGGCGAGCTCCAACCGGATCATCGAATAGAGCGCCTCTTCAATCAAATAGGTCATGCTGCCGCCGCTCAAGAAGGAGAAAACCGGTTGGTAGCCGTAGGATGAGCCGGTAATCGATTCGTCGTCGGAGAGGTAGGTCAGGGTGCGGCCGGCGCCGAACCAGCCGTACACGTCGTAATACAGGTTTGAGATCAATGTTCCCGAGAGGCCGAGACCAACATACTGAGTGTCCACTCTGCCGCCGGCGCCCGGCTGGTAGTAGACCTCTCCCACTTCAACCACATCGTCCTTGCTACGCAAATCGGTTTGAAAGGCTGCAGCGGCATACAAGTCGCTTCCCGGCAGTATTTCGAAGAGCCGAAGCTGGAAGATCCCAGCCAACCGGGGAGCAGCAAACCAGGTATCATCCTCGTCACGGTCGGCATCGTCCTCCCGGGAGACGGCGATAGTCGATACCGGTTTGAGGTGAAGTCCGAGATACCCGAACCCGGCGGTAACCTGAGCTGCCGGCATTCCTATGTCCAGCACCACCCCGTCCAGGGTGTGATCGAGTACCCATCCGGAGAAGTCTGCGAACTGAACACGGCCGCTGTGAAACGAGAAGACCCGCCGATTCCCCTCAGCTTCTGAGCCGATGGGGATTCGGCCTGAAAAATCCAAGAGGTCGAGGTCTACCAGCACCGGGCGTTCGAGAGAGTAGGTATAGCTTGCTCTGGTGTTTATATCCAGGTATTTGCCGAGCGGAGAGGCGAACCAGAGGGTGAGTTTGTCTTTCTGTGTGAAATCGAAATCGTCCTCATAGCGGAAGCCGGTGGCATTATCGATATCCGCTCCAAAGTCCATGGCGGGCAATGTAAGGGGAATAACAAGTATCAGAAGCCCGAGAACTCCGAAGCAGGAAAGCTTTGAAAACCCTTTTTCCCTGCGGTTTCTCCGGCTGCGGTTCATGACTGTGTTTCTTTCCAGGCTAATGCCCGGCTGAGCAGTCCGACCGCTTCTTCACCGGAAACGGTTACTCCCGGTCCCGATCTGCGGGGTATTAAATCCAGGTAGAGAAGCTCCCGGTAGGCATAGCGGGGGCCGGGAAACAGGGAATAAAACAGGCCTCCGGGAATGTCGAGGGCTTTCATATACAGATAGGAGGCTTCTCCGAGGGTGATCGGGCTTTCGACGGCTTTGGAGGGCAGGTTCCATCCTGTGGCTTCGAGAGCAGATAGAGCGTCCTCTTCTCCTGCGTTTTCTTCGAGTTGACCGGATGCGACCATAGTAAGGTACACCACTTTCCCGAACTGTGCCTCCTTCTCCTCGAGAAGTTCATCGATGAGGTCATTCGATTGTGCTCCGATGGCGAAAAGCGGCAGCAGGAAGAGCATAACAACTAGAAAGATTTTTAGACTGGTATAGTTATTCATATACAACTCCCTCATAGGTAGCTCTTTTTGTAATATACACCCGGAACGGCCGGAGAGCAATCTTCTTTGAGAGAGAGGGTTAGTTTACGCTGTTCTGGCGGATCATGAAGAAATCGTCTTCTACTGATCCCAACAACTCGATGAGTACCGGGTCGAAATGGCTGCCGGAAAGAGACCGGATTTCTTCCATTGCCCGTTCGTGGGGCCAGGGGTCTTTGTAGGGGCGGCGGGAGGTGAGGGCGTCATAGACATCCGCTACGGCGGTTATCCTCGCGCTGAGGGGAATGTCGTCTCCCCCGAGTTTTTCGGGGTATCCCGAGCCGTCCCATCGTTCGTGGTGGCTCAGGGCGATTCTGGTGGCCAGGGTGAGGAACGACTGCTCCCCCAGTTCGCGGTCGGCATCGTTGAGGATCGACCAGCCCCAGCGGGTGTGTTTCTGCATGACTCCCCATTCCTGAGTGTCGAGACTGTCGTTTTTCAGCAGGATGCTGTCCGGAACGGCTACCTTCCCGATGTCGTGCAGCATGCCGGAGAAATAGATGTCGTCCACATAGTCCTCGGATATGTTGAAGACATAGGGCTGATGCTTGTACACCTGGCTGGTCAAAACCCGGTTGTATTCGCAGATCCGGTGGAGATGGTCGCCGGTTTCCATATCCCGGTATTCAGCCAGGTTGGCAAGGGATTTGATTGTGGTGGCCTGCGTCTTTTTGAGGTTCGAGCTGGTGGACATGAGTTTACGGTTGAGTTCAGTCTGGGAGTCGAGGCTTTCCTGCAGCTGTTCGTTTATCTGTACCGAGCTGGTTATGTCGAAGAGGATCCCCATGGTGTTCTGGCCCATGGTGATGGAGAAATCTTTGACCACCTTGATCGATCCGGTTCCGGTTCGTACGCGGGAAGTATATCCCTGCGAACCATTCATTTCCGCCAGTTCGAGGATGCTCCGGCCCCAGTCCTCCTGGTCGATGAAGAAATTGCCGGTTTTGTTCACTTCCCGCAGATCTATATAGCTGAATGTGTCGAGGAAGGTGCGGTTTACCGAGAGGAACCGCCCGTTTCGGTCCATGACATACAGAGGAAGCTGAAGCATGTCGAGCACCTTGAACATGAGATCGGGACTGAGGGCGGTGTTTTCGGTGGATTTTTGGGGCCGGATCCGTTTGCGAAGCGAGGCAATCTCGAGAATGTCCCGGCTCTTCGATGCGATCATCCCCAGGGTTTCCTGGCGGCTTTTGAGGTACTTCTTTGGATCTCTCGCCTTGATCAGCAATGCGCCCTGGAGCTCTCCGCCGGGGTTGAAAAAGGGGTAGTAAACGGAAACGTGTTTTCTTACCTCTTCGGGAAAAAGATGGGGCGGAAGGGGTGAATGTCCGTTGATGATCGAGGGTTCGGTTGGGAAAAGGCCGGTGTCTTTCGCCGGGGCGATATAGGCGAATTCCTGTTCTTCGCCTAGGTCAATGGAATCGAAACAGATCATTCTGGTGTCGTAGACTTCCGGGGATTCTACCGACCATGAATGCAAGCGTTTCAGTTTTTCCGTGACTGAGCGTTCGCCGTCGATTGTTTCAAACAGTCCAAGTAATTCGTTTAGCGATGACATAGGCCTGTTTTTCCTATCGGCGTTTTTGGTACTGAGGTTTATACGCGGGAGGTTTTTTCATGGAAATGGGCGAAAAGCTCCGGCGGGGAGCACCGGCCCGAGCAAAGACCGGTGGATCTACCACTGTGCCGGAAAGAATTCCTCTACGTTTTCCTGGTTGATGATCCTGATCGGAAGGGATTTGACGGCCGGCAATTCGAGTCCGTTGAACCAGTCTACCGCAGCTTCCATTGCCAGCGCTCCGTCGCCTTCGGCTGATTGATAGGTGATGGCCCTGCATCGCCCTTCTCGTACCAGTTCGAGCCCGGTATTGCTGTTGCCGGCTGCCATGATGACGATATTGCTGCGTCCGCTCTCGGAAACCGCATCGGCGATTCCTCGGAGAGGCTGTGAATCATCGGCGCTGAAAATGCCGGAGAGATTTCCTCCGTACCGGTTGATCCACCCGTCGGCGAGCTGTTGAGCGGTTTTCCTGTCCTGGTGGGTGTCAGCCGCTTCGAGCAGTTCCATTTCGGGTGCTATTTTTTTCAATTCCGTAATAAGACCATAGGTTCGGGCGTAAAAGGTCATCGAACCGGGTTGGATCTGAGCTATGCAGTATCCTCCCTGTTTCCCGCAGGCTTCGGCAAAATCCGCTGCAATCTGCCGAATTTGGGCCCAGTCGTCGGGTCCGGTGAAGCAAAGGCTGTTGCGAAAGCCCTCTTCGTTGGGTTTCATGTTTGCGCTGATCACCGGGATGTTATGGCGGTTGAGCCTGGCAATCTGTTCGTTGCTTTTCTCGAGGTGGAAGGGAACGAGGATGACCGCATCCGGCCTTTCCTTTAATAAGGAGTCCACCTGGCTTTTTTGGGTTGCAGGGTCAAAATCGGCAAACCGGCAGTCGATCTCTGTCTCGAAATGTCTTGCAAGGGTTTGTGATCCTCTGGCGAAGGCCTGGAAGTAGGGGTGTTCCGAGGGAAGCAGAACCACAACCTGTTTTCCTGCAGCCCCGTCGGTCGGGCTTTCGGGAAGAGGTTCTTTTTCTATCTGCCGGCCGGCATACTCCATGTCGTACCAATGGCGCTGGTCGTCTTCGGGGTAGGATTCGGGATTATCCGGCCGCGGGGGAATATCTTTCTCCTGCGGATTCCAGACGACCAGCGGCTGACCGTCGCCAGCTTTCAGTTCGCTCTTGTCGATTGTTCGAAACCGCCCGATCTCCTGCTCGATTATGCCCGTATATTCGCGGTTCTGCCCCCCGAGCTCGGAGACATGCACGATTGCATCGGCTATCTCCCTTACCCCGGTGGAACTCTCTTCGAGGGCGCCGGTGGTCTGGCCGGACAAACCCGCCACATTTTCCATCGCCGAATCGATGCCCTGCGATCGTTGATCGATCCTCTGGGCGGATTGGCGCACCTCTTCGGTTACCTCTTTGAGTACATTCAGGGCTTTGGTAATCTCTTCGGTCCCGCTGCTGATCTCTCCGAGGCCTGCGGTCATTTCCTTGATCCCGTCGGCCACCTCTCCGACGCCCCCGGTAATGTCGCTCATAGAGCGCCCGGTTTCGTCGGTCAAACGGTTGGTCTCCTGAATTCGCCCGATAATCTCGTTCAGGTTCTGGGATATATTCTGCGCATTCTCCGCCGTGGTCTCGGCAAGCTTGCGGATCTCGTCGGCCACTACCGCAAAACCCTTCCCGGATTCTCCGGCATGTGCCGCTTCGATAGCCGCATTCATAGCCAGCAGATTGGTCTGTTCGGCTACATTGTTGATGACCTGGATAAGTTCCTGGATTACATCGGCTGAGCCTGCAATCGCCTTGATCGAGTCCAGGGTCTGTTCCATGTTCTCTTCGCCCTGCCTTGAAGACTCTATTAATCCGTCGATGGTTTTCTCTTTTGCCTCGGCTATTCCGGTAATGTTTCTGATCGACGCGATCAGTTCCTCGATCGATGCGGATGATTCGGTCACCGACGAAGACTGGCTTTCGATCCGTTCGACCACAGAGTCGATAGATTGACGAATTTCTCCCACCGCTTCCCGGGTTCCCTCGACATCTACATTGAGCTTTTTCCCGTTCGCTTCGACCGACTGCATTGTTGCAGACATTTCGGTTACAGTGGCGGAGATTTCCTCAGAGCTGCCGGCCAGATCATCCCCGAGCCGGCGGTTCTTGCCGGCTATCTGTTTGAGTTGATAGACAATCGTGTGCAGCCGGGCTACAAACCGGTTGAAAAGCATACCCAGTTCGCCCATCTCGTCCCGGCGGGTGATCGGTATGCGTTTGGAGAGATCCCCCTCTCCACGGGTAATGTCCTCCAGGGCACGGGTAAGCTGCTTGACCGGCTTGATTACCATTCGGGTGATGAGGAAAGCAAGCAGGATGCCCACGATCATCAGGACGGCAACGGCAATTCCGATGGCAAGCGACATGGAATCGAGTACGTTTTCCTGGGTTTTCCCGATTTCCGACAGCTGCCTGCGGGTAAGGTCGTTGAGCTTTTCCACTGAAGAGAGGAGGCCGAGGTCGAGAACCGCCAGAGAGGTGAGTATTTCCTGGCGCTCGGTCTCAATTGTTCTGAGTTCCTCGTAGGTTTCTCCGTACCGCTCGAGTTCCCGTCTGATGATATCCAAAGTCCGGCGTGCATCTCCTGTGGAGGGGGTAAGTTGATTCAATTGTGCGACCGGTTTTTCGAGGGTTTTCAAAGACGAGATGCCGCTTTGGAGCAGTTTCGGATCTTCTGCCGAGAGAAACTGTTTTCCATACGTTTGGGCTCTCATGAAGTTTTCATACACAGTCATGCTGAGTTCGAAGGCCCGGGTTCGGCGGGTACGGTGGGCCCACTCGGTGAGCTTGATCAGGAGTTTGGGTATCGGGGTAGAGTAGAAGACACCGGAATTCTCGATACGGGTGATCTCTTTGGTAAGGTCGATGGCCTTTTCCGCATCTTTCCCGTAGAGGCTCCCTTTTTGCTCGATAGTGCCGAGAGCGGTGAGCAAGTCGTCGTTCGATACGGTTTTTTTTGCATCGGCCAGGATTTTTCCGGCTTCCTTGTGAAGGTCCTGGTATTCGAAGAGATCTTGAGAAAGTCTGGAATCGAAGTAGTTCTCGAGGGCGATTTTGGCATGCAGATGAGTCGAGAGGAATTCTCCGACGTTGATGGCGTCTTCGGCGAGGTCGTTGTACTGGTTAAACCCGCCTTTGGTGAACTGGAAGGCGAAAAAACTCCCTGCGCCCATGATTGCCACAAACACAAGAACCAGGGTAAATCCCAATATGATTCGTGAACGTATTGATTTTTTTGCCGCCATAAAGTTACCGCCTCTCTCAGATTACAATGGTTCAGAGTATACATGAATTACCGTGAGAATCAAACTAGAGGAAACCCCTCGAGCGGGAAATCAGGCGGAAATCTCCGGTGAAGCAGATTCACAAGAGCTGAAAGCTGGGTTACAATGCGGGCATGATTCTATCAGGCCTGGAAATTGAACGCTGCCTTGGAAAGCAGATCATCATCGACCCCTTCAGGCGGGAACAGTTGAACCCCAACAGTTATAATCTCCGTCTCCATGACAAACTGCTGGTCTACGATCAGCAGGAATTGGACATGAAAAGCCCGAACGCCACAACATCGATGACCATCCCTCCCGAGGGGCTGCTCCTCGAGCCGGGGCGGCTGTATTTGGGGCGGACCGAGGAGTATACCGAGACCCATGCACATGTGCCTATGCTCGAAGGGCGCTCGTCGGTGGGAAGGCTTGGTCTGTTTATCCACGTTACCGCCGGTTTCGGGGATGTAGGGTTCAAGGGATACTGGACCCTCGAGATTTTTTGCGTTCAACCCATCAGAATCTATGCCGGGGTGGAGATATGCCAGATCTACTATCACAGCCTCGAAGGCGTCTATGAGCGGTATAGCAGCGGGAAATACCAGGCCAATCACGATATCCAGCCGAGCTTTCTCTACCGGGATTTTCGCGAAAAAGACTGAAGTCTCGGCGGCTGAAACCCGGATCGGGAAGCCGGAACCGAGACAGGGGGAAGGGCGGTACCGGCCCCGGCCGCCCGGCAAAGCGGCGGAGCGGAGCCGGAAAAGCGGCCGGGAACAAGCCGGGACCGGCCGAGGGGGCAGGCTTGCCCCCTTCCTATCTCCACGATCGGGGGCAGCAGGAAGAAGTTTGCGAGGAGGGACACTCTCTGGTAAACTCGAGTTTGATGATGAATTGTCCTACGAGGAGGAATATATGCCTTATGCCAATCTTACGGTGAATATCGATCTCGACGAGGAGGCCTGTACCGAAACGGCAGCCGCGCTGTCGAGCAAGGTCGCAGCACTCACGGGGAAACCCGAGCAGTATGTTATGGCCTCCGTTTCCTGTAATCCTACCCTTGTCTTCGGAGGGTCCGGGAAACCTGCGGCCTTTCTGGATCTGCGGGGACTGGGTATCGAGCAATCAGACACAAAGGACCTTTCGGCCGGGCTGTCGGATTTCGTGGATTCGACCCTCGGTATCTCTGCCGGCCGGTTTTATCTCGTGTTTACCAATGTCGATCGGCCGATGTGGGGTTTCAACGCTTCGACCTTCTGAGCGGAACCTGATGCCGGCAAGCCTGGGGGCCGCTGCGCCTGGGTGGGCCTAACAACCGCGCGGGGCGGGGAGACCTCCGTGCCGGCTGGGCCGGTAACAGTGTGGACCTGGAAGGCCGGGAGACCGGCATCCGAGAAGCTTGACAGGCCTGTGTTCCCTATCTATGGTAAGCGCCATGAACAGGCCATTTTTTTCCGGTCTCGGGCACGGGGTGATTGCGGCGATGCCCGTTGCCGCAGGATACATCCCTGTTGCCATTGCGTTCGGGCTTCTTGCCCGGGGAGTCAGTCTCCATTGGCAGGAAACGGCGGCCATGTCTCTTTTGGTTTTTGCCGGGGCGAGTCAGTTTATGGCCCTTGATCTTTTTTCCTCGGGAACACCGGCGCTGCAGATCGTTTTATCGACTCTCCTGGTCAATCTCCGGCATGTTCTAATGAGCGCCTCTCTTTCTGGTCGTGTGCAGAGCATTTCCCGGCCGATTCGGGCTGTTCTTGCCTTCGGCGTAACTGACGAATCCTTTTCTGTTGCCTCTTCGGTTCTTCGGGTGGATGAAAAAAGCCCTTCATCACCGGCGGAAAGCCTATGGAAGACGGGGTTTCTAACAGGACTGGAGGCAACGGCCTACCTTGCCTGGGTTGCAGGGGGAGTGGCAGGCTTTTTCGGGGGCGGATTGTTGCCGGGAGCGCTTTCGGATGCTATGGTTCTTGGTTTGTATGCCCTTTTTACCGCTCTGCTCATGCCCAGGCTGCGGAAGGATCTTCTGCTTGTTGTTCCGGCGGTAACCGCCGGCGGATTCAATTCCCTTTTCCGGATCGTTTTGGGGGTCGCTACGGGATGGAGTTTTGTTCTTTCGATGATACTGGCTTCGATTTTGGCTGTTTTTCTTTTGCCGGACCCGGAACAGGGCGCGGAGCCGGACACGGGTGCTGGTGCGAACAGTGGTGCCGCCCCTGACTCGAGGAGGGACGGATCGTCATGAGGAGTGAAATATTTCTTCTTTTAGCCGGTATGACGGCAGTGACCTACATCCCCCGGATGCTCCCTTTTGTTCTGATCGATTTTGATCGTTTGCCCTCAGGATTGAGGAGGTTTCTCGGGTTTATCCCCGTTACTGCGCTGGGAGCCTTGATTCTTCCGGGGATATTTCTCCAGGCCTCGGGACGGCCGGTATCAGCGATGCTGGTAATTGGCGTTGCAGGAACGACGGGATGGTTTTTCCGAGGATTGGCTGTGCCTGTTATTCTTTCTATCGCAGCAGCATGGGTGACCGGAATCCTCTAACAGACAGGCAATCCTCTCTACGAACCCAGGGAGTTCCATAGCCCCGGCTGCCGGCTTTGCAGGTTCGGGAGAGTCGGCACTTGAACCGGTGGGAACAAGCGTTGTATGCTGAGGCAGCCCAGGATCGAGCGGGACGGAAACTATGAGTACAGTTCACCAGCGAGAGATGGTTTATCAACCGGGTGATGTGATTTTCACGGAACGCGACCCGGGAGAGGCCATGTATATCCTCAGAGAGGGAGCGGTTGAGCTCAGAAAGAAAACCTCCGGTGGAGAGCGGGTTCTCAAGATTGTCGACCAGCAGAATGATTTTTTCGGGGAAATGGCGTTGATAGACGGACAACCGCGTTCAGCCACCGCGATCGCTCTTCAACCTACGAGGCTTCTTGCGGTTGATCAGCGGATGTTTGAGCAGCTCATTCTGGCGAACGGGAAGTTCGCACTCAAGGTTATCCGAGTCCTTTCAGATCGAATCAGAAATTCGAATCTCCACATAACCGAACTCACCACAAAAGAACCGAAAGAGCGCTTTATCATGGGGATGGTGGATTACGCTCAGATGTACGGAGAGCAGATCTATGACGGCGGGAAAAAGATCGATATTCCTTCATTAAAAGAGTGGATTAACAGTCACCTCGGGATGTCGGCGAAAGAGGTGGAGAACCATGTCTACCGGCTGCTTAAGGTAAACGAAGTCAGATATGCTGCTGCGGGAAATGATTCAAAGAACTATGTTGTTCTTTCAGCTGAATTTTTGAGCAAACATGACCGGCGCGGCTGCGTCGACTATCGACGGGTTTCGGATTTTCAGAAAGAGAGCGAGTGAAAGGTGTTTTCCGTTACCTTTACATTGATTGTAGTTCTGTTGATTCTAGCCGCCCTGGCGACGGATGCAGCGGGATCGGAAGTTGTTTTCTTCAGCGCTCTCGGACTATTCCTCATGGTAGGCACCATCTCCCCGGCGGAGGCCCTCTCTGGATTTGCCAATAAGGGGATGTTCACTGTCGGCCTGTTGTTCATAATCAGCAAGGCAATTCAGAATACCGGCGCCCTCGT
>JAIPGG010000085.1 GCA_021736255.1 Spirochaetales bacterium | reverse complement strand
AGCCCGCCGTCGATTTCGTAGCCTATCGTATTTCTCGCCGCCGTGATGCCTGCAACCGAAGCGGTGCCGATCCCGGGAAAAGGATCGAGCACCGTGTCTTCCTGGAGGCTGTACATCAAGATCAAGCGCCAGGCCAGCTCGAATGGAAAGGCGGCGCTGCGGGATCGGTAGTCATTCCGGCCCGGATGGGGCAGTTCCAGCAGCCCCCGTTACGCCGCCGGACCACAGCTCTCCGTTTGCCTGCGGCACAGGCGCCGCGCTCCCGGGCACAGCTTGGCGGATCCCCCGGAAATCCCATATATCGGAAAACCAGCTGTTCCGCTCTTCCCAAAAGAAGGCACTGCGCCGGCGGCGGGCCGCATCCGAAGCGGAAAAACGCCGTCTTCCACCCTTTCTGAAGATCAGGACGTATTCGTGTTCCAGGGTAACATAGGCCCCCGCAGGAAGCATTCCCGAGCCCATGAACTTGTTCGGGGCATTGGTGGGTTTGCGCCAGAGCAGCGGCGGCAGCGACTGAAACCCCAAGTGCTCCATAGCGGCGGTAACCCGGGAGTGATTGGTAAAGAGCCTGAAATCACTGCCCAGCTTGCGGGTTGCATCTCCGATATTGATGCAGGCAAACCCTCCGGGAACCAGTACCCGGGCACACTCCGTCCAGACCCGGTCGAGGATCTCGTGCATTCGCCGGTAGCATACAGCGGCCTTGTCGGTGCCGGTCGAACCATCTTCGCCGGCGGCCGGCTCTGCCGCTTTTCCCGCGGCCTCCAGCAATTCACCTACCTCGGAGTCCTGTTCTATGAACATTCCGTCCCACATCTCGATCATGGGATAGGGGGGAGATGTTACGACCAGTTCGACTGATTCATCCCCGAGCTGGTGCATCGACTGCGAACTCTCGGAGAAAAGCTGATGAGTTGTTTTCATGAAACGTCAGTATAACAGAGAAAGAACACCGTGTTCAGCAGGAACGAAGAATCAGAGAAACATGCAATCCGGGGTCAGCTCCTCTTCCATCAGAGAGGGCACCTCTGCCTCTTCATCCGGATTCAGCAGTATCTGTACTATCGTATCATTCACAATACGGTCGAGCAGCTCGGTTGTCTGCGGCCGGAGGCGGATAAAGCTCAGCCCGATACCCGCAGGCAGATTGCTCGAGGCCCGGCGGGGATCAAGAACCTCGCAATCAACATGAAGTTGGAAATTCTGAAAGGAAATACGCAGCTGGATTTCCTTGCCGGGAGGGAAAAGGATTTCGCTAGTTTCCAGGAAGGCCCCGCCGGCGCTGATAGAGCGGATTCGACACTGAATCTCCTCTCCGTCATTTCCGGTTACAAACCCATTCAGGATCCAGTCAAACCGATGGTGAGCTCGTCTATTCGCCGAAGCAGGGTGGGCGGCAAAGTTGCATGCTTGCTCGAGCAGGCTCGCATTATCAACATCGGCACTGATCCATTCCAGCCCCTCCGATTGAGGAGGATCAGAGGAGATAACAGCAATCGGAAGGATGGGGAAATGCTTCTCCAGGGAGGCGAGAAAGCGATGTTCCTCTTCAGAAATAGCGCCGGGCCGCTCGAATTCGATCAGTAAACCGCAAATATCATCGATCTCCACCAGATTGTGGCAAAGTTCAACCCGGGAGGAAACAGGAAGAAAGCGGTAATTCGCATCACACCCGGCATCTGCAGGGTTTTCTATATCCAGAGAAACCAATCTGGGCGAATACACGAGTACGGTATCCAACAACAACCACCCACCTTCACAATATGCCGATTTTTCCTTTCTTGCAAATTTTTTTTCTACCTATTTGATCTTTCTTCTTTCCTTTCGTATGCTACCTTCCGTGGAGGTTCTTTCTATGGAAGCCTTAAAATCCGTCCTCGACGCCTTTTTCGATTTCAAGGCCTACGTCATGCTCCCGATAATCGTTCTGATCCTTGCTCTTATAATCAGAATGAAGGTCAGAGACGCGCTGCTCTCGGCGCTCAAACTGGCAGCCGGGTTCGCCGGCATTTTTATCGCCTTCGAATTCTTTGTTGAGGCAATCAACCCTGCCGTGGAGGCTTTGGTTACCGAACGGGGGCTGGATTTTCCCATCCTCGACGTCGGCTGGCCGCCGCTTGCAGCCATTACCTGGGGCTCTCCGGTAGCTCACATTTCCATTCCACTGATAATCCTGATCAACGTGCTCATGCTGGCCACCAACGCCGCAAAAACGATCTACATCGACATCTGGAACTACTGGCACTTTGCCCTGGTGGGGGCCTTGATCTTCAGCACCAGCGGAAACGTGATCATAGGACTGATCGCTACCGGGCTTCTGGCGATCTACACCATCAAGCTCAGCGACTGGACGGCCCCCGAGGTGGAACGGGAAACAGGCAGAGAAGGGATTGCGATTTCCCCCCTCTCGTCGGTGGGACTCCTGCCCTACGGCGTAGGGGTTAACTGGCTGTTGGACCGGATACCGGGAGTACGGAACATTGATTACAACCCTCATAAACGGGGGGACAAACACAGTGTTTTCGGCGAACCCATGGTGATCGGATTTCTAATCGGGGTCGTGCTGGGAGTGGCCGCCGGCTACGGGGCAAAAAACCTCTTGGAAACAGCCGTCCTCATCGCTGCGGTAATGTTTTTATTGCCCAAAAGCGGCGGACTTATCGGTGACGGGATGGAGCCGGTCTCTCATACCCTTCGGTCGGTAATCCAGCGGCGCTTTCCGAAAAAGAAGAATCTAAACATTGCCCTCGACGCTGCGGTTATCCTCGACCACCGGTCCATTTTGACCGCCGGACTCATCCTCATGCCGATTTCCCTGATCATCGCTCTGATTCTGCCGGGAAACAAGATGCTTCCCCTCGGCGGATTACCGGCATTGATCTCTCAAATCTCGGTGATCACGCTGATCTCGAGGGGAAATGTCTTTCGAGCGGTGGTTGCGGGTATCCCTCTGGTAACCGGTTACCTTCTGATTGCAACCAAGCTCGCGCCGCTCATTACCAGGCTCTCGCAGGAAGTAGGCGCAGAGATCCCCACAACGGCACAGATCACCGCTTTTACCGACGGGGGAAACCCGGTCAGATATTGGTTTCTCGAGCTTTTCCGCGGGAATCCGGTGGCCTTCGTGATTATCCCGGTCGTGGCGCTTTTGTTCTTTCTGAGTCACCGGAGATACAAACAGGAAATGGCCGCCGGCAGCTCGAACTAAAGCGAGGCTATATTCAGCTCTTTCGCCGCCTTGGTCTCATCGGGCCTGCGCACAGAGGTGCTCCGGGGCGCTCCGGTGAGCACTTCAGGCTGCTCTTTTGCCAGGCGGGCGATTTCGAGCATCGCCTCGGCAAAGTCGTCGAGGGTTTCCTTGCTTTCGGTTTCCACCGGCTCGATCATCATAGACTCCCGCACAATCGTGGGAAAGTAGACCGTCGGGGGATGAAATCCCCGGTCGATCAGCGCTTTGGCAATATCAACGGCGCGGATACCCTTTTCCTCCATTGCCTTGCTCGGACTGATAACGAACTCATGTTTGCAGAGCCGGTCGTAGGCCTGACGGTAGACGTCTTTTAACTTGGTCCGCAGATAGTTAGCATTCAGCACAGCGTTCTCGGACACCCCGAGAAAGCCGTCCCTGCCGAGCATGAGAAGATAGACATAGGCCCGCAGCACGATTCCGAAATTCCCGTAGAAAGGGGCAATGTAGCCGATGGATTTCGGCCGGTCATACTCGAGAGCCAGGGTCCCATCCTCCCGTTTGACCACAAGCGAAACCGGCAAAAAGGGAAGGAGGCCCTCTACAACACCCACCGGTCCCGAACCAGGACCGCCGCCGCCGTGCGGAGTGGCAAAGGTCTTGTGCAGATTCAGATGGACAATGTCGAAACCGAAATCCCCCGGCCGAGCCCGGCCCACGATAGCGTTCATATTCGCCCCGTCGTAGTAGGCGATGCCGTCCACGCTGTGGATGAGGTCACAGATTTCCTTCACCCGGGGATTGAACAGGCCCAGGGTATTCGGCGAGGTGAGCATAACCCCTGCCGTCCGGTCGTCCACCTGCTCCCGCAGGGCATCCAGGTCCATCAGACCGTTCTCGTCGCTGGGTACCGAAACGACGTCATAGCCTGCAATCGCCGCGCTGGCGGGATTGGTCCCGTGGGCGGAGTCCGGCACCAGGACTGTGGTCTTGCTGTTTCCCCGGTCCCGGTGATAGGCGGCCATGATCATGATACCGGTGAGTTCACCATGGGCCCCGGCCAAGGGCTGCATCGTAAATCCGGCCATTCCCGTGAGTTCCCGCAGCAGAAGGTCCGTTCGCCATATCACCTCCAGGGCACCCTGGGTGAGCATGCCCCCCAGACGGAGCTGGGGTAAAAGGGGATGCAATCCTGCAAAATCCGGCAGCGCTGCAATTCGTTCTGTAACCTTGGGATTGTACTTCATAGTGCACGAACCGAGGGGATAGAAACCGGTATCCACCCCGAAATTTCGGGTCGAGAGTTCGGTAAAGTGGCGCACAACATCCAGCTCGCTCAGCTCGGGCAGCTCCGGAGGCGCCTCGCGCAGGTAGTCGGGATTCAGGTTCACCGAATGCCCTACGTCGGAAGGGGTCTTCTGGGTCGCCCGTCTTCCCTCGACACTCTTTTCGAAAATCAGCTTTGCTTCGTTCATACCACCCCCGCTCATCGTGAGCCTCCTGCCTGGGAACCCTCGAGGGCCCCCTCGAGCGCCTCGGCAAGGTAACCGATCTCCTCCTTCGTCCGCTTCTCGGTGAGGGAGATCAGAATAGAATTCTCCATTCCCCGGTAGTAGCGGCTCAGGGGAAAGCCTGCGGCGAGCCCCTTTTCGATGAGCCGGCCGATCACCTCCGCCGCAGGCTCGGGCAAATCAAGAACGAACTCGTTAAAAAACCACTTGGCGTGGAAGTGCGGCTCTACCCCGGGAATCGACGTGAGTCTCGAGTAGGCATAGCTCGCCTTGTCCGCACAGAGCTCGGCGGTTTCAGCGAGCCCCTGTTTTCCCATCAGGCTCAGATAGATGACCGCCTGCAAAGCGCAGAGGGACTCATTGGAGCAAATATTCGAGGTAGCCTTGTCCCGTCGAATGTGTTGTTCCCTCGGCTGCAGCGTCATTACAAAGGAGCGCCTTTGGTCGGTATCAACGGTCTCGCCGATAATGCGGCCGGGCATTTTCCTCACGTGTTTTTTTCTGCCGGCAATAAAGCCCAGATACGGCCCCCCGAAGGAGAGCGGGAGACCAAGGCTCTGCCCCTCTCCGCAGACAATGTCGGCCCCCATCTCTCCCGGCGGCTTGTGAAGCCCCAGGGATATGGGATAGACCGAAACGATCAGCAGGGCTCCCCGCTCGTGGGCATATTCGGCAATATCATGAAAGTCGTCGATGATACCGAAAAAGTTGGGGTTCTGCAGGATTACCGCACCGGTGTTCTCGTCGATCAGTTCAAAGATCCGTTCGCGGGAGACCTGACCCTCGCCGCAGCAGGTTTGTTCCAGATCGATACTCAGATTCCGGGTGTAAGACTCGATCATAACCCGATAGATGGGGTTAACCGTCTCGTCGATCACCACCCGATTCCGCCGGGTAATGCGGAGGGCCATCATCATCGCCTCGTACATGGCCGTTCCCCCGTCGTAGAGCGAGGCGTTGGATACCTCCATACCGGTGAGCCGGCAGACTGCAGACTGGAACTCGTACATTGCCTGCAGGGTTCCCTGGGCCAGCTCCGGCTGATAGGGGGTGTAGGCTGTGGCAAACTCCCCGCGGGAGGCAAGGGCCGGCACTGCAGCCGGAATGAAATGATCGTAGAACCCTCCCCCCAGAAACGAGACGAGACGGGCATGGTTCTTTTCGGCAAGCTTTTCCAGATGGCCGCTGACCTGCTGCTCGTTCATTCCTATGGGCAAATCCAGGCTTTCCGCCCGAAGTTCCGGCGGTATATCGGCAAACAAGTCCTCAGCAGACAGACCTGTCTGTTCGAGCATTTCCCGGCGCTGCTCGTCGGTATTGGCAATAAAGGGCATAGGACCTCCCGGTCGTGCTGGTTACCGGCTCTTTTCGAGCAGGTCCTGGTACTCCTCGGGCGAGAGGAGTTTATCCACCCCCGAATTGCCGCTGAGCTCCATCTTGCAGATCCAACCGCTGCCGTAGCAGTCTTCGTTCACCTGCTCCGGAGCATCTTCGAGTTCCTCGTTCACCTCGGTAATGGTCCCAGCAATAGGAGTGTAGATATCTTCGGCGGCCTTCGAGCTTTCTGCCGTAGCAATCTGATTTCCCGGCGAGACAGTGCATTTGAGCGCCGGCAGCTCGATGAAGGTAACCTCGCCCAGTTGCTCCTGTGCGAAATCGGTAATTCCGATCGTTGCCGTATTTCCCTCGACGCGAACCCACTCGTGATTTTTTGAATATTTGAGATCTCCCGGAACCATATTCCCTCCCTTGTGGTGTTTTCTATCTCGTGTAACGTTTTGAATTCTATTGAGTCTTCGCAATCAATGCAAGACAGCGGGGGCCGGGCCGGTTATCCTGACACAATATCCATCTCCACGATCGGGAGCAGTAGACCGTCCGGCAGACCGCACCGGCCTCGCTCAGTGCTGAGGACGAATTAAAACCGTTCGAAGCGCTCTAAGATTCCACCGTTCAGATCCGCCTGCACCTGTTGTCCATAGGGGGTTTTTTGTGCCCTGCCCTCGTTTCGCTGCCTTTCGTTTCGGGCCAGGTAGAAGAGTCCGGCCGGGGTTTTCGGCTTGCTGTGTTCTGATTCCATAAACGCAAGCACTATCTGACGCTCCCCGACCCGGGTGCTGCTGAGCACCTCGCCGACACAGAGCCCTTCCGCATCAAGGATGCCGTCGCCGGCCCTGATCGGGCGAACCCCGCGGCCTCCGGGAAAAGCGGCCCGGGCAACCTCTACAGGCCGGCCGGTGGGAGAATTCTCGAGGGCAGTCTCTCCTTCGATTCTGCGGCGGAGTGCGGTTTTGCCGATAAAGTCGGGCTTGGTAAAATCTACGGCCCATCCGTAGCCTGCCTGTGCCGGATCTATGGCGCAGTTTCCTTCGAGCTCGTGTCCGTAGAGAGGGAGACCGGCCTCGATTCGAAGGCTGTCTCGAGCACCGAGTCCGCAAGGTGCGAGCCCGGCCTCTTCTCCCTTCTCGAGCAGGAGCTGCCACAAACCCACAGCCCGGCTTTTGTCGACAAAAAGTTCGTAGCCGGAACGGGCGCCGGTGTAGCCGGTAGCCGCAACGATGAGTCCGCCCTCAATTACGTCGTGCGAAACAGAGGTGACCCGGAAAGGCCGGAGAGCGGAAACCTGCTTTGCCTCCTCGTCTGAAAGAAGAGCCGACAGCACCTCGTAGGACTTCGGCCCCTGCACGGCAATGTCCACCAGCCCGGATTCACCGGGCCCCTCGAGGCGAAGAGCATCGCCGCTCATCTGTCCATCTTCTCCGGAAAGCAGTAACCTGAGCCCCTCCGGAAGGTCATCCTGTTCTCCGGCCCGCAGGGAGGCAAACCAGGTTTCAACAGCCTCGGCATTGGCCGCGTTGGCCACCAGAAGAAAATCTTCCTCCCCCAGACGGTAAACGATCACATCATCGAGGATATGAGCGTCAGGGGCGGGCAAAAAGCTGTAGCGGGCCCTGCCTGTTTCGAGGGTATTCATTGCACCGGTGGTTACCGCATCGAGGAAAGAGCCTGCGGCAGGCCCCTGCATGCGGAAAACAGCCATGTGGGTACAGTCGAAAAGTCCCGCCAGTTCCCTCGTGGCACGGTGTTCTTCCGCTATGGAAGAAAACCAGAGTGGAAGCAAAACGCCGGCAAAACCGGTAACCCTGGGAGGGGGGGACTGACTCTGGTAGAAATCGTAGAGCACTCCGGGTTTCGGTTCGTCGTGTTCCGAATTTTCCGCAGCGTGTGAAGCATTCATCGTTTGGTTATCCTCCGCACCCCTAGCTGAAAAAGCGTTTCGCCGGGTTTATCTTCAGCCGAAGCAGAAAGTAGAGATAGGCGATCCCGAATCCTGCAAGATGGGTTAGATGGGCAACCCCGCCTCGCACGCCGAAGACCTGTGATGCCAGCTCGATAAAGGTATAGATGAGCACCAAAACAGGCGCACGGATCGGAATAATCCCCATCACATAGATCATTGCGTTGGGATACAACGTGGCAAAGGCCAAGAGCACACCATAAACAGCCCCGGAGGCACCGAGAAGAATAACATTGGTTCCCGACCCCCAGAAAATCAGCAGAGAAATAAACCCGGCCCCGACTCCAACGAGAAAATAGAACCAGAGGAACTCTCTGCTGCCGAGCGCTTGTTCCACCTGGGTCCCGAAGAAAAAGAGAGCGATCATGTTGAAGAGAATGTGCGAGAAGCCGCCGTGGGTGAACATGTAGGTCACAAGCTGCCACCAGCCTCCCCCCAGTATGACATAGGCGGGAGTCATGGCCATGTAGAGCTGGAGCTTCGGCGCAGCCATGTGTATCAGGAAGAACAGAACGTTAATACCGATGATGATAAGAGCAGCATTGAAATAACGCCGCCTTTTACCTCTACCGGATTGTTGAAAATAGGAAAATTGCATGATCCAAAGGTACGATGAAAGCCGTTCTGCGTCAATCGGGCGGGCCGGTGCTTCCGGGCTGAGCGGGGCTGTGCCGGGCGGAGTGCTCCAAGCTGTGCCGGAACGGGCGAATCCGGCTCAGACCAGTGCGCGGCGGAACTCGTCGATCAGGGCCTGTATCAAACCCAGGGCTTTGATGCCTGAAAACCCGGAAAAGAGAAGCCCTGCGGCCTGGTCGAGACGGTCCAGACCGAGTTCGCGGGCCTGGTCAATGCTCCCGCTGTCCTCCATCAGGCCGATTGCCTCGAGCACCGGTTCGGGAGGTGCTGCAGCGCTCTCCTTTACACCGGCCTCACCGGTGTATGATCCTGCTTTTCTGATAAGCGCGACCATCCGGTCATGGTCCTCCGGCCGGGACTGGAGATGTAAAATAAGCGGCAGACTCTTCTTTCCCTCTACAATATCGTCTCCACGCATTTTGCCGGGGTTTCCGGCGGAAAGGTTTTTTGCATCGTCGAGAAACTGAAAGGCCACCCCCAGTTCTTCGGCGAACCCGGCCAGCTGCTCCTCCGTCTTTCGGTCCGCCTCCGCAGAGATTGCGCCGAAGGCAGCCGCCATACCGGCAAGGGAACCGGTCTTGAAGCGGCACATCTGCTCGTACTCATTCCGGCCGGGGAGCACAGATGCCTCCCTGTGCCAGCGGATATCCAGATCCTGCCCTGCATGTACCCGGCGCATCTCCTGCAGGAACCGGCGATAGAGGCGGGATTGAAACACAGACTGGTCATTGCGGCGGCCGGACTCTGCATCCGGCGGGAAAGCGTCAATGAAAGAGGCAGCGGCAAAATAGAGATAATTTCCGGCATTGATGGCAACGTCGGTCCCGTGAATCATGTGGACAGCCGGGCGGCCCCTTCTCTGTCGTGCCTCATCCTCGATGTCGTCGACGATGAGGGTGCCGTTGTGGGCAAGCTCAACAACCGGACTCAGAAAGAGGGCACGGTTATAGGCAGCTCCAGGAGGGAGCTGCGGCCCTCCACCTCCTCCGGATTCCGCTTCTGCAATCAGCTCAGCCGAAAGAAGCATCAAAAGGGGGCGCCATCGTTTTCCCCCGCGCTCGAGGAGTTCCCAGCCTGCTCGATGGAGCCCGGCCGCCTGTTCGGAGGAATAGGCCGAGTGAATCGGACCGAGGGCGGAGGCAATCCATGCCCCATCGGGGGAAGGGGGAAAAGCTTCGGCAAGACGGGCTTCAATATCGGCTAAACGACTGGTAAAATCAGCTGTCATGGCTTTAGCATTCACACCCGGCCGCCGGGCGTCAAGATGCCGGACCGGTACTTCGAAGCGAGGATGATATATGAGCAAGTCAAAAGGGCGCGGGCCGTCAGGAAGGACCGGACCGGGAAAAAAGGGCCACAAAAACACAAAGCGGCCGTCCGGCCGGAGTGGGTCGGACAGGTCCGGACCCGATGAATACAGCCTCAAGGCGCAGCGTGAAGGGTATCCCGCCCGATCGGTCTATAAACTCCAGGAACTGGAGAAGAAATTCCGGGTACTTCCGAAAACGGGGGCCGTTCTCGATGTAGGAGCCGCACCGGGAAGCTGGACGGTCTTTTTGATGAGAAACCTGAAGCCGGGCAGCACTATTGTTGCCGTCGATCTCGACCCGCTTCGGATACAGGAGAACGCTTCAAAAGAAACCAGAGTCCCCTGCACATTTGTTCAGGGGGACATCACCGATCCACAGGTGCGGGACCGGCTTTCGGCGGCAGGCCCTTTCCATGCCGTTATCAGCGATGCCGCACCAAAGACCACCGGCAACCGCACCGTCGACACCGGCCGCTCAGCCTCGCTGGCCGAGGCCGTCATCGAACTCGCCCTTTTTGTACTCGAAACAGGCGGGAACCTGGTGGTAAAACTCTTCCAGGGAGGAGAGGAACAGGAGCTCGAGGCCCATCTGAAAACCCATTTCCACACCGTCAAGCGTTCGCGCCCGTCAGCGGTTCGCAAGGATTCCTTCGAGACCTATCTCGTCGCCCTCGGAAAAAAAGGAAACTAGCTGCCGCAGAACGAAGCCTCCCGGCCTTCTGCCGCATAGCCGGGCCGC
>JAIPGG010000014.1 GCA_021736255.1 Spirochaetales bacterium | reverse complement strand
CTTTCGAGGCGGGTCCTCAAGCCCGAGCAGGGCGGGGGACCACCGGCGAACCCGAGGGTGAGCCGGCTGCCCCGGTGAAGGCCCGCAGGGCCTGCGCCGCGGCGGAAAGCCGAAGAAAAACAGAAATATTTGCCTGGTGACTATAGCGGAGGGGCACCACCCGTTCCCATGCCGAACACGGAAGTTAAGCCCTCCAGCGCCGATGGTACTGCCCGATCGGGCCATGGACCCGGAGCATCGCTCCGGCGCAAGCACATGCTTGCACGCCATGTCCTCATCGGGTGGGAGAGTAGGTCGTCGCCAGGCTTTTTTTTTGCCCTCAGCTTTTTTTGTATTGACGAAAGAATGAGAAATACGTATAGTCTCCTGCGTATGGAATCGAAGGAACTGAACGTAACAGCAGAACTCGCAGGACTCACAATATCGTCGGAAGAGGCTGAACAGCTCCAAACCGAAATTGAGAGAATACTCGACTATTTTAACCTCATGCAAAACTTCGATTCTGTAACCGATTCGAAACCAACCCCCCAGGAAATGCAGACGGTAAACCGATTGCGAACCGATTCGGAGGTGCCTGGAGAGTCTGGACCTGATAGGCCTGACTCTCTACTTGATAATGCACCCGAGCGCGAAGATCGGTTTTTCGTGGTACCAAACGTTCTGTAAGTAGTTTTTTTTCCGTTCAGACGAATTCTTACCAGCAGACGTTTAATACATAAATCATATACCTGATTAATCGATCTTCGTATTCTCGATACCATTATCATTCAGAGGAGAATACGTATGTCGAAAGAAATACAACAAGGAACAGAGAAACAAAATGCCCACGTTCAAGAACTGAATACAGCTCTTGGCGCTTTTCTTCAATACAATCCCGAACTCGGAAAAGAGCTGTCTTTATCCTTAAACAGCAATAATTCAGATAATCAGCCGTTGTCCGGGATGACGTTTGCCGTCAAAGACAATATAGCCGTGAAGGGTTTCCGCTTGACCTGCGGATCAAAAATGCTCGAGAAGTTTATTTCTCCCTACAGTGCAACTGCGGTTGATCGGCTTGTCGGAGCGGGGGCAACGGTAGTCGGAAAAACCAACCTGGATGAGTTCGGCATGGGGTCTTCCACTGATAATTCGGCGCTGCTTCGTACAAATAACCCTTGGAACACTGATTATGTGGCTGGTGGTTCGAGCGGAGGCTCGGCGGCTGCTGTGGCAGCCGGCTTGGTCCCCTTTGCCCTTGGTACGGATACCGGAGGATCGGTCAGACAGCCTGCAGCGTTTTGCGGAGTATACGGACTAAAACCCGGATACGGGTCGGTTTCCCGGTATGGGCTGGTGGCTTACGCCTCCTCTCTCGAAGGTATTGGCTTGCTCGGACTCGATATAGGTTTGCTCAAAACATCATTCGAAACAATGGCCGGACTCGATGCCAAAGACCAGACGACGACCGACATGGCCTGTTTCAGAAAAACCTCGACGAACCGAAAGGGCAGAGTAGCGCTTCTCGGTGGTCTGGAGGGACTGTCACCGGAAGTAGAGGAAGAATACCGCAGTGTAGTTTCACATTTACCGGAGATCGGCTTCACTACCGAAGAAGTTCGATTACCGTTTCTCGACTATGTAGTCCCTGCCTATTACACAATTGCTGCAGCAGAGGCGAGTGCGAACCTAGCTCGCTATACAGGTATTCGATACGGACTGAGTGATTCGGAGGCTGAAACTCCCCGGGAACTAACCGAACTCAGTAGAAACGCCGGCTTTGGTCCTGAAGTAAAACTGCGGATTCTGCTTGGGACCTTTGTTCTCCGCTCCGGCTTTCAGGACCGTTATTATCTACAAGCACAGAAGATCAGAAGCGCTCTCAGAAAGAGTATGGCAGATCTCTTTCAAAAGTATGAACTCATTCTCTCGCCGGTGTTTCCGGTGCAGGCCTTTCCTCATGATTCCGACCAGCTCGACCCATTTCAGCAGAAACTAGCGGACCGCTTTACTGCTACGGCCAACCTTGCAGGAGTCCCGGCGCTTTCCTTTCCTACCGGTCTGCGCAACGGTTTACCGGTGGGTATGCAGTTTATCGGGCCCGACGGCAGCGAAGATTTGCTTTTTCAGGCAGCCGCATCCTACCGGAGAATCTACGAGCCTGAACATCCGGAACGATTTATCGGCCGGTCGGAAAGGGAGGTCTGAGATGTCTATGAAAGAAGGGAAACAAACCGGAGCGGGTCGTCCCGGTTACGAAATCTACATCGGACTTGAAATTCACATCCAGCTGCTGACACGGACAAAGGCTTTCTGCTCGTGCCGTGCCGGTTACGGGGATGAACCGAATACGAACGTCTGTCCTGTGTGCCTGGGTTATCCCGGAGTACTACCCGCCCTCAACGAGGAAGCTGTGAAGCAGGCGTATCTGGTTGCTGCAGCTCTCAACTGCCAAAGCGCAGCGCTGACGAGTTTTGACAGGAAAAACTATTTCTATCCCGATATGCCGAAAAACTATCAGATTTCTCAGTTTTATAGGCCGATCGGAACCGGCGGTTACATTGATTATCCGGTTGATTCAGGGATCAGGAAGGTGCGAATCCACGATGTTCACCTGGAAGAAGACGCGGGAAAGATGATTCACGCAGGAGACGTATCTCTGATCGACTACAACAGGGCCGGAACTCCCTTGCTCGAGATCGTTACCGAACCGGATATAAAGAGCGGTGAGCAAGCCGAAGCCTTTTTGCGGTATTTTCGTTCCTTTGTCCGTTATCTATCTGTGTGCAACGGCAATATGGAAGAGGGATCCCTGCGGTGTGATGCGAATATCTCGCTCAACAGACCCGGTGCCGGGCTCGGACGGAAGGTGGAGCTGAAAAATATGAACTCCTCCCGCTTTGTCCGTCTTGCCCTCGAACACGAAGTCGAACGCCAGAGCGGTCTCCTCGATGCAGGAGAAACGGTTGCTCAGGAAACGCGGCTGTGGAACGAAAATCGGGACGCCACCATCCTTATGCGAAAGAAAGAGGCTGCCCATGACTACCGTTACTTTCCCGAACCGGACCTGCCGGCCTTTTATCCGGATGAAAAGTTTCTCGGCCAGGTCAAGCAGCAGCTCGTCGAGCTTCCCCTCGAACGAAGGCTGAGATTGCAGCAGGAGTATGGTCTCTCGATCGAAGCTGCGGCATATCTCACTATAGAAAGAGAAACGGCGGATTTTTTCGAGGCTGTTCTCAAGGTCCTGCAGGGAGGAGCCGAGGGGTTCGCGGCAACCGTCTACAACTGGCTTAACGGCGATGTCATGAAGGAACTCAACAACAGAAACCTTTCCCTCGGCAATTCCCCCCTCTCTCCGAAACGGCTTGCGGATTTACTGCTTCTGCTCGAGGAGGGGCGCATACACGGTAAAATCGCAAAGAAGGTGCTGTCTTTGATCTTCGAGCGCGACCGGGATCCGGAGTTTCTTATCGCGGATGAAGGCTTCGAACAGATCAGCGATGACAACAGCCTTCGGAAGCTCATCGAAAAGGTCTGTTCCGATAATCCTGAGGCGTTGAAACAGGCCCGGGCAGGAGAAAAGAAGGTGCTCGGTTACCTCATCGGTCAGGTAATGAAAAGCAGCGGAGGAAGGGCGGAACCACAAAGAACCAGGAACCTTCTCGCTGAAATCATTGATGCAGATGAAGAGAAAGAGGAGAAAGCACGATGAGCCGGACAATGGCAGCAGATATAAAGAGGCATACAGGAAAAGAGGTGGAACTCAGCGGCTGGGTGCACAGACTTCGCGATCTCGGAGGAGTGACCTTTCTCATTCTCCGGGACCGGTCGGGGAGCGTGCAAACTGTGTGGGACAAGCTTCCCGAGCTGACACCGGAATCGGTTATACGTGTCTACGGGACAGTAGTTGAAAACGAAGCAGCTCCCGGAGGAATGGAAGTCCAAGGGAAAGAGTTTACGATACTCTCGCAGGCTGAGGGAAATCTTCCCTTTGCCGTGCCCGGTGACCACACGCGGGTCGGCATCGATGTTCTATTGGACAACCGGATGCTTTCGCTGAGAAACCCGAAGCTCCGTTCGATCTTTACCATCCAATCGGATATCCTCGATTCGTTCGCACGCTACCTTCGTGGACTCGGCTTTACGGAAATAAAGAGCAGCAAGCTCATCAGCAGCGGCTCGGAGGGCGGGACCGGTCTGTTTCCTGTAGAATACTTCGAAACCCAGGTTTTTCTGGCCCAGTCACCCCAGCTTTATAAACAGGCTATGGTGGCCGCCGGCATGGAGCGGGTATTCGAGATCGGCGCAGCCTACCGGGCGGAGAAGCATGAAACGGCCAGACACCTCAACGAATACGTAAGCCTCGATGTGGAAATGGGTTTTATTGAATCCGACCAGGAGTTGATGGACCTCGAGGTCGGGATTCTTCAGGCCGTTTGCTCGGACATTTCAGAAAAGAATCCGGCGATACTCGAAGATTGGGGTGCCTCCGTTCCAACAGCCCAGCAGCTGTCCGGGATTCCCCGGATCCCCTATGACCGGGCATTGTCCCTTCTTTCGGATCGACTCGACAGGCGGGTTTTTGAACTCACCCCGGAAGGAGAGCGGGAGCTGTGCTCCTGGGCAAAGGCGGAGGCTGGAATAGATGCTGTTTTCGTCCATTCCTTTCCCCGCAAGAAACGTCCCTTTTACACCTTCCCCAACGGGCGAAAGACGATGAGTTTTGATCTCCTCTTTCGGGGATTGGAGATAACCTCCGGCGGAAGAAGGATCAACGATTATTCGAAACTGACTAAAAATATCGTCCGATCCGGACTCGACCCGGTGGATATGGAAGATTATCTGTCGGTGTTTCGCTACGGATGTCCGCCTCACGGCGGTTTTGCAATCGGCCTCGAACGCCTTACTCAGCAGCTCCTCGGTCTGGCGAATATCAAGGAGGCTTCGTTGTTCCCCAGGGACCGCAGGAGGATAAGACCCTAGGCGGGCCGGCATACGGGACTGCATTGGGCTGGCACACTGCCGGCCCAATGCAGTCCCATTGCAGTTTCCTGCCTGCCGAAAAAAAGAGCCCGGAGATTCTCCGGGCTCTTTGTCTATAGTACGGTTACTGCAGGTTGCTATCGTTCTCAATCCCCGTACGGACGGTCTGCGAGGTACTTGTAGGTATCGTACTGCTTTTTCACTTCACGTCTGATCTGACCCAGAAAGCCTTCTGCAATCTCCGGCTTTGCCTGTTTCAGCGATCGGTACCTGATTTCCTTGTAGATATAATCCGTCACGTCGATGGAAGGCTCTTTCGAGTCGAGCTTCAGCGGGTTTTTACCCTGGGCTTCGAGTTCGGGATTGTACCGATACAGAGGCCAAAGCCCTGATTTAACGGCGGCTGTTTGCTGGTCCAGGCCGTGGCGCATATCGATACCGTGGGCTATACAGTGGGAGTAGGCAATAATGACCGAGGGGCCATTGTAGGCCTCCGCCTCGCGGAAGGCTTTGATGGTCTGCACTCTGTTATACCCCATGGCAACCTTTGCTACATAAATATAGCCGTAGCTCATGAGCATCATGCCCAGGTCCTTCTTTTTGAGGGCCTTTCCCCCGGCGGCGAATTTAGCGATAGCGCCGATGGGTGTGGATTTGGACATCTGGCCGCCGGTGTTGGAGTATACCTCCGTATCGAGTACGAGGGCATTTACATTTTCACCGGAGGCGAGCACATGGTCGAGTCCGCCGTAACCGATATCGTATGCCCATCCGTCACCACCGAGAATCCAGATGGAACGACTGATCAAATTGTCGGCTGTTGATTTGAGTTCAACCGCTTCAGAAGCAGATGAAGCATCACACTGTTCTTTGAGTTTGCTTACATATTTCCGCTGTTCTTCGATCTCCTGAGGGGTGCTCTGCGGATTTTCCTTGATCTTTTGGAGGAGGTCCTTGTCGAAGCCGCCGGAGGAACCGCTGAGGAGTGAATCGATCAGTTCGAAGGCATATTCCTTCATCTTGTTGCTGGTAAGACGCATTCCGTATCCGAATTCTGCAGCATCCTCGAAGAGAGAGTTCGACCACGAAGGTCCCCGGCCGTCTTTCCTGGTGGTGTAGGGAGTGGTGGGCAGATTTCCGCCGTAGATGGATGAACAACCGGTTGCATTGGCGATAATTGCCCGGTCCCCGAAGAGCTGACTCATGAGCTTGACATACGGGGTTTCTCCGCATCCGGCACAGGCGCCGGAAAACTCGAACAGAGGCCGCAAGAGCTGGGTGCCCAGCGTAGAGTTCAGATTGATCTGATCAAGATCGGTTTCCGGAATTGTTTCAGTGAAGTACTCCCAGTTTTCCCGTTCGCTGTCCCGCAGGGGAAGCTGAGGTTCCATGTTGAGAGCCTTTTTGTCGGTTTTTTGACCGCCCACCTTCTGAAAAGCCGGGCAGACATTGACGCAGAGTTCGCAGCCGGTACAGTCCTCCGGAGCAATCTGCAGCCCAAACTTCATACCCTTGAAGGGTTTTGGCTTGGCGTCGGCACTCTTTAGGGTTTCCGGCGCATCTTCGAGATACTTCGGATCGAACATCTTCATCCGGATTACGCCGTGGGGACAGACCGCAGCACAGTCTCCGCACTGGATACAGGTTTCCGGATCCCAGACAGGGAGGTACTCGGCTATGTTCCGTTTTTCGTACTTGGTGGTTCCGAGTGGATAGGTTCCGTCGTCGGGGAGTTTGGAAACCGGAATATCTTCTCCGCGGCCGGCTATGATCTCTCCGGTAACCTCTTTAACAAACTGTGGTGCATCCTCGGGAACAGGAGGAACCATGTGCGAGCTGCTTTCGGCCTTGTTCGGATACTCGACCCTTTCGATTTCGGAAACAGCAATATCTACGGCCTTCATGTTCTGGTCGACGATTTCCTGCCCCTTCTTGCCGTAGGTGTCCCGGATTGCCTGCTTGATCAATTCGATGGCTTCTTCTTCCGGGAGAATACCGGAGATTTGGAAAAAAGCTGTCTGCATAATCACATTGATGCGGCCGGGCATTCCCGCTTTTTCGGCAATATGATGGGCGTCTATTACATAGAACTTGAGTTTCTTGTCGATGATCTGCTGCTGCACTTCGGCAGGGAGATGGCCCCAGATCTCGTCTTTGCCGAATGGGGCTGCAAGAAGGAAGGTTGCACCCTCTTCGGCGTGTTTCAGCATGTCGTATTTTTCCAGAAAGGCGAATTTATGGCAGGCAACAAAGCTGGCCTTCTGAATAAGGTAGCTGCTGCGGATCGGGTTCTTTCCGAACCGGAGATGAGAAACCGTTCTGGCCCCGGCTTTCTTCGAATCATAGACAAAATAACCCTGGGCATAGTTGTCGGTTGCCTTTCCGATGATTTTGATCGAGTTCTTGTTGGCTCCGACCGTACCATCCGAACCGAGGCCAAAGAAAACGGCCCGGTGGACATCATCGCCTTCGCTGGAAAAATCCGGGTCCCAGTCCAGGCTGGTAAAGTTAAGATCGTCGTGGATACCAACAGTAAAGTGGTTTTTCGGAGTTTTTTCCTTGAGATTGTCCAGAACCGACTTGGCCATTCCAGGATTGAACTCGTTGGAACCAAGACCGTAGCGGCCGCCCACGATCACCGGATATTCGGAGAAGGGGGCCTCGCCCGCAGCCATTACCTCGCCGATCGAAGTCCGGACATCCTCGTACATGGGTTCCCCGAGAGATCCCGGTTCCTTGGTTCTGTCCAGTACCGCGATGGATTTGACCGTCTTGGGCAGGGCTTGAACGAAGGCCTTTTCGCTAAAGGGACGGAAGAGCCTCACCTTGATAAGGCCTACCTTTTCTCCCTTGTCGGCCAGGTATTCAACCGTTTCGTGCATCGCCTCGGCTCCCGATCCCATCATCACCACAACACGTTCGGCATCCTTCGCACCTACATAATCGAAGAGATTGTACCGCCTGCTGGCGACCTCGTAAAACCGGTCCATGGCTTTCTGCATGATTTCCGGAGTTTTTTCATAGTAGGGGTTAACCGTCTCTCGGGCTGCGAAGAAAACATCGGGGTTTTGACTCGTACCACGGATAGACGGATTTTCTGGGTTGAGCCCGCGTGAGCGGTGAGCGCGAACCAGATCATCGTCGATCATGGCCCGCATTTGGTCATAATTTAATTCTTCGATCTTCTGTATCTCGTGAGAGATGCGGAATCCGTCGAAAAAATGCAGGAACGGAACCCTCGATTCGAGGGAGGCGGCCTGGGAAATCAAGGCGAAATCCATGACTTCTTGAATCGAACCGGAGGCAAGCTGTCCGAAGCCGGTACTCCGGGTCGCCATAACATCCGAATGATCACCGAATATTGAAAGCGCCTGGGCTGCTACAGCCCGTGCGGCGATGTGAAAAACCGTTGGGCTGAGCTCTCCGGCGATCTTGTACATATTCGGGATCATAAGCAGCAGGCCCTGACTGGCTGTAAAGGTCGTTGTCAGGGCGCCGGTTGTCAGGGCCCCGTGGACCGCAGCCGAGGCGCCGGCTTCCGACTGGAGTTCGACAACCTCCGGGATCGTACCCCAGATGTTCTTTCTTCCCTGGGCGGAATAGGCATCCGACAGCTCACCCATAGGAGAGCTCGGAGTGATCGGATAAATCGCAACAACTTCATTAATGGCATGCGCTGTGTGCGCAGCGGCGGTATTACCGTCGATGGTAACCATATGACTTTCGGGCATATACATCCTCTTTATCTTGTGTGAGTTTGTTCCCTATCACTATAGCGGTTATCAGCCCTGGGCGCAAGGTTTCGAGGGCTATGAAAATTCAACGTTATGTTAGCGTTGTATCAGTGATGATTCATCCGGCCCCTGTGCCGAAGTTTCGTTGTTGATCTTGTCACATCATTCCTTTGTAATTAGGATATCCGAATGGAAACTCTAACATCATTTCTTACGGGCAGACCGGCGGGAAGTATACCACCTGAATTCGAGATAACACTGTGGCTTCTGTTGGCTGTCGGAGCAGCGGTGTTCATTGCCGGTCTTGCTACCGGAAATTACTCCCATGTCGACAGGCTCTGGTCTCTTCTCCCACCAGTATACGTGCTTATCTGGGCAGGGGCCTTTTTTCGGGAACCCCTCTTCCTGGTGCCGTGTGTGCTTGTTGTTCTCTGGGGAGCGCGGCTTACCTTCAATTTTGCAAGAAGAGGAGGCTATCGCTTCGATTTTCGCAAGGGTTTTACCGGAGAAGACTACAGGTGGGCGGTTTTACGGAAAAGCATAGGCAATCGCTTTCTCTTCGAACTTTTCAATCTATTTTTTATTACGGCCTTTCAACTGATTATTATCTTTCTTTTTACCATGCCCCTTTTTCTTGTCGGGATGGAAGCCGGCAGGAAAAATCTTGAGTTCGACTGGCTTCATATTCTTTTGGCCGGCTGCTTTCTCCTGTGCCTTTTGGGGGAGACCGTTGCGGACAATCAGCAGTACCGGTTCCAGGCCACCAAGGCTTCCCGTACCGGCCCGGGTTTCAACACCAACGGCCTCTGGCGCTACTCCCGCCATCCGAACTACGCCTTTGAACTATTGCAGTGGGTTCTTATTGCCCTGTATGCCGTTGCTTCCGGGGCCGATCCGGTCCGGGCCGGTGCAGGGGCTTTGCTGCTGATAATTCTATTTGCCGGAAGCACCCGTCTGACCGAGGGAATTACCCGTTCGAAGTATCCCGATTACGAGCACTGGCAACGGATTACTTCTGTCTGGGTTCCCGGAATCAAAACGCTTCTTCTGCGCAGAAAGCGAAAAAGCGGCTGATCGCTGCGGCTGAACGCTGTCTCGAGTTTTCCTCGATTTTTAATAGTAGTCCGATCCCTCCATGTGGTAGAGCTCATAATCCCGGGCGTTCGGATTCCGCTCAGAGGAGAGTGTTCCGTAAAAGCTGCTCAGCAAGGTCTGGAGTTCCTTTTTCAGGTAGGTGTACGAGAAGAACTGCTTGCCGAGCTGATAGTTTTTTTCGACCATCTCGGTACGGAGGTGGGGGTTCAACAGGATTTCCCGGGTTTCCTCCACGGCCTCCTTGTTCAGAAAGCCGTCGATGGTAACGGTCCGAAAGCCTTTGGGCTCGATGTCGACGATGTACACGGAATAACGGTTTACGATCAGCGGTTTTCTGAAGTAGATCGCTTCGAGAAAGGCGTTTCCGAAGCCCTCATAGAGACTCGGGTAGGTGATAAAATCCACATGCGGATAGACATCCCACAGGCTGTAGATTTTGCTGCCGTCATTCTCATAGTGGCGGTTTTCGTGGAGTTTGTTATAGATAAAGTAGAGGGGAATGTTGTCTTTTTCCGCGGTATCCTTGATCCATTCGAAATATTCGTATCCTTCGTCGCCCGGCGAATGCGAGATGATGAACTTTACCTCAGGCATGTTCAGGCGTTTTACCAGATATAATGCCTGTTCGATCCCCTTGCGGGATACGACCCGGGTCGGCTGGAGAATCAGGATGTCTTTATCGCTGAAGCCGAAGTCTTTCCGGAAATCGCAGTTGAAATCATCGAAGTAGGCTCGTTGTTCATCGAAATCGATGACGTTGTAGATGACATTCGAAGCGATTCCGCGTCTGGCGGCAAGCTCTTTTTGTGCCATGGAATTGATGACAACGTGTTTAATGGTGGGAAGGTCGGGAGGAAAGGCCTGCTGAATCAGGTCCTGCACTGAATTGATAAGAAAGCGAGGCCGTTCCCAGAAAAAATCATGATGATGGGCTATCGTGGGGATACCGGTTTCTGCGATCAGTTCGGTCAATGCCAGCCCCAGCGGAATATGCATGGGAATAGCAAGGGTGTTCTGCGGGATCAACAGGTCGATTTTGAATTTTTCGATGAAGCGGTAGAGTTTATCCTTCAGAAACTCTTTCCGTTTCTGAATCCAGTTGGTTAATTCACGGCTCCTGGTGCGCCGGCCGAAGAACTCCTGCTGGCGTACCTTGGTTTCCGGGTCTCCGAAATAGGCTTCTTCCACGAGCATGGAAACCTTTTCATCCTTGTCCAGCTCCCCTGCAAACCAGAAGTTGTTGTAACCGAACTCATTTTCCAGCACCTCTGCCCACTTTGCAGCCTCGAGCGATACCCCGTCGAGTCCTTTGAAACGGGTGGAGACGAACCCGATATTTAATGCGTGTTCCGTACCGTTTCCCATGTGCCTTCCCCTTGAATACCGAATGTATCGGTCTTTTTATAAGACTATAGTATTGGCGGGGAAATCGTGTTTTGCAAGTTTTTTTTAAAAGTCGTAGAGCAGCCGGATGTTTTCGAGGTGAGCAAAAAAGTGGAGGATGTACCGTTCGGTCCGCTCCGGCGCAGCGGGCACGCCGGGAGAGGGAAGACTGCCTGGCTCGCTTGGGCCGTCTGGCTCGCCTGGGCCGATTGGTTTGCCTGGGCCGCCGGCCGGATCGATTTCCCGGCGCGTAAGGGAGGCAAGTATCTCTCCTGTTTTTTCAGCATGGTATACCGGCGAAAAGCGCAGCAGGTCCGATTGTTCCTCCTGGTTTCCGCTGTGTTCTATTTCCATCAGGGATTGATTCATCTCCCGGCAGGTGTTTCGGTAATTCTGCTCATCGATCAGCCTGAGTATCTCTGATTGCCGTTCCACCGAAAGGAGCGACAGGTCAATGGTGCCGTCGGCGCCGAGTTTTGCGATTTCGCTATGAAGCTGGTCCAAGCTCTCCTCCGGCAGGATGTCGGAAAGACCTGCGATTTTGGATTCGTAGGCCTCTCTGGTGGTGGCAGCAAGCTGCCGGTCGGCGGGAACGAGGAACCGGGGGTAGAGGTGGACCCCTCTTCCCTTAAATACGCCGGCAAAATCATCGAGGATATCTATCCGGCGGGCGATGAGCGGTTTTTTCCAGCCGAGGGCTTGAATGAACAGATAGCCGAAACCCTCCTGAACCGAGGAAGAGACAACGGCATCCGAGAAGTTTCCGAGTTCATCAAGGCTGATATCGCTCTGTGCCCCGATCCCGAAAATACCGGGGATAACTCCATCGCAAAAAAGGCGTTCTACGAACTCAGAATACCGGCGTTCCCGCTCGGAAACCCCCGGCAGGGTGACGATCAGGTTGGGTTCTTCCGGCAGGAGCTTAATCAGAGCTGCCGTTTCGAGCACATTTTTCCGGCGGATACAGCGAACGGGATAGAGAAAATGAGGGGCGCCCCTGCGGTATCCGGGAAAGCGGCCGGATGAATGCCGCTCTATTGCTTCTCTTGGGCGGCTGCTAACTGGTTCGGTGTGCTCCGTTGTTTCCCCGGTGGGCCTCTGCAGGCCGGGCACCGGGTTGTCGAGCTGGTATACGTGGTCTTCCCTTATCCCTGACGATTTCAAGAGCCGACAATCCCTCGAATTAATGGTGACATACCGGATGTTTTCCCCATCCGGATAGAGACTGGCTTCGAATGAGATACGGCGAAGAAGCCTGAGGTTGTCGTAGCGTGCACTCTCGGGAAAATCATGAATGTGAAAAACCATGCCGATTTCGCTGTGGTTATGAGCTATCTCGATCAGGGCGCCGGTGAAGACCGGATTCTTCCCGAGATGATAATTGTGAACCCACCACACAGGCCGGCCCTTTCCAAAGCCGGTCAATAGTTTATCCCGAAGAACTCTCTGCCGGCTCCGCGCTTCGGTTTTATCTGCTGCCGGTTGATAATCGATTTCCGGGAAGATGCTGCAGTCCACTCGTTTCCTGTCGGCAGGGGAAAGCTCTCTTCTGATATTTTCGAGTACCGTCTGGGAGTTTTCCTCTCTTCCACATACCAGGGTTACCTGTTCGATCTCCGGGATGTGCCGGAGTATTGCCGGAACAGAATTACGGATAACCCCTGTTACACCGCCGGGTAATAGATGATAATGAAAAATAATGAGTTTCACGGGTTTCCAATCTACCCGTTCCTCTGCAGCCGGTCAATCAATAGGCCGGTTGACCGTTTTTTCTTGCAAGGTTCGAGCCAACACCATAGAGTAGATGGTATACAAGGGGGTGATAATGGAGCAGATAAAAAAGATCTTTCGTGCTGTCTACGACGGAAAGAAGGGAGAAGAAAGTCTCCCGGCTCTGGTAGACCTTATCGATTCCTGGCGGGAACGGGTAAACAATTCTCCTGCAGCAGCCGGCAGAACCGAAGGATCCGGTTCATGGCTCCCGCTGGATCAGCAGGATGCCTTTATCATCACCTATGGAGACCAGTTTCACGGACCGGAAGAGATGCCCCTGGAGTATCTGCATCGCTTCTTTTCCGAACGGCTGGAGGGAATCGTATCGGGCATCCATATCCTCCCGTTTTTTCCCTATTCTTCGGACGACGGGTTTTCCATCATTGACTACCGCCTGGTTAATCCCGAGTGGGGAACCTGGGAGCAGATCCGGAAGATCTCACAAGGCTTTCGCTTGATGGCCGACCTCGTATTGAATCACTGCTCGGTCAAGAGCGAGTGGTTCAAGGAATTTCTGAATGGAACCCCCCCGTACGACCGCTATTTCATCGAGGTGGATCCACAAGCCGATATATCCTCCGTGTTTCGACCCCGGGCCCACCCGCTGTTGACGCCGTTTCAGGGTCACGACGGCGAGAAGCTGGTGTGGACCACCTTCAGTGCAGACCAGGCAGATCTGAACTTCGCAGAACCACAGGTAATGCTCGAAATGCTGGACATCTTTCTGTTCTACCTTTCCCAGGGAGTCCAGGTGCTGAGGTTGGATGCCATCGCTTATCTCTGGAAAGAGCTCGGCACACCCTGTCTCCACCATCCGAAAACCCATCTTGCGGTAAAGCTCTTCCGGGCGGTTGCCGAGGAGCTTGCCCCCGGCGCGGTCATTATTACCGAAACGAATGTACCCCACCAGGAGAACATCTCTTATTTCGGGGAAGGTGACCAGGCGCACATGGTTTACCAGTTTCCCCTGCCTCCGCTTACCGTCGATGCCTTTCTGCGGGGCGATGCCGGGCACCTGCGGGACTGGGCTTCGAGTCTCCCTGCTCCGGACGGAAAAACCACCTTCTTTAATTTCCTGGCTTCTCACGACGGGATCGGGGTTTTGCCGGCCAACGGGATTCTCAGCGAAGAGGAAAAGGCCGGTATGATAGAATCGGTACAAGAGCGGGGCGGGCTTATTTCGTATAAAGCTGCAGCGGACGGACATATTCCTTACGAGATGAATGTAAACTTTCTCGATGCCGTAGCCGATCCGAACCTCTCTCCTGAGTTACAGTCGGATGCCTTTCTTGCCTCACAGGCAATCATGCTCAGCTTGCCCGGCGTTCCGGGAATCTATATTCACAGCCTGATAGGCTCTCGGGGCGACCGGGAAGGGGTCAGGCGGACTGGACACAACCGGAGCATCAACCGGCAGAAGCTCGATTATGAAGAGATCACCGGGGAACTCGATAGACGGGGGGCGAGCAGAAATCGCATTTTCAATGGATATTTGTCGATGCTGGAGGTCCGCAGGAGCTGTCCTGCTTTCCATCCGGCTGCCGGTATGCAGGTGCTTCCTGCTTCCGGCCCGGTATTCGCCCTTTTCAGAGAGGCATCGCAGAAGGAATGCCGGGTTGTTTGCCTGGTCAATACCTCCGCTGAGCCGGCGGAATGGAGATCTTCAAAAAGTTTGCGTTTCAGTCACGATTTGCTTTCCGGGAAGGTCATCGAGGAGGAACAGGACATCATCCTCGAAGCCTATCAGGTTCTGTGGCTGAAATTAGCCGGAAAAACGGAATGAAAAACGGTTGAACTCCGGTTTCCACAAGCTTTAAACCAGTAAAAAAGGTCTATGTCAGTGATTTGACCATGGAAAACTTCAGCTCTTTGAGTTTTTCCGAGAGGGAGACTTTGTAGATATGAGGATTGATAATCCTCTTATATGTTTCGTCGATGTGGTCTACCTCTGTGATCGCTTCCTGTTGTAGTTCGCGGAGCGTCTTGTGCGGATACGAGCGCTTGCCCTTTTCCATTTTAGAGTGGAGGAGCGGGGTGCATCGGTCGTATTCGAAAAGGGTAACCTTTTTATATTCGTACATCGGGTGATAGAAGGTTACCGGTCCCCCCTTGGGCGGAACTTCATCCTCCAGGGTCATTAGGTCGGCCAGGGGCGTGTCGTCGGCATCAAAGAACCGATACACCTGTTTGATTCCCGGGTTGGTCGTCTTTTCGGGATTATTAGAGACCTTGATGGTCGGAACCGGTTTCCCGTTCTCGGCCTTAGCGGCCATTTTATACACGCCGGTCAGGGATGAATCGCTGCCTCCGGTTACCAGATCGGTTCCCACACCCCAGACATCGATCGGAGCACCGTTGGAGTAGAGCTGATAAACGATTTCTTCGTTGAGCTCGTTGGAAGCGGTGATAAAGGCATCCTTTAGTCCTGCTTCATCCAGACGCCGCCTGATCTGCTTGCTCAGATACTGCAAATCCCCGCTGTCCAGCCGGACGCCGAAGTTCTTTCCCTTTTTTTTCATTTGCCGGCCGATGGCTATGGCTCCCTCGATGCCGCTGCCGAGGGTATCGTAGGTATCGATAAGAAAGATCGAACCGTCCGGGTAGATGTCTGAATAGGCTTGGAAGGCATCCTCATCCGAATCGAAAGCCATCACCCAGGAATGGGCCATTGTTCCTTTCACGGGAATATCGAAGATCTTGCCTGCCAGGGTGTTGGAGGTTGCCGCAGCCCCCCCGATAAATGCCGCGCGCGCCGCCGAGATGGCCCCGTCGATGCCCTGTGCACGGCGCAGCCCGAACTCGAGAATGGTCCCGCCCCGGGAAGCACAGTATGTGCGGGCCGCTTTCGTTGCAATCAGGGTCTGGAAGTTGATTGTATTCAAAAGAAGGCTTTCGATAATCTGGGCTTCGATCAGGCTTGTGTGTACCCGGATCAACGGTTCGCCGGGAAAAACCACGGCACCTTCATCGATGGCGTACAAATCTCCGGAGAAACGGAAATTTTGAAGATAATCCAAAAATGAGGGCTGAAATATTTTCAGTGAATCAAGGTACTCCAAATCTTCCTGGGAAAATTCGATCGATTCGAGCATGTCCACCAGATCGGAAAGTCCGGCAAAAACGGTAAAACCGCCGTTGTAGGGCGGGCGCCGGAAAAACATATCGAACACTACCTGGGGATTCTTATCGGTTAGGTAGTATCCTTGCACCATGGTGAGTTCGTAGAAATCGGTCAAAAGAGCAGAGGTGTTCAGTCGCATGGTCATGGGTTGTATCCTGTTTCATGATTGGTTTTCAAAGTATGCCCAAGAGCAGTTGAGCGTATAAATTCGGCGCCCGACTCCTGCATTGCATTGATGCGTTTATTCAAAGTCCCTTCCGGCATGTCTACCCCACGTATTGCATCCTCGACAACATATACCTGATAGCCCAGGTCGAGGGCGTCCATAACACTGTAGTACACGCAGACATCCGCCGCCAGTCCGCATATATGCAGGATTTCTCCCGAAAGTTCCCGCAGATAGCCGTGGAGGCCGGTGGGTGTACGGTGGTCGTTTTCAAAAAAGGCTGAATACGAATCGAGGTCAATGCTGCGGCCCTTGTCGAGAATCAGGTCGAGAGGTCGAGTGTCCAGGTCCGGATGGAGCCGGGCACCTGCTGATCCTGCAATGCAGTGGTCGGGCCAGAGTATCTGTTCGATTCCGTTGTACTCGATGGTCTGCAGGGGCGCACTGCCCTGGTGGCGGGAGGCAAAGGATACATGACCTTTCGGATGCCAGTCCCTGGTTGCAATGACCCGGTCGAACAATCTGCTGATTCGGTTTACGACAGGAACGATCTGTTCCCCTCCCGGAACCTCGAGAGGACCGCCGGTGCAAAAATCAGGTTGCAGATCAACTATCAGCAGAACACTTTTGCATGAGGGGGAAGACGCTTTTGCCATAATAGACCTTTATCCGTTTTGTGCCCGGAGCTGTGGTGTGGAGGATATTCCGCTTAGAATGAGGTTGAGAACACTGTCTATCTGATTCTTTATATCCTGAATCCGGGCACGAATATTCTGCGCCTGATCGAGACCGTGCAGGGTTACCATAATTGCATTTACGGTGTGTTCAATACTGTTTACGGCAAAATAGCCCTTTGCAATTCCTTCCTCGAGTATCTGGTGGATTACTGCTTCCTCTTTTTGTTCCTGGTCCTCTCGGATCTCTTGGATGAAGTTGCTCTCTTCGATTTCGTTGTTGTTCAGAACATGCCTGATATTCTTGAAGCGTTTCAGTTCTTCGATTCGGGTAGTGAGAAAGGCCTTGAGTTTGTTGACCGGCTGATCAGCGTTTTCCACCGAGCGGAGGAGTTCACTATGAAATTCTCTCTGTTCTTCGGTAATGATGTAGTGATACATTTCCTCTTTACTGTGAAAATAGTAGTAGATCGAGCTCTTCGCTTTGTTAACCCTGTGAGCAATATCATCCATCGTCGTTTGTTTGAAACCCAGAGAAGAAAAGACATCCGCGGCAGTTCGGACAATAATATGTTTCAACTGGATTGAACGATTTTGTGTGCTCATAACTCCCTTCCAAAAAGCTCTACTATACTAGATTTTACTGCTTTGCACGGCTCCGGTCAAGAAAGACCCTATCCTTCACTTGATTTTTGGCGGGTAATCTTATATTTTTAAGACTGAAATCGAACAAATCCGTGTTTTGTTCGAAAAAGTTTCGAAGGGGAAGGTTATGTCTAAAAATACACTACTTTCAACTTTTACCATGAAAACGGTTTCTTCTCTCATGTTACTCCCGGCGTTTCGACACTTGGGAAAGAGAATATTGAAATCCCGCATAGACGATGTTATCGAACGGGAACAAAACCGGGGAATGCCGTACCTTATGGCCAGAGACAAGGGCCAGATGATGAATAACCTGATTGAAGTATTCGACCACTGGATTTCAGACGGGAATGCCAGAAAGGATACGGTGAAAAAACTCTTTTCGAGTTTCGGCCACATTATCCAACGAGATAATACTGCTATATTCGATGCGTACGAGGCAAAATACGGGCAGCGCCCGCCGCGTTTTACCACCATTAGCCCAACCAAGCACTGTAATCTCCGCTGTGTCGGGTGTTATGCCGCCAGCAGTGAAAACACCAATATCCACATGGACTTTGACTATGTCGATCGTATTGTGCGTGAACAAAAGGAGCTGTGGGGGTCCCATTTTGTGGTCATCTCCGGGGGCGAACCCATGATGTACCACAGTAAGGGGAAAAACATCCTCGACCTCGTGGAACGGCATCCGGATGTGTTCTTTCTCATGTACACCAACGGCACATTGATCACCGATGAGGCCGCCGACAGAATGGCCAAGCTCGGAAATATTACGCCGTCCATTTCGGTTGAAGGGTTCGAAGAAGAAACCGACGAGCGCCGCGGCAAGGGCATCCACAAGAAGATAAGAGAGGCCTTCGAACGCCTCCATAAAGCCGGCGTCGTTTACGGGATCTCGGTTACCGCTACCAACAAGAACGCCGATATCGTGCTGAGCCCTGAGTTCATCGATTACTACATGAACCAGCTCCATGTCTATTACATGTGGATGTTCCAGTACATGCCTATCGGGCGGAGTTACAGTCTGGATCTCATGGTTACCCCTCAGCAGCGCAAGGATCTGCTCGACAAGATGTACCGCTGGATGTACGACGAGGAACTTTTCATAGCCGACTTCTGGAACAGCGGGACCATTAGTAACGGCTGCCTTTCGGCCGGACGTTCCGGAGGCTATGTCTATATTGACTGGAACGGAGATGTTATGCCCTGTGTGTTTAATCCCTACACCAAGGACAATATCATCAAGACCTTTGAACAGGGCGGAACCATAAACGACGTAGTCAATTCCGACTTCATGAAAGAGATTCGGGCCTGGCAGCAGAATTATTTCGAGCCCGAGTCCGGGAAGCTGGGTAACATGTTCACTCCCTGTCCCATCAAGGACCACCACTGGGATATGCGCGAGATAATCGACAAGGTCGAGGCTCAACCGGCCAATGAAGATGCCGCTCATGCTCTCGAGGACGACGATTACTACAAGGGTATGGTGCGCTTTGGTGAAGAGATAGAAAGTGCAACAGCAGATAAATGGAAACGCGAGTATGTTCAGCCCAACTCGAAGGAAGAAGCAGAAGAGTCCCTGAAAACCGGTTCCTGATACGGCCGGAAGACAATTTGTCGTAGATAGTGGACCCGAACTAAAGGGCCTGTTCTAAAAGGTCCATAGCCCGGGCGGCCTTTTCCTGGATAAACAAGTCGGTAATGGCTTCGGTAAAACTCGAGGGGTTCGGGTTCACTTCTATAATGTAAGCTCCGCTCCGTTTGGCATCATAGGGAACCATCGCGGCAGGAAATACTTCGCCGGTTGTTCCTACCAGGATCATGACATCCGTTTTGTTAACCGCTTCTGCAGACCCTGTAACCGCCTGAGAGGGAATACCTTCCCCGAAGAAAATGAAATCGGGTTTCAACAGGCCTCCGCATTCTTCACAGGCGGGGGGAATGTTTGCAAGGAGTTCCGCATTGGCCTGGTAGTTTTTTCCACAGGAAGTGCAACTGACGGTCCGTGAAGTTCCGTGATACTCAACGATGTTCCTGCTCCCCGCTCGAAAGTGAAGGTTGTCTATGTTCTGGGTAATTACCGTTTGCAATAGTCCGCGTTGTTCCCAGGCAGCCAGTACTTCATGTGCGCGGTTTGGATCGCTGTCGGTAAAAAAGTCGTAGAATATTTCCTTGATTGCACTCCAAGACTCCCGAGGGTTTCGATAGAAATAGGAGAGTTCGAGAATTTCCGGGTCGTAGGTGTTCCATAATCCGCCTTCTCCTCGAAACGGAGGGATTCCGCTTTCTACGGAGATCCCCGCCCCGGTAAAAGCGGTGAGATGCTTGGCGCCGGCTATGCGTTCTGCAGCATTGTTTATGTTTTGAATTTCCGTGTTTTCCATACTATCAGCCTAGGGAGCGCCCCCGCCTTTTGTCAAGCGCCATGTCAGCGGTGCCGATATTAACAACAAGAGAAGGAGACCCTCATCCATGGAAGAGCTTTATAACCGTGTTCTCGATATACTTACCGCCGATATAGTCCTCGGGCCCATTGATTTCCCGTTTAGCCTCTTCGAATTGATTTTTGAGTTCGGTTTGCCTGTTCTTGCCTTTTTTATCGGTTTCAAACTGGTACTCCGCGGGATGCGGAAGCTCCTTTCCCGTGGAAGACTGGAAACGAATGTGCAGGGGCGGATCTATTGGTGGATAAAGCTGGTAATCCGGCTGATATTCATTGTTGTAATAGGTATTTTTGCCGGGCGCATCTTCGGAGCCGAAATGCAGAAATACGGGAGCCGGATCGGGGAAATTCTGACTCAGCCCATTTTTGAATCGGGTTCCACGAAAATTTCCATTATCACCCTGATTCTTTTGATTCCCATTTTTTATATTGCCGGATGGCTTTCGAAGCTGGCTCGCCGATTTGTAAACAAATCCTTGATGCACACCATAAGCATCGATGACGGGAAGCGTTCTTCCATTGGGAACCTGGTCCGTTACGGAACCCTTGTTCTGGTCCTGGTCATCGGCCTTTCGATTATCGGTATCAATCTTTCGGCACTGGCCGTTCTCTTTGGTGTCCTTGGTATCGGTCTCGGCTTCGGTCTCCAGGATGTAGTAGCGAACTTTTTTGCCGGTTTGGTTATTATTTTTTCACGCCCAATAAAAGAGGGGGACCGCATCCTGGTCGACAATCTCGATGGTGATGTAGTGGAGATACGAACACTTTCTTCGATTATCAACACTGTCACCAATGAAACGATCGTGATGCCGAACTCGCACATCACAAAAAATCCTGTTCACAACTACTCTTTTTCTGATTCGAGGATTGTTCTGATCAATGCCATACAGGTCGCCTATGAGTCGGATATTGAGCGTGTACTCAAGGTCATGGAGGAAGTAGGGTATCGCTCTCCCTACCTCACCCCGGAAAAGCGGGTAAAGGCAAGAGTGAGTGAATTCGCTGATTCAGGGATTGAGTGCAAGCTTCTTATCTGGATCGATAACGCTACAGATAAATTCGAAGCGTACTGGTGGAACAACCTCGAATTGTGGAGAGCCTTTCGTGACAATGGTATCACGATTCCCTTTCCTCAGGTGGATCTGCACATTAAAAAGAATTAACCTATGGTTCAGCTGTTTGCTGCAGTTTTCTTGTCGTAGAGAATGGGACCGTGTTCATCCAGGATTTTTCTTATGGTAAGTTCAGCAAAATGATCCTGAATTTTCGTTGCTGCTTCTTTCCAGACTTGATAGGTTATGCAGTTATCCTGACGGGGGCATGGGGTTTCGTCTTCCGTGCAGAAGGTGCAGGGCGTAATGCCCAGGGTTTCTCCTACTGCCAGAAAAATATCCTTGACCGAGACCTCATCGATTGATTGTTTGAGCATGAAGCCGCCGCCCGGCCCCCGGACCGAGTCGATAATTCCGGCTTTTTTCAAGTTGAAGAATATCTGTTCGAGGAACTCCGGAGATATTTCTTCCTCTTCTGCTATTTTGCGGATAGAGATGGGTTTCCCATCATAGGAGGCGGCGAGATTCAGGACTGCCCGTAAGGCATATCGGCCCTTTGTAGTAATACGCATGGTATGATCCTTTCAGGTGTTTACTCGTTCAACGTATTCGTTGCTTTCGGTATTCACCAATATTTTATCTCCCTGGTTGATGAAGATAGGGACCTTCACCTGGAGACCGGTTTCCACTTTCACGGTTTTTGTTGCCCCGGTAACAGTGTCACCCCGGACCGCATCTTCAGCCTCTGTCACAACAAAAACCATTTTATAGGGAATCTTTATGTCGATAGGGGTTTCATCCCAGAGGACGATGTCGTAGGTTTCTCCCTCTTTCAGGTAATTTTGTTTTTCTTCATCCCCGGCCATAGGAATTTCGATCTGTTCATAGTTTTCGGTGTTCATAAAATGATAGCTGTCGCCGTCGGCAAAAAGATACTGAAACGGGTAATCATCAACGTGAATATCTTCAACCTGTTCCTGGGTTTTCATTGTTTCCCTGAGCACCTGGCCGGTTTTCAGGTTTTTCAGTTTCAGCCGGACAAAGGCCGCCCCTTTTCCCGGGTTCACGAATTCCCTTTCGGCTACCAGATAGGGATCTGCACGAAAGAGAAGACACATACCCTTGTCGATTTGACCTGCTTTGATCATGAGAAAAATCTACCTCGCTTCCTGAAAATTGAGCATTATTGTTGGTTCAGTATAGCAGAAAGGGGGAAGAGAATCACCCCCTCGAGGCTTTTCTGCCCGGATAGAAGCATAAGAAGACGGTCGAATCCCAGAGCACCGCCCGAGCAGACCGGAAGGCGCTCTGCCATCTCTTCGATGAGAGGAAGGTCCGGCGGATGGGGAACACGCGCCCGGGTTTTTCGTTTTGTTTCAGTCTCGAAAAAGTTTTGAACCCTTTCCCGATTCCGTTCCTCGGTATAGCAGTTGATCAGCTCAACGCCTCCGGCATAGAGTTCCCATCGCTCGGCCCAGGGGGTCCCTGTCTTCCTCTGTGCCAGTGTCGGTACGGCATCGGGGTAGTCGATGAGGGCCACCGGGCGGTCGACCGGGAGGGCCGGTTCTACCCGGTCGACCAGTATGGTATGAAACACGTCCTCGTAGCTTTCCGCAGAAGCGGAGAGGTTTATCCCTGCTCGGCGGCCGGCCTCGAAGAGGCCATTGAAATCGAGACCGGCCAGATTTTCGATGCCGGCATATTCGGCAAAGGCCTGTTCTACGGTTATACGGTGGACCGGAGGGCAAAGGCCCTTCGTTTCCGAGCCCTGGCTCAGACGGGTAAGAAGTTCCTCGGCCACCTCGAGTTCATCGAGGTAATCCGCATCAACCTCATACCACTCGAGCATAGTAAACTCGGGGTTGTGGATCCGGCCGAGAGACTCGGCATTCCGGAAGCAGTGGGCAAGCTGGAAGATGCTGCCCGACCCCTCCGAAAGGAGGCGCTTCATCCATACCTCGGGGGATGGAATGAGAAACAGCTCCTGCGCCCCCTCTGACTCCTCTCCGTATGGATCGATATAGGAGGTGCCGAATACCTCGATCGGCGCTTCGGGTATCAAGGCAGGGGATAGAGAAGGAGTGTCGACCTCGAGAAATTCTTTCTCAACAAAAAAATCTCTGATCAGGCTCGTGAGTTCGGCCCTTTTTTTGAGAAGCTCGCGCATCATACCGCTTATTCTTTTCCCCTGAGATAAAGGGCCGGACGGTTCATAAGCAGCCGCTTCACAAAGAGATTTGTCATTCTTTACTCCACCGTATTCTCATAACCTTGTGCTTGTATTATGTTTTACTACAAACATCAGAATTGCGAAAGGACAGGGAAAGAATGAATAATCAGCTAAAGCCTGATCAGCACATTTCGGGTTTCCGCATCATATCGGTGGAATCTTTGAATGAATATCAGGGAACAGGAATCGAAGCCGTACACGAAAAGACTGGCTGCCGCATATACCATGTGCTGCGGGATGACAGGGAAAACCTCTTTGCGTTTGCTTTTCCCACGCCACCGTCCGACAGCAGCGGGGTAGCCCACATCCTCGAACATTCGGTTTTGTGCGGTTCAGAGCGGTTTCCGGTAAAGGACCCCTTTGTCGAACTCATGAAAGGCAGTCTCCAAACCTTTCTCAATGCCATGACCTTTCCCGATCGGACCATTTATCCTGCTTCGAGCATCAACGAGAAGGATTTCTACAATCTCATGCAGGTCTATGGGGATGCCGTGTTTTTCCCCCTCCTGGAACGGGGGGCGTTTCTGCAGGAAGGCAGACGTTTTGTGCCGAATGATTCAGGCCTCGAGGTAACGGGGGTGGTATTTAACGAAATGCAGGGCAATTATTCCTCTCCCGACTCTTTGGCCGGGGAGTGGTCGTACCGCCCGCTTTTCCCTGATTCGGTATATGCCCATGATTCGGGGGGCGATCCCCTTGCTATTCCTGATTTGAGTTATGATAATTTTCTCGAGTTTCACCGCACCTGTTACCATCCCACGAATACCCGAATATTTCTTTATGGAGATATTCCGACCGAAAAGCATCTCGATTTTCTGAACCGGGAGTTTCTTTCTCGTTTTTCCGGTATGGGACCGGAGTTGACAATCCCAGCGCCTTCCGCTCTGCAGGTACCGGTCCACGAAGAGAAAACCTTTCCTCTCGGGGAACAGGAGGATGAATCGAAACGTACTACCCTGCTTATGAGCTGGCGTTTCGACGACTCTGTCGAGCCTACCGACCGGATAGCCCTGGAAGTGCTGAGCGAGATTCTTTTAAGCAATGCCGGTTCGCCCCTGCGCAGAGCCCTGGTTGAATCCGGACTAGGAGAGGACCTCTCTCCCGTCAGCGGGTTGGAGCTCGACTTGATGGTTCCTGTTTTTACCGTGGGACTGCGCGGAAGCGAAGGCGATCGGATGCCGGAAATGAAAAAGCTCATCGAGCGGACTCTCCGGCAACTGGCTGATGAAGGAATCGACGTAAAAACTCGAACCGGTGCGCTGAGACGGGTGGCTTTTCGTGCCCAGGAAATGGACGGCCGGGGAGGCCCCTTTGGGTTGCGGCTGATGAAAAGACTCATGAGAGGCTGGATCTATGGCGCTGAGCCCGGCCGGGCAGTCTCTCTCCGGCCTTGGTTTGAGGATCTGGAAAACCGCCTCGTAGAAAATCCGGATTTCTTTGAATCGTTGATTGCCCGCCTTTTTTTAGCAAACCAGTCGGTCGGTACTGTTGTTCTCAAACCCGACAAAAATTATCATGAAAAACGGAAAAAGGAACTGAGGCAAACAATCGACAGAATCGGTTCCGAACAGGGACAGCATGAAGGAGAGAACTCTGTCCGGGAGAATCTCCGATGCTTCCAAGAATTCCAGGCCCGGCAGGACAGCCGGGAGGCCCTTGCCTCTATACCCCGCCTTTCGGTCGACGAACTGCCTGCCGAGGTTCAGACGATCGATACACAAGAAGAAAAGCTTGCCGGGAATGTCCCTGCGTACCTTCATCATGAATACACGAACAAAATCGTTTATATCGATTTCGCTTTTTCTCTCGACGGGATGAAGCAGGAAGAGCTGATCCTTCTTCCCCTCTTGGGCAGAGTTATTGCCCGCTCGGGCTGCTCGGGAATGAGTTATGAACAGGCTCTTCGGGAGATGGCATTGTATACCGGTGGATTCGGCGCTCAGCTCGATGCGGATGAAATTGTCGGCAATCCCGGGAGCACCGCATCAATGATGCTGTTCCGAATAAAGGCTCTATCCGAAACATTGGAAGCAGGTCTGAACCAAGCAGGCTCTATGATGCTCGAGACAGACCTTTCCGATTACACTCATCTGAAAGACCTGGTATACGAGTTCCGCAATGATGCCGTGTCTTCCATTATTCCCAGCGGGCATGCACTGGTCGGAGTCGAGGCGGCCAGGTCTTTTTCTCCGGCGGCTGATTTGGAGGCTCTGTGGCACGGGATTTCCCAGATGCTCTTTTTGAAGGAGCTTGCCGATCGGCCGATAGAGGAAATCGCAGAACTCTTGTCTTCGGTGCAGCATCGGCTGATGGACAGAGGACGGCTGGAAGTACAGATTACCGCCGGGAACGAGGAAATGCCCGGAGCCTGTAAAGCGGTAGAGTCTTTTATCGACCGGTTCTCCGGCAAGGGGTCGTCCGCCGGCAAAGGCAGGGGGGAGCCGGACATCTTTGAAAGCGGTGTCCTCGAGCGTTTTCCGCAGTCCGGCGGAGGCGCTGCATTTGAAATTCCGGCAGCTGTCGGATATGCAGCATCGGCGATCCCCTCAGCCCGGTTCGGAAGCCGGGATCATCCTGCCGAAGCTGTTCTCTCTCATATATTGAAAACCGGGCCCCTGTGGCGGGAGATACGGATGAATCGGGGAGCTTACGGGGCCTTTACCATTCCCCATGCTCTCGAGGGGATTATGGGCTTTGCAACCTACCGGGACCCGCAGGCGCCGGGAAGCCCGTGGGTTTTCCGCACGGTGCTGGAGGAACTGGCATCCGGTGGAGTGGAGAAGGATGAGTTCGAACAGGGAATCATCGGGACAGTAGGGCTGGAGACCCGGCCCTATCGGGCTTCGAGTATCGGGTTTATCGGTATGCGGAGACGGAAACTGGGGATAACCGATGAACTGCGGCGACAAAAGCGGGAAGCGGTTCTCTCCATAAGCCCCGAAGATATCGCCCGGGCTGCCGGCCGCCTTGCCGAGGCCTTCGACCAGTCGATGTCTGCACTCATGGCTTCCCCGGAGATGTTTGCTCAGGCCGAGAATGCCGAAAAGGGGCTTCTCGATCCCCGGGGAAAACCCTACCGGCGTATAGCCCTGCCGGTGTGAATTCGAGCAGGGCTGCCTGGGGGCAGGCGGCGGCTGTAACAGGCAGCGTGGCTGAAGCCGCTGTGGAAGGGTTTACCGGCTGCAGTCTCAATCCCGGCGGACTCCTACCCAAAATTTCCGTTCGGCCCTCGATCCGGCCGGTCCGATTACTAATAGACGATGTTCCCCTTCTTCGAGACGGACGGGAAAACGATGCGGCGCCTTGCTGGTGCCCAGGTATTTCCCGTCCAGGTACCAGTAGAGCTCGGCAGCTTCGTCCCGGTGGGCAGCCCGCAGCGGGAGCTGCTGGAGAGTCCCGTCCAGGTCCCGCGGCAGCCAGAGAGAACTGCCTGCTTCCGGGTAGAGAATGCTGAGCCCCCTTCCGCCGGGCGGGGGACTGCAGTTCGGGTGCCAGGGAGGGGGCGCTTCCGGCCTGCGGCCCCCGCTTCGAAGCGAGGCGAGAACGGCAGGGGGATAGATAAGGAAGGCTTTGTGCCGGGTTGTTCTATTTTCCGCACAACCGGGGCGTACCCGGTATCTCCCGTCTTCGCTGATTAAAAGCTGTTCATGGTAAGGGCAAACCGGCGGGGGAGGAGAGGCGGCCGGTATTTCTGCTTCCATACTTTCCGGGCAATCCGGTCCGGCGAGGTAGCCGGTGTTCAGGCAGAGTTTTACCTTTTCGAGGGAACCCTGCCGAGGGGTAAACCAGTCGGAACCCCCTGTATCCGGAAGCAGAGAAAAGATGTCGAGCATAACTGGGGCGGCGTGGCTGGTGCTGCTCAGGCCGGGCACTGGGCTTCCGTCGAAGTTCCCGACCCACACACCGACGGTCCAGTCCGGAGTTACCCCGATTGCCCAGGCGTCTTTGAAGCCATAGCTTGTTCCGGTTTTCCAGGCTATCGGTTTTTTCCCTGCCAAGTCCTCCCAGAACAATTCAGCGCCGGGGCGTTCGAGGTTGCGAAGCATCTCGAGGGTCAAGAAGGCGCTCCCCGGTTTCAAAACTCGTTCGGACCGGCCGGCACTGCCGGTGTTTTTGCTGCCGGCCGGTGTGTCGAGATAGACGAGGGGGCTGAGCATTCCGTTATTTCCGAGCATTCGGTAGAGGTTTACCAGTTCCTCGAGTTCCGCCTCAGCTCCTCCCAAAACGAGGGGAATTCCGTAATCGGCGGCCGGGCGAAAGAGGTGTTCGAGCCCCCCCTGCTTGAGGAAAAAGTAGAGCCGGTCGATTCCGTACCGGTCCAGAAGGCGGGCAGCCGGCACATTGAGCGATTGGGCCAGAGCCTGTTCTGCAGAGACAAGACCCCGAAAGCGTTCGTCCGAGTTGACGGGGCTGAAGGAAGAGATCTGGGTCGGAATATCAAAAAGAAGAGAGCGGGGATGGATCAGGCCTTCTTCTATAGAAAGGGCGTAGAGAAAGGGTTTGAGGGTCGATCCGGTTGACCTGGGTGCCCTGACACCGTCAACCTGCCCGTCGGAGGGCACGTCGAAATAGTCCTGAGAGGCAGCATAGGCACGCACCTTCCCGCTTTCTGTTTCCACCGCCAAAGCAGCTATATTTCCTGCGCCGATCCGCTCGAGGTACTGCTGGTGGAAGCGGAGTAGTTGCTCGAGGCGCTGCTGGATATCTCTGTCGAGGGTTGTTTTTATCCGGTTTCGAGAGGGGGTTGAGAAGGGGTCCTTCGATCTTCCCCGCAGTCTGACGGCCGGTGAACGCGAGAGGCCCGGCTTTATGCCGGGTTTTTTTGAAACCAGCCGGTCGGACAAATGGGGGGCTGAGAGGGGAAAGGGCCGTTCTTCCTCCGGAACCGGCTCATTCCTTGCAGTTTGCAAAAGGGACTCCGGCAAAAACCCCTGCTCCGTCATTCTCGAGAGGAGGAGGTTCCTGCGTTTTCGAAGCGAAGCCCGGTCGGTCTGCAGGGAGATCAAACCCGGGGCGTTCGGGAGGACGGCAAGCGCCGCTGATTCAGCATAGGTAAGCCGTTCCGGCTCCTTGCGGTAGTAGCGCAGGGAGGCACTGCGGATGCCGCGGATATTCCCGCCGTAGGGGGCGTTGGAAAGATACAGGGACAGGATTTCTTCTTTGCTGAACAGGGTCTCTAATTTGAGGGCCTGGAAAAGCTCGACAAACTTTGAAGCGATGGTCCGAGGTTTGGGATCGAGCAGTCTGGCAGTCTGCATGGTGATGGTGCTTCCTCCGGCGCTGCCGTATCCGTCCCGCAGGTTTTGAAAGAAGGCCCGAAGCAGGTCCGGCGGAGAGACCCCGATGTGCCGGTAAAAGCGGCGGTCTTCGAAGCAGAGTACCGCCGCTTCGAGGGGAGAGGGAACCTCGGCTGGTTCCCCGTCTTCGGAGGCAGGGGCCTGGTGCCACTGGCTGTCTCTGTCGAGGTAGACCCGAAGAATCCTGCCCGACCGGTCGAGGATCTCCCTGCTGTAGTCCGCGGCTCCGGCGGGGTTCCGGGGAGGAACGGCAAGAATGACAAGCAGGAAAAACCCGGTTCCCCCCAGGCAGAAAAGAGAAAAACGCAGCAGCCGGAGGATTTTTACCCGATTTCCACAAGGCATCTTCATTCAGGAAGAACCCGGACCGGACCTCCACCTCCCCGTGCCCGGTAGTCTTCCTTCCGATACATGGCATAACACTCGGTGGGAGGAAGGTGGAACGACCCTGCACTCACCGTGCGCAGCCGAAAGAGCAGATCGACCGAACGGGTACCGGGGGGCATATCGAAAAACCAATCAACCCGGTCATCGCGAATGTCAAGATAATCAAGCCGGGGGGTTGCCATATTCTCAGCCCAAGCAGGCAGGTCTTCCCGGTCTTGTCTCCAGATGTCGGGCTCCCATCCGGCAGGAAGCCACTGACTGCAAACCAGTTCCTCCAGGTTGCGTCTGTCGGCAAAGGGTTTATCGACGCGTATGTGACCCCACAGCTCTTCTCCCCGGGAGAGGGCGGAGATGTCGATAGGTGTGCCGTTTCGGTCGAGCCATCGGGTGGTGAGGTTCAGGTTTTTTGCGACAGGGCTCTGCTCCGGCCGGCGGGGTACCCCCTCCCACTCGAGAGTCACAAACAAGCGGCTGCTCTCGCTGCCTGCAGCCGGTTCGACCCGGACGGTGCCCCCGAAGCCTGAATCCAGTTCCACCTGGTGCCGGTTTTCGCGGGTTGAAAAGGAAAGACGCTCGCCATCCTGGAGAATGATCGTCCCTTCCATCAGACGCCCGCTCTCCCCGGAGGTGGAGTCGGCGGAATAACTGCCTTCGCCGAGGGAGTCGAGGTAGTTTCCCGCTGCAAGAAGAGAGAAGGCCGTTGTTTGGGTAGATAACCAGTCATCGGAAGAGAGCCGTTCGCTTATTATCTCGAACAGCCGGTCCGCGGTTGCCAAAGCACCGGTTTGAACCGCCAGATCGAGCATCATGGCCTGATCCCGCAGCTGTGAGCCATAGGTTCCGCTGAACTCATGATAGCTTTGTGCCCGGGTGCCGGCGGTTCGAAGGATCCTTTCGGCCTGGGCCTGCCGGCCGCTGATCGAGTAGGCGGCTGCAAGGAGCCGCTTTTCCAGGTCCTCCATATTCTGCATTTCCCGCTCGGCAAGAAGATTCATTGGTCCTGCCGCCGGTTTTCCGGCCAGAGACAGCAGGTAGAGCCGGTAGGTTTGGGTAAGCCGGCCGTCGCCGCCGGATATGGCCCGGGAGGATTGGTAGCGAATCCAGTTTTCCATCATCTCTTGAGGAACCTGGAAACCGCCTTGTTTCGCCGTAAGAAGAAAATGACCTGCATAATTGGTGTTCCAGAGTGAGGCGGTATTGCCGCCGGGCCAGAAGCTGAAGGCGCCGGAGGGCAGCTGAAAGCGGCGAAGTTTTTCTATAGCTTCTCTGATGTTGCTGTTCGTCTCTTCCCCTCTTTGCAGAGAGAGCTGGGGAAAGGCCGCCGAGACCGTTTGCTCGAGGCAGCCATAGGGATAGCGGACGAGTCCGCCGAGCCGGTGCCGAATCTCGAGCGGTGGGTGTTTGCTCACCGTTATTGCGGCGTGCATTGTTCCTTCGAGCCCGTTCTCCGGAAGGGAAAATTCTACGGCTCCACCCGGCTCGACGGTTTTTCGCTCGGATTCGTATCGGTGAGGAGCGACCGGGTGTATCTCGAGGGGGACGCGCACCCCGGCATTGGAAGAGCCGGAAGTCCCGCTGATTCGCACCGCTGCTTTCCCGGTTTTTTCGAGAACGGCGAGGCGAAATGATGTTTCTCCGCTCGAGAAGGAACTGCCGGGACCATCGGCGCTTGTTTTTACCTCTTTTTGGGCCGTACCGAGGATCTCGAGCCCCCCTTCGGTTTTTATTCGGACCGAAGCAGCTGCGCCATGATTGGGCCGAGTGGAAAACACGGTTACCGGTACTGTGAAACTCGTGCCGGGCCGTAGAGAACGGGGAAGGGTGGGAAGGAGTACCAGCTCATCGCGAACCGGCCGGATAGTCTCCGCCTTTCCGTAACGCTCGCCGGAGGCCGCTACGGCCATGAGGCGGACTGAGCCCATGTAGTTGGGCATGGAAAAGGTGAACTCGGCCCGCCCGTTCCGGTCGGTAAACCGGGGGCCTTTTATCAGGGAAACAGGGTCGAAGCGGCGCTCGCTGCGCTCGGATGAGGTGCGCCTGAGGGCCTCGGATCCACCAATGGCAAAGGTGCGGAAAATATCCTCCTGTACCGAACCGATTACCTGGGAGTAAACATCATAAGAAGAGACCAGCAGCCGCTGTTTTGCATACATCGATGCCCAGGGATCGGGGGTCTCGAAAGCGGTAAGATCGAGAAGCCCCTCGTCGACTACTGCAAGGGTGAGCTGAGCGGGTTCTCCGTCGCCTGTTTGTACCGACACCCGGAAATCGCTGTTCGGTTCGAGGAGCTCATCAGTCTGTATCTCGAGGGTCCGCCTGCTTTTGGGGTCACTCACATTGAGAGGGACGATACCGTACATTCGAATCGGCCGGTCGTTGAGGGTTTGCCGGTAGGGTTGGAGGAGGGAAACCGTTACATAGGCGGTAGGGATCATCTCTTCGGTTATCTCCACCGTAAGCGTAGTTTCTTCTTTCTGCGGCCGGAGGTGATAGACATCGAGGATGCGGTCGGCCTGCTCAATACTTACCAGCACCGTCCCCTGCGGCGGGCTGGGAAAGCTGATGCGGGCGGTCTGACCGGGACGATAGGATTCACGGTCAGTGCGCAGGCTCAAAAGGCCTTCGTCGCCGCCGCTCGATCTGCCCCAGCTCGAGGCCCTCAGAAAGATCCCGGCGGTATGTCCGCCCGGGTCTTCGAGTTCGACCAGATATTCACCGCCGCTCTCGGGGGTAAAACCAATCAGGGCCGGAGTCGTCCCCGAGGTTATTCGGCCCTCCCGCACCAGTTCAGTATCACTGTCGCTCTTGTAGCGGAGCCGGAAGCTGCGGTGGCTCTCGTACTCCCACCACCAGTATCGGCGGATTCGGTATACCCGGTATTCGAGCCGGCGGCCGGGAGCCGCCTTCCCCTCTCGATCCACCGCAACTGCCGGCAGCTGCAGTTTTTCCCCGATACGTGCGTATCCATAACGGAGGTCCGGTTGTTCGATGCCGGCGTAGCAGCGGTAGGGATCCACCGGTAAATCGGTCCATCCTGCTACCGACCGACCGCCGGGTTCAATCACCTCCGCCCTCAGGCGAATCGATAGGGCGGAGGGTGCTCCTTTGAACGGGGGAAGCTCCCAGCGGAGGGTCGACCGACCGGATGCATCGAGATGCGTTTCGGCCAGGGGAGTCTCGCTTCCGGGGTACTCCACAGACTGGTTGTCGAAGAAGAAGCCCGGGAAGCGTTCGACTTGTTTTTGCCTGTGTTCGATAACGGCGTTGAGGGTAAACGGAAGGCCGGAAGAAGGAGCACCGAATAGATAGCTTGAGTTTACCTCGACATCCAGAAAACGGTCGTCCGGTTCCACCCGCTGCAGAGAGGAATCCACATCGACCTCGAGCCGGTTGGGTACGATCATTTCCACCGGGATGTTCCGGGAAAAGCCGGCGGAACCGGCCGTGATCTCGGCGCGCCAGGTTCCGGTTGGGTCATCCTTACCGGTTGGGATGTCAAACCGGTAAAAGCCTTCCCGGCCGTTGGTGACGGTTTTTTCGTATACGAGGCGGTCCCTCGGATTGGTCACTTTCAGTTCGACCGGGTGACCGTCTGGAAAACCTCCGTCGCTGTTTCGGAAAATACCACAGAGGTGAATGGTGTCTCCCGGCCGGTAGATTCCCCGTTCGGTATAGAGGAACGCCCGCGTTTTTTCTGAGGGGGCCTCCACCCCGCCTACCGAGAAGCTGGAGGTACTCCAGCGCATCTCGTTGGCTTTGATAACCGTTCGTCTTCCCTCGTATTCGCCGGTAACGTAGAAAACCTCCTCGCTCCCGGTCTCCGGCAGCCGGACCATTCCCTTCTCATCGGTCGAACCGGATGCTATGAGCTGGTTCTGATAGCTTCGAAGTTCAATCCTCACCCCTTGGAGAGGATTTGCGGTTTTCAAATCCATGGCAGTCACAACGGAATCGGTTCCCTGTTTCCAGCTCAGACCGATGTCGCTTTCAATAACCGGTTTATAAATGCTTCCGTGGTGATAGATGTAGCCGGGAGAATTGGGATTGGAATAGTAATCTTCCCCGTAGTAATACTCGCCGGTCTCTTCGAAGTCCCAGATCATGTCCTCTTTATCAAATGAAAGCCGTACCAGATACAGGCCGAGCCGGTCCTCCCCGATCAACTCTGAGATATCCAGTTCGTGGACCCGCCACTTGTTGCGGCCGGCTTCTAGTTCCAGTTCATCTTCTGCTATGCTTACTCCCACCCGATTGACGTAATAGCTCCGGAAGCTGTCCGTACGATCGGCCGAGGAGTTGATTTGTTCGGTCTGGAGAAACTGGCCGAGATTGTTTTCGAAAACCCGTTTGACTTCAACCTTGACCGATCGAAGGTTGACGGTTTTGAAGTGAATACGGCCATCGCCACCGGAGGGAAGGAAGACCCCGCTTTGGAGAAAAGCGGCCCGTGGTTTGATGTCCTGGATCTTGAGTTCTTTGGTAACCGTATTCTCTGTTTTTGAACCTTGTATACTCCGGATACCCTGTTCCACCGTCAGGAGGTAATCCTTTCCGTGTTCGAAATCACCGGAGATGTGGAGTTTGTTTGCGAATTTGCGGATGTGAAGTTCTTTCGGAGGCTCTGTCCGGAGAAACCCGGAAAGGTTTTGCAGGCGGGAGAGTTCATCAGAAAAGCTGAGGAGATACCCCGGTTCTTCACCCTCGACGGTTTCCGCCTTTGTTAGCGAGAATTGGTGTGACGGAAGCAGCCGGAGCTCCTTGCGCCCGTTACCGGAAAGGTCGAGCCTGTCTCCATCAATAGCAATGACTATCGTCGCCTCTGTTCGGGGGATCGGTTTACTGTAAAACCGAAAATTATCTTCCGGCCCGCGCTCGATATCGGCAGGAAGCCGGGCTCCGTTCCGAAGCAGAGAGAAGGCCTTTTTCACTTCCTTGAGTTCGGTTTCCGTCGTAAAGCTGAAAATCCCCGCTGCAATCACCATTGAAGCGCTTTCGCCGGTCTGAGAACCGGAGTAACCGGGGATGCTTCCTGCATCTTTGAGAGAAACGAATTCAGCATCGAGTCGAGCGAGTTCACGACCGGTGGTCGTAAACTCGAAACGGAAGGGGTCTGCAGCTTTTTCGGAAAAAAGTTCATTGAGGGCCAGTTTCCCGGAATAGGCTGTTCTGGTCTCGAGCGGCGTAGCGGGCACGATTCGGAGGGTCTGTTCGTCTTCCCAGTTCACAGCAAACGTAAAATCCGGATCAAAGCTGATGAGCTGAGGACCTTCGTTCGCGATTTTATTCCGGGTTTCCGGCGGCGGGGGGGCTACAAAGCGGAGTTTGAGCGTATCGGTGGTATTGATGTAGCCCGAAGAGGCATGGCTGATGAGTTTTGCTTCTTCGAGACTGTGGGAGGTGGATGCGGCCTCATCATTTCGGCTGCAGCATGAGAAACCCAGGAGCAGGAGGGGAATGAGAAGAAAAGCGGCAAAAGCAGCCGGTCGAAGCCGCCGGCCGGTTTGAAACTTGTTCCGATGGCGAAAGTGGTGTGGGTTCATTATTACTGCCCCCGATCGTGGTGATAAACTTGTAATACTACCTCCTCTCTTGCTTGTCAAATCGCAATTGAAAGGATAGGATTTTCAGTATGAATCAAAACGAACTGAATGCCCGGGTCCAAATGGTTCTTTCCGATATTCCGGAAATGAAGGAATCTTCCGACGTTCCCGAAGCCGATTTTCAGGTTACCCTCACCGGACCGGCCGATGCTGCTGCTTACATAGATCACACTCTTCTCAAACCGAATGCTGATGAGCAGGCCATTGATCTTCTTTGCCGGGAAGCGGTGAACTACGGATTCGCTTCGGTTTGTGTAAACAGCTTCTGGGCCGGCCGATGTGCAAAAAACCTCGGAAGGATGGAAGGTGAAACCGGATTTCCTGCCGCAGCCGTTTCGGGCGGACCCTACAAAGCCCCCATGGTCTGCAGCGTGGTGGGTTTTCCCCTTGGAGCGATGGAAACTGCCTCGAAGGCGTACGAGGCTTCCCGAGCTGCCTCTCTCGGTGCTGATGAAATCGATATGGTGATAAACATCGGTGCACTGAAATCAGGAATGTTCGATCTGGTACGGGAAGATATTGCTGAAGTAGTAAAGGCCGCCGAGGTCCCAGTGAAAGTGATTCTCGAAACGGTTTTTTTGAGCCGGGAAGAGAAGGTTGGGGCCTGTCTGATGGCCGTGGATGCCGGAGCTGCCTTTGTAAAAACCTCGACCGGTTTTGCCGGAGCTGGTGCCACCGCCGAGGATGTCTATCTTATGCGAAAAACCGTGGGTAGGCATGCAGGAGTAAAGGCTGCAGGAGGTGTTCGAAGCTATGAGGATGCCCTGGATATGTTCCGGGCCGGAGCGAACAGGCTGGGTGCCAGTTCCGGGGTTGCGATTATTTCCGGAAAAGCTTCGGAAGAATCGTATTAGTTCAGAAAAAAACGGAGGTTTGCATGTATAAAAGCCTTACTCAACAAAAACACCTTGGTGTTTTGATCCTGGTTTTCGCATGTATCGGTCTGCCGATGGGGCTTCTCAGTTTGTTCTACACATTTGAAGCCTTTTCTCAGCCCTTTTCGGCAACGGGCTATACCGCTGTTTATTTGGCTGTTTATCTTGCTGTGATCCTTCCCTTTTCTATTGTGAGTACGGTTTTCGGCTGTATCTGGCATTACAAGAATTGGGCATTCGTGGATCCGGATTTGAGGAAAACCTCTCCCGGCAAAGCAGTCGGTTTCTCGTTCATCCCCTTTTTTAACTTTTACTGGGTTTTCGTTACCCTTATCGGTTTATGGGACGGGCTGAATGAGATGAAAAAGCGGTATCCTCAGGAAGATTCGGTTTCTTTGCCGAGAGGGATTCCTATTGCTATTGCGGTATGTATTTTGGTATCGATGATTCCTGTCTTGAATATTGCAACCTCTCTTGCATCCTGGATACTGGCTCTGATTTTCATCATCAGGACAAACCGGTTTATTACTTCGATGTTCACTCTCGTGAAACCGGCGGGTGCGGAAATTACAGAGTAAATATCGCCCCGAAAGCAAAGGTGATTACCAGAATACCCTCTACTAGAGCCAGAAGACCCAAAACAAAACCGGTGATTGCCTGGCCCCGTTTCATCGAACCCCGGCGCAGCCTCAAAGCCCCGAAAATGACGGCGAGAACAGCCAAAAGCTGCCCAAAAATCGGAATCCAACCCAGAAAAAGAGACACAATCCCCAAAACCAGTGATGCAGTTCCCATACTATTGTTTTATCACAGTTTTCGTTTTTTTATCACAAAATATTCTTGACTTGCTTGTCAAAGATGATTATATGGAAAGAGACATACATTTTATAAGGGGGTTTTTATGAGTGATGCACAAGCACCGCAGGCACCTGGCTCGGTTAAGGTCTTTGGTATCCTCAACATCGTGTTCGGCGGTTTGACGATTCTTATCTACGGAATCGTTGGATTGTTGGTCGGTGTGATTTTCGGGGGTTCCGGCCTCCTGTCCATGGGACTTGGAGCGGCGGGTGCTGCAGGCGCAGGTGGCGCCGCGGCAATGGTCTCGGTTTTCATGATTATTACGCTGCTTCTGGCAATCTTTGAGTTAATAGTAGGAATAAGAATGGTAAAGCAGATGCCCGAGTCAGTAAAACTGGCGATGTACTGGGCGGTTGCTTCCATTGTTGTAACTATTATTTCGATCATTATGGCTGGACGTTTCGGTTTTATTGGTGTTTCGGGATTGATCTATCCTGTTCTTATGCTGGTACTTGTTGTTTTCAATAAGACGGTAAGGGAATGGGTCGCAGCTCGTTCAGGCGAAGCCCCCGGACCGGAGCCGGCAACCGGAGCTGAATAGACACTACAGTATCTCGAGTTTTTTTTGATACGAAGGGGCTGCCTGCTTATGAGACAGCCCCTTTTTTCGGTCAAATGAATCGAAATGCCTACATCACCCCGAGTATCCAGCCCTCGAGGGAGGTTAGGGATTCTTCATCTTTGCTGAGCGGCGGGTGAAAGTACGCATTCAAGAGTCCGTGAGTATCACGGTCTGCAAGCCAGCGGGCAATAACCCAGCTGTCCCGTTTGTCGGGGTGGTCTAGTTCGGGATCGCTTTGAATCTCTTTTTGATATCGCGGTCTGAGTATGGAGGGGTACACCTCCGCGATTACGTTTTTATCCGGCGCAGGAGACAGACCGTCGAAGGGCCAGAAATGGATTTTGTTTTGGAAGCGGCGGCGCAGGTAGGAAAGCCAGGGGATGCCTGCGTGAGTGGAGGTTGCTACCTGTCCCTGTTTAACAGAAAAATCAACTGAGCTTTTTGCTGTTCGGGTCAAAGTTTCCGTGAGCCGCATCGCCCGGGAGTGGTAAAAAGCAGTTTCTGCTTTGTCCCGGCTTTGTTTGACCGGTATGTCGGCAGGCCATTTCCCGGTAAAGTGATCGAGAAATCCATCCCAGTCGGATAGTTGGTGTATCCGAAAATATTCTGCGGGAAGGGAAAAGGAGTGGTCTATTCCGGCAATAAAGCGCGGGCCGCTCATGCAGAGCCGGGCTAGGTGTGCAGTTACCGATTCCCTGCTCCAGTTTTTGTCCGGTTGTGCCTCATCCGGAGAGGCCCGAACGGGCCTCTCCGGTCCGTTTGCGCTGTATACCTGGATAGTACTTCGGGGGCTATATGAGGCACCTGCCCCCGAATAGTCGATGCCGACGTAATGATCGAATAAAACTCCAGGTTTGACGGTGCTTACGAGAGCAGAGCGGACGCTGCAGCTCCGGCTACCGCAACAACAATAATTCCAACCACTACGGTGACGATACCCAGAACCAAACCGGCAATGGCCATCCCCTTCTTTTCGGGGGTCTTTTTCATTCCCAGAGCACCAAGAATAATAGCGAGGGCCCCGAGGATAAAGTTGAGAATTGGTACCCAGGAGAAAACCACTCCGACGATCCCAAGAACTAATGCAGCAGTTGCCATGTATAACTCCTTTGATAATTAGGTATTGGTCAAAAGTCTAATGAGGAGGGATATAGCTGTCAATAATTGCCTTGCATCTTTGCTTCGTTTAAAATCGGAGGTATGGCCCGTTCGGTATTCGAAAAGATCCGCCTTTTGTTTCTTTTGGGGTTTGTGATTTTTATGCTCAGCATCATTGCCTCGCTGATTGTGATGGAATTCTTCTGGAGGCCCCTGCTTGCCGGGGCCGGTGGAATGGTTGTGGCCCTCTTTATTGAGAGCCGGGTCGGGAGAGGCTGAGGTTTCTGAGGCTGCGTTTCTTGGCTGCCGAGAGGATGCGGTCTACCCGGTCGATTTCCTCCGCCGATGCATCGACTGGAGGAGCGTCCCCGCTTTCTTTCGCAATGAGGATGCGGTCGAGTTTTTGATAGCTGATTTGCATTGCTGCTTCGTCGGTAAGGCCGGGTACCAGGTCGGGGGAGGGGGCCTTGCTGCGGATCGATTCGGGGATCTCCAGAAGTTCTGCGAGGTTGAAGATTTCGCTCTTATAGAGGTGAAGCAAGGGCTCTATGTCGCTGGAGTCATCGCCCCATTTTACGTAGAATCCGGTGAGCCATTCGCTTCGGTTGGTCGTTCCGAGGACTGCGAGGTTTTCCTGTTCGGCCTGGAAGTAGAGCAGCGACATTCGCAGTCTGTGCTTGATCCGGTAATAGGCCATGCCCTCCCGAAGCCGGCGGCCGCCCCGGCCGGCAAGGTCCTCGAGAAATGCGTCGGTCTGTGCATCTTCATTCATGCGGCGGGCGGCATAGCGTTCCTGCAGGCGGCGGGGAGCAAAGAGCGCCGGGGGTTCGAGCCGGTACACACCCAGGCGTCGAAGGGCCCCGGAGATGGTTCGGGTGCGCCGGCTGATTCCGAGGTGCCGGCAGACCAGTTTCGAATCCGACCGGGTAACCCGCGCCGAATCCCGTTCAGGGAGTAAAAGGCCCTTCACCCGGTCGGGACCGAGGGCCTTTACCGCAATCGCTCCCGCTACCGCGGAATCGATTCCGCCGCTGATACCGATCAGGGCACCGTCGAAATCATGTTGTTCCACCGTCTGCTCGATAAAGCTGCTTATCCGCTCGATCTCCTGCATCATAAGAAATTCCCCATCTTTGTCCATTGTAGCCACCTGTTTCAGGGTATACCATGGAGGTGCCGTCACTCAAGAAGAGAATATCCAAAGGAGGCCAACCATGGACCTGAAAGGAAAAACAGCCATTGTTACCGGGGGCAACCGGGGTATCGGACGGGCTATTGTCGAGGCTCTATCGGAAAAAGGCGCGAATTGCGCCGTCGTATACCGTTCCGGGGTAAAAGAGGCGGAAGCATCGGCCGAAGCGGCCCGCAGGAAGGGTGTGGAAGTCCGGATATACCAAACCGATGTAGCAGACCGAAGGCAGGTCCGTCTTCTCGTCGATACGGTTCGCAAGGATTTCGGCGGAATCGATGTGCTGATAAACAATGCCGGGGTAAGCAGCGCCGACCATGCAATCGACCGGCTGACCGACGAGGAGTGGGACCGGGTCCTTCAGACAAACCTCACCGGCGCTTTCTACTGTATCCAGGAAAGCCTCGACGATCTTCGTTCGGCAGGTGGGGTAGTGGTAAGCACCTCTTCAATTGCGGGAAAGATGGGCGGGACGATCGGCAGTAACTATGCCGCTTCCAAAGCCGGCTTGATCGGGCTGACCTTTGCCTTGGCCACCGAGCTGGCCCCGGATGTCCGCTTGAACGCGGTAGCACCCGGGCCGGTGGACACCGATCTGATCAGCCCGGAGGTGAAAAAGAAACTCTCTTCCATGAATCCCTTCGGGCGTATCGCCAAACCCGAAGAGATCGCTCACACCGTGATCTACCTGGCCGAGAACGATTACGTCACAGGCGAAGTGGTCGATGTAAATGCCGGCCGGTACATGGATTAGCCGGCTGCCGCCTCCATCAGCAAATCCGCCGAAACCTACTTCATTCCCTGGCGGGCAGCCACTAAAAGCGGATCCCAGACCGGGGAGAAGGGCGGAGCGTAGCCGAGGTCCAGGTTGTACAGATCCTCGAGCCGCATTCCCGCGCTGATCGCGGTAGCAAGAATATTGATCCGGAGAACAGAACGACCTGCACCATAGATTTGCCCGCCCATCAGCTTTTTCGAGTGGGCATGATAGAAGATTTTGACCCACATGGGGCTGTTGCCCGGATAGTAGCCGGCTAGGGTGTGGGCCTTGATTGAAACCGAGTCCACCTCTTTCAGGCCGTACTGTTCGATTTCGGTCTCTCCGATACCGGTCTTCGCCACTTCCCCATCGAAAATTTTTATCATTGCAGAGCCGAGAATTCCCGGGAAGGTGTTCAGCGGGTTGCCGTTCAATTCGGCAACGATGTTTTCCCCTGCCATTCGCCCCTGTCGGTTGGCACCGAGGGCGAGGGGCACATGTACCGGACGGCCGAGGACGTTGTGATAAGCCACGGCGCAATCTCCGGCGGCATAGATGTCCGGGTCGTTGGTTTTGAGGTATTGATCGACCATAACCGCCTTTTTGTCGCCGAGTTCGATTCCGGCCTCTTCGGCGATCTCGGTGTTCGGTCGTACGCCCACGCTCATCAGGACCACATCAGCCTCGAGGGTTTCTCCAGTTTCGAGTTTGACTCGCTCGACACTGCCCGAGCCCTCGATTCCCACAACCTTGGTACCGGACAGGATGGCAACCTCGTTGTTCTCGAGTTCTTCCGCTGCGTGTTCACTCATCTCTTCATCAACAATATTGAGAATCCGCGGCAGGGCCTCGACGATCGTCACATCCATACCCCGATTTCGGAATGCCTCGGCGCTCTCCACTCCGATGTATCCCCCGCCGATGATCACAGCCTTTCGGGGCTTTTTTTCGTTCAAGTATTCATCGAGACGCACACTGTCCTCGAGCTGCTTGAGCGGGAGTACTCCTTCCAGGTCCGCTCCAGGGATCGGAGGCATGATGGCTCGAGCCCCGGTAGCGATCACGAGTTTTTCGTATTCCTGCCAAAAGGTATTTCCTGATTCCAGATCCTTGACTTCCACTTTTCCGGCATCCCGGTCGATTTTCGTCACTTCGTGTCTGATGTGCAGGTCGATATTTCTCTTTTCGCGGGCCCAGGAGGGTTTGAGAACGGCGAGCTTTTCATAGCTTTCGATTTCTCCCCCGATAAAGTAGGGCATGCCGCACGCTCCGTAAGAGATATTCTCCTCTCGCCCGTAGACGATTACCTCCCGATCGGGAAGGCTGCGTTTTATAATGCTGGCTGCGCTCATACCGGCTGCAACCGCGCCGGCAACAACGACTGGTTTCATAGTTTTCCTCCATTCGGTTAAAAATACTATCTTTTCTGTTCAAAGGGCAAGGAAGGCTGTATGAATCCGAAGATCACCGGCGCATTGCCCTCACCACACCATCTATTTGGGTGCTTCCCCTTTTTTCATCTCCATGATCGGAAGCACGCCGAATCTTTTCGGCATACTCGATTCTCAAAGAGGGCAGGGAATCCAATTCGCCGGTAATGTCCTGGGGCCTATAGAGCACCTCCGGGTTTTGCGGCCCGCCGGTTCCCTCCTCGAGGTTACTCAGATCATGCCCGACAACAAGCAGGCGCCCTCCCTCCCTGACTGCATCGGCTGCATGCTGCAGGACGAGACGGAATGATTCCCAGGGTAAATGAAGATAAAATAGAGAGACAAGATCATAGCTTTTCTGCCGGGGAATGAAAGAAACAAGGTCCTGTATTTCCCAGGTAATCGTAAGCCCCATTTCTTCTGCAATTCTTTTGCCCCGTTCAACCGCCACATCCGAGAAATCCACAGCGGTTACCTGCCATCCCTGCCGGGCAAGAAAAAAGGCATTCCGCCCATCCCCGGCGGCAAGATCCAGTGCTTTCCTCGGAGCAAGGTCCGCCGTCTGCTCTTCGAGGATGATGCTGTGCCCTCTCGGGTCCTCTCCTGCTTTCATGCGATAGCGCTCATTCCATTTTTCGTTATCCATTCCGGCTCCTTTTGTTTTTTTACTGGATTGTTCGGTATAAATAAGATACAGTAAAACAAGGATGGGGAAAATGGTCAGTTTTTGCCTGGGAGGCAAGCGATGGTGAAAAAAGTAGTAGTGTTTGTTGTATTGCTTTTTCTCTTTCTGGTTCCTTTGACAGCGCAGGACCTGAGCACTATACGAAGCGATGTTTCCTCAATGATTGAAGGAATCAGTGATGATATGCTGCCCCACTTCCACCATGCTACAGCGGCGGTAGACGGTTTCGGGCCTGCAGCTATGGCCGGCGAGAAAACCTGGTATCTCGGCTTTACCCTCGGTTCCACTTTTTATCCCGGAGTATTCACCTTTGTGGACAAGGAAAACAGTCAGTTCGATCTTTTGAATGTATACAATTTGGTAGATTCGCTGCCTACCGCGGTAACCAGTATCCACAAGACCTTCAGCGAGTTTTTTCCCTACCCAGCTATTCGTTTGGTGGGCGGCACAAAGCTTCCCGCCGATTTTTTTCTGACCGTACATTCCTCCTATTGGCCCCAGTTGTTTAGTGATCTCCTTGCCGATGCCTTTTCTGTCGAAGGGCTGCGTTTCAGCAGCATCAATGCCGGTTTCCGTCTGCAAAAGGTTTTGATCGAGGAATCCGGGGCTATGCCTTCTCTTGCCCTGGGAGGCGGATACACATTTGCCTATCTGGATGCCGGGTTTGCAATTCCTGAATATACCCAGAATATCTCCGGCACCGACCTCGTGCTTTCGGGTAACCTGTACTCGACGCTCATGATTCACTCGGCCGGCCTCGACCTCACCGTTTCGAAGGAATTCGGTGCCTTCGTGCCCTTTTTACGTACTCTTGCCTGGTATCGCTACTCCTCATTTACCGGGGGTATAGAAGACTATGTTGCAACTATATCGAGTACAGACAACGAAGACATCAAGGTAGAACGCGCCGTGTACAACGTACCGGTCATCTTTGTGGCAGGAACCGATTTCGACTTCGGAGGCTATGCTCTCGAACTCGCAGGCACCTTCGACACCAGCGAACTCGTCTTCGGGG
>JAIPGG010000013.1 GCA_021736255.1 Spirochaetales bacterium | reverse complement strand
TCGATCTCCTCTTCTTCTCCGGTCGCTTCAGATACCTCTTCTACCTCTACCGGTTCGCCGGTTAGCTCAGTAGGGGGTGTCTCTTCGGCCTTTTCGGGGGCTTCCTCGGTTTCCTCGCGGGTTTCCTCTTCGGAACCGGCCTCCTCGAGCTCCTCCGGCTCTTCAAGCTCCTCGATCTCCTCTTCTTCTCCGGTTTCTTCAGATACCTCTTCTACCTCTACCGGTTCCTGGGCAGAAACCGTACCGGCAGGCTTTTCCTGCGGTTGTGCGGAGGTTGTTGAAGATGCAGGAACAACAAACTGGGTCTTATTCATTATTTGCTGTAGCATTGTCTCGAGCCGCTGCATATCAATATTCCCGGTGGACTCTTGTGAAATTGCACCGGCACGCTTTCCCATCACTTCAATGATTTCGTCCCAGCTTTGATCAATTAGCGCATCGACTTCCGGTTCTTTCTTTTTCGAGAAACGGCCGAGGCCGCGTTTTATTTCCTCTTTGACTTCATTTCTACGAAGTTGCAGGTCCTTTTGCCATCGGTCCCATTGAATTTCATCCTTGGACTCGATGTATTCAGAGAGTAGTTTTATCTGAAATCGCTTTATTCTTTCTGATAATACAAGAATTACATCCTGCTTGATATTGAACAAAAGGTAGGTTAGAAGAAATGCTGTTACAAATACAGCAGACAAAAGAATTATTTTCATAATAGGATGTAATTCAAAAATCCGGCCCGAGACAACTATTCCGGTAAACGAACCCCTTTCCATTTTTTTGAGAAATATGAAATATTCTTGTCCCTCTTCAGTAGTGAAGAGGGACTTCATTCCTTCTTCAGAATTGAAATTCCGTATAGTTGAATTCAGCTGTTCACGAACTTCTTCAGTTCTGTAACCGGAAGGAAGCCCAAAGACAAGCCCTGAAGATTCGGTAAGTATAATATTTGTACCAACCCCGATAACCCCTTCTTCGACAAGATGTGTTTGCAGTCCCTCGGTGGACAAATAAAATAGGGCGGATCCACGATAAATATCATAAGTATCATAAGAAGGGAAACTGTATATCAACGCATTCAGACTGCTGTCCAGCAGCACCTTTGGTTCCTCATTCTCGCTAACAAGTAGCTTCTGTGGATCAGCAGTATATTCTGCTTCTGCCCACGTTTTATAAACAACACGAAAATCGTTTCTGCTCTTTATGTCTTCTTCAAGAGTACTGAAATGTATTCTTGTCCCTTCAGCATCCAAAAACCGGATAAAAAGCAGTTCCGGTACGTTTTCTTCGAGTTTGCCGAGTACTGATTCCTGATTAAAGATATCCTCTCTGCTTCTATTTGGAAGGTAAATTCTTTTTACAAAATCTTCATTTAGAATCGAAGTAAATCTGTCTATCTGCAGTTTATGATATTTTTTGATTGAATCTGCACGATTATCAAGTTGGTTAAAGAAACTGCTGCGTACCCGCTGGTTGTAGAAATTTGTTTCAATGAAATCGAAAAAACCTGTAAAAGAGAGTACAGCTACCCCGCTAAATACAAGAACAGCGATGAGAAGACTGATAGCGACTTTATGAGCTGTCCGCATCTACCTGTAGGGCCCTCCGGTTTTGGGCATTTTCCCCTTGAAACTTCTTTTATAGTATCGGTATTTTACGGGTCACGTAAAGCAAAAGCCGGCCTATCGGCCGGCTTCTTTCGTATTGACTACTATTTCTAAAAAAAGAAAACTGTGTGATAAGTGAATCGAGTCCGACTTACTCTTCTTTTTCTTTATCTTTTTCCTCTGATTGTTCAACTTCTGAAGTTTCAGAATCGACCGGTGCATTGTCGGTGTTTTCCGTTTCCTGCTTCCCTTCGTCTGAGTACTCAGCCTCGTCTACGGCGACTTCTGTTTTTGAGGACTTCTTCTGATCTTTGTCCGCTACCGGTTGTTTTGCCTTTTTTGTCTGTGATTTACTTTCTTTTGTCTTCTTTGATGGTTTTTTGCTGTCCTTCTCCTCTTCCTCGGAGACAAGTTCCAAAAGTACCATTTCTGCTGCATCATTCTTTCTCGGCGTCGAAAGCTTCAGTATTCTTGTATACCCGCCGGGACGGTTTTCATACCGGGGTGCAATATCGGTAAACAATTTCGCTACTACGGCTGAATCATAGACCTTCTTTGCAATTTCACGCCTGTTGTGCACGGAATCTGCTTTCGCCCGGGTGATCAATTTTTCAGCGGCTTTCCGTATTTCGCGAGCTTTTGCCTTCGTTGTTTTAACCCGCTCATATCGAAAAAGAGAAGTTATCATATTGCGTGTCATTGCCTTTCGATGACTCGTTTTTCTGCTAAGTCGGTTATAGCCTACTCGGTGTTTCATTCTTCTTCTTCCTTACTTTTCCCAAGTTTGATGGTGTTCTTCAGACCACTGTAGTCGGTCATACCCAGGCTCAGGTTCCATTCGGTAAGCTTTTCCTTGATTTCCTGCAGAGACTTTTTTCCGAAATTTCTTGTCTTTGCGATTTCTTCTTCGGTCTTCCTGGTCAGATCACCGATTGTTCGAATATTTGCATTTTTCAGACAGTTACTCGAACGCACCGATAATTCAAGTTCTTCAACTGGTGTTTCAAGCAATTGCCGTATACGTTCTTCCTCTTCATCTATCTCTTCATCCCCAACGACCTCGTTCTCATCAAAATTGATGAATATACTGAAATGATCCTTAGAGATTTTCGAGGCCTCAGCTAGAGCGTCCTCGGGAGTTATACTCCCATCGGTCCAGATGTCCAGCAAAAGTTTATCATAATCATTTCTCTGGCCGACCCTTGTATTCTCCACATCATATCGAACCCTTGAAACCGGAGAAAAAATCGAATCCAGCGGAATAGTACCGACTACATCGATATATTTCTCGTTTTGTTCTGCGGATACATATCCTCTGCCGAGGTTTACCTGGATCTCAAGATCCATATGCGCCCCATTCTGCAGAGTAGCAATCTTTTGGTCTTTATTGATTACCTTTACATCATTTTCCACTTCGAGATCGGCCCCGGTCTTTTTTCCGGATCCCTCCCAAGTAACGAGAATTGTTTTTTCCTCTTTTTCGTTATCCAGATACAGCTGAATCTGTTTCAAATTATTCAGTATATCCGGAGTATCCTCCACCACGTTCGGAAGGGATTCGAATTCGCTCGAAAGGACATGTGCTGTACCTTCCTCATTGTACGTGGTAATTCTTACTGCAGTTATTGCATACCCCTGAATTGATGAAATCAGTACCCGCCTTAGGGTGTTGCCGATAGTGTGTCCATAGCCTCGTTCGAAGGGATAGGCGATAAACCGACCATAATTCGGAGTTGTTTCACTGTGCTCGAAGGTTATACCCTTCGGGCGTTTAAATCCTTTTAATAGGTTCTTGCGCGCCATGAAAACCCCTCTTACTTCGAGTAAAGCTCAACAATCAACTGCTCTTTGATATCTCCGAGATCTGTTACTTCCGCTCTGCGTGGTATTGCCTTCATGCTTCCCTGAGCACTATCTGGATCAACCTGAAGCCAAGGTTCCACACCGGATTTTGTATATTCTTTAAGACTCTCTTTTATCATCTGCAGATTTCTGCTTCGCTCTTTAATTTCAACTTTATCATCCACTCTCACAAGATACGAAGGGATGGTTACCTTCCGCCCGTTTACCAGGACGTGTCCGTGAGAAACCATCTGCCTAGCTTGATTTCTTGAAGTTGCGAACCTCATTCGAAAAATAATATTATCAAGCCGACGTTCCAACAAACTGATCAGATTATCACCGGTTTTCCCCGGCATACGATCCGCTTTGTCGAAGAAAATCCGAAACTGTCGCTCCAACATCCCGTACATACGTTTTACCTTCTGCTTTTCCCTGAGCTGTATTCCGTAGTCGGACATCTTTCTGCTTCGGTATCTCGGATGCTTTCCGGGTTTATTTCGTTTCTTGTTAATCGGGCACTTGTCAGAGTAACATCGAGCTCCCTTCAGATATAGCTTTGTATTTTCTGCTCTGCAGAGCCTGCATTTTGATTCAGTATATCGCGCCATTCCTGCCTCCTGATCCTATACCCGTCTACTCTTACGCGGCCGACAGCCGTTATGCGGAATCGGGGTTACATCGTGAATTGATTTCACCTTCAGCCCGAGTCCGCCAAGAGAACGGATCGCCGATTCTCGTCCGATGCCGGGTCCCTTGACGAAAACATGAACTTCTCTCAGTCCCATATCCATTGCCGTAGTTGCAGCTGTCTCTGCCGTAGTCTGTGCGGCATAGGGTGTTGATTTCTTAGCACCCCGAAATCCAAGTGAACCGGCACTGGCCCATGAAAGGGAATTACCGTTCTTATCTGTGACCGTTACGATTGTATTGTTAAAGGTTGCCTGCACATAGACGTTCCCTTCGTATACGGTTCGTTTCTCTTTTCTCTTCTTCGCCATTCTTTATATTCCTCCTAGCGCGGACCTACACGGCCTTCTTCTTTCCTGCTACCGTCTTCTTCTTACCCTTACGGGTACGAGAATTTGTACGCGTTCTTTGACCGCGAACCGGTAGGCCCTTTCGGTGGCGAATTCCCCGGTAGGAACCGATATCCATCAACCGTTTAACATTGAGGGAGACCTCCGATCTAAGCCGACCTTCTACCTTGTAATCATTCTCGATTACCTGTCTGAGTTTATTAATTTCTTCCGGATTGAGATCGTTCATTCTTTTTTCGGTATCAACGCCCGTTTTTACGCAAATTTCACGGGCGGAAGTTCTTCCGATCCCAAAAATATAGGTCAGCGCCACATCCACATGTTTGTTTGGAAGGTCTACACCTGCAATTCGTGCCATATACAGCTACCTCTGCCTCTGTTTATGTTTCGGATTATCACAGATGATCCGTACAACGCCCCGCCGCCGGATCACCTTGCATTTATCACACATCGGTTTCACACTCGCTCGAACTTTCATCGGCTTGCTCCTTAAACCTCTCTTTATCCTTATCCGTGTTCTACAAATTCCTAGAACGCAGCTTCCCTCGTTTTACCAGGCCCTCGTGATGGTGCATACGAAGATGCCCCTCTATCTGTGACATCGTGTCAAGATCGACACCTACCATGATCAATAAAGATGTTCCGCCCATAAGAAAGGCTACCTCTTGCGGAAAGTTAAACAACGCCTGGATTATCGACGGTATAATAGCGATGAATGCCAGAAATATCGAGCCGGGCAAAATAATCCTGTTAAGAACCCGTGTCAGATACTCCTCCATTTTCTCTGATCGTATGCCGGGTATCGAACCACCATTTTCTCTGATCTGCTTTGATATCTCAATGGGATTCAGTGTAACCTGAGTATAGAAATAAGCGAAAAAGATGATCAGCAATGTATATATGATCATATACGGGGCCCCGGTCGGCCTCAACCATGTGGAGAGATCCGATAACCAGGGAATCCGAGCTCCCAGGTTTCCCGCGATCTGCATGGGAAAAGAAAGCACTGCCGAGGCAAAAATAACCGGGATAACTCCCGAAGGATTGATTTTGAATGGTATATAGGTATTCTGTGCTCCATAGAGCTTACGTCCTACAACCCGTTTTGCGTAATGAACCGGTATCTTCCTTTGCCCCTGTTGTTCATAGACTACCAGTGCAACAACTCCGATAAACATGAGCAGTACAACGATTACAAATACAGGGTTCAATTCCCGAGTCTGTACCCGCTGTATCAGTATATAGAATGCATTCGGCATCCGTGCCACAATACCCGCAAAAATCAACAAGGAAATACCGTTTCCCACACCACGCTGTGAGATCTGCTCACCGATCCACATGAGGAAAATGGTACCGGCCGTAACCGTCAGCATAGCTATGAGGGTATACGGTAGTTGGTCCATCGTTAAGGCATTGGGTATTCGATTTGCATAAACGGTAACAGCATAGGACTGTACGATACAGACAAGAACTGTTCCATACCGGGTAAGACGCTGTATCTTCTTTCTGCCGCCCTCTTCCTGGGAAATCTGCTTGAGTTTCGGAAATACCAGAATGAGTAACTGCATGATGATCGACGTCGAAATATAGGGCATTATTCCGAGCATAAAAACGGAAAAATTCTTGAAAGCGCCGCCGGAAAAGAAGTTCAGATAATCGGTTACTCCTATGCCGGTACCGGAGGACTGTTGAGCCATGAAGTATGCCTTCAGCGCATTCACATTGATCCCCGGAATCGGAAGGGTAGCACCCAGCCGAAAGATGATCAGCATAAAGACGGTAAAGAGAATTCTGTCACGCAGATCTTTTATTCGGAATATATCTACCAGCGGATTATTTGCCATACCTTATTCCTGCCCCGTTTCTTTCTGCTATTCCGATGATTGTTCAGAGGTCACTTCGAGAGTTCCCCCTGCCGCTTCGACCTTCTTTCTTGCTGATGCAGAAATCTTATCGAGTTTTACTGTTAACGATAGAGAAAGATCTCCGTTCCCCAAGAGTTTGACCGGCATTTTGCTTTTTTTGATGATACCTCGTTTGAATAATTCATTGGTATCAACAACCTCTCCGTTTTTGAACTTCTTCTCGAGACTGGATACATTGACAATTGTGTAATCATTCTTGAAATGGTAGTTCGAGAAGCCGCGACGTGCTATCCGTCGATAAAGCGGCATCTGACCACCTTCGAATCCGAGCCTTACATTTCCACCGGAGCGGGCCTTCTGTCCCTTATGGCCTTTCCCGGAGGTGCCGCCGTGACCGGAACCTTCACCGCGTCCGATCGGTCGATGCCGTTTTTTGGCTCCTTTGGGAGCGTGTAATTCAAAACCACTCATGGTATTATAACTCCTCTACTTCAACCAGGTGCAAAACCGACTCTATCATTCCCATTATTGCCGGGTTTGCTTCCTGTTCGACCTGCGAGTTGACCTTTTTCAATCCGAGAGCCTCTATTGTTCTTCTGTGCTTCGGTTTGCTGCCAATAGTACTTCGCTTCAGGATTATCCGCACCTTTTTCATCTACTTACCCCCAGAACTCGCTCAAGGTTTTTCCGCGATTTTTTGCGATAACCCGAGCGTCCATGAGATTTTCGAGGCCGTTAAATACCGCCTTCACTATATTCAGGGTGTTGTCGGATCCGAGAGATTTACTCAGTACATCATGGATACCGGCTGCATCCATCACAGCACGCACGGGACCTCCGGCGATTACACCGGTACCGGGAGAAGCGGGTCTCATGAGCACCTGGGCACTCTTGTATTCTCCCAGAATCTCATGCGGCAAGGTGTTTTTTTTCAGAGGGACGGTAATCATATTTTGTTTTCCCTTGTCCACACTCTTGCGGATCGCTTCGGCTACATCATTTGCTTTACCGAAACCGAAACCGACTCTGCCGTTCTGATCGCCGACAACGACAAGCGCGGAAAACGAGAAACGACGGCCGCCCTTTACTACCTTTGACACACGGTTCAGGCGTATAAGCTTTTCTATTATTTCGTTATCACGTTCCTGATGATCCACATCTTCCCCCTAGATCTGTATTCCTGCTTTCCTCGTTCCGTCGGCAAAGGATTTCACCTTCCCATGATACGGGTAGCCGTTTCGATCGAAAACTACAGTCGTTATATTCATCTCTTTCAGCTTTTTGCCGAGAGCCTCGCCGAGCTGCGCAGAACCCTCTACTGTATTCGGTATGGAGCGGTTCGAACCCTCGAGATGAGAAATCGATGCAAGGGTTGTGCCTTCATTATCGTTGATAACCTGAGCATACATATAACTGTTGCTCTTGAACACACTTAACCGCGGACGCTCGGCAGTTCCGTAGATCTTCTTTCTAACATGGCGCTTTCGGCCATGCCTCATTCTTTTCTTTTCTTCTAATCGCTTCATTCAGCTACCCTACTTTACGCCGGTCTTACCGATCTTTCGACTGATCAGCTCTTCCTCGTATTTGACACCCTTGCCCTTATACGGCTCCGGCGGCCTGATAGAGCGAATCTCCGCTGCTGTCTGGCCTACCTTCTGTTTGTCCGCGCCTTCTACGATCACCTTGTTCGTTCCTTCACATGTTATGGTCAGGCCATCGGGAACAGGGAATTCAATCGGATTCGAAAACCCGAGGTTGAGTATAAGCACGTCCTTGTTCATCTCCGCTCGATAACCGACACCGTTTATAACAAGGCTGATCTGAAAACCCTGACTTACACCATGTACCATATTAGAAACAAGCTTCCGGTAGAGCCCATGGAAGCCGCGGGCTTTTTTGGTCTCGCTGTTCCGCTCTACACTGATGACGTTGTCGCTTTGCAGAATAGAAACTTCCGGACGAAATTTTTCGCTCAACTCACCCTTCGGTCCCTTTACTGTTACGGTATACGCCTTTTCATCTATGTCGACTGTTACACCGTTTGGTACTTCAATCGGTAGTATTCCTATACGTGACATACCATTACTCCTGTACTATCACCAGACCGAACAGATTAGTTCGCCACCGACCTTTTTTTCTACAGCCTTTCTACCGGTAGTTACTCCGACAGAGGTGGAGATTATGACGGTTCCGAATCCGTTATAGACTCGGGGCATTCTCTTGTACCCGGAATATACTCTTCTTCCGGGAGTGGAAATCTTCGAGAGTCCGTGGATAATCGGATCATTCGTATCATCATATTTCAAAAAGATACGAATATAATTGAATCCGTTTTGTGAAATCTTTTTGAAGTTCTTGATGAATCCCTCATTCTTGAGAATCTTCACGATTTCAAGCTTGAGTTTCGAGGTGCTTATATCCACCTTCTCGAAATTTGCCTCGCTCGCATTTCGAATTTTTGTCAGCATATCTGCTACAGGGTCGGAAACACTCATAACCTTCTCCCTACCAGCTTGATTTCGTTACGCCGGGGATCATTCCCTTATTTGCGAGATCGCGAAAGCAGATTCTGCACATTTCGAATTTGCGCATGTAACCACGGGGCCTTCCGCAAACCTTGCAGCGGTTGACCTTACGGGTCATGTATTTCGGTTTCTGCATCGATTTAACGATCTGTGATTTCTTTGCCATAAACCCCTCACTATTTCCTGAAAGGCATTCCCAGTTTGGTCAGCAGGCTCTTGGCCTCCTGATCGGTCTCTGCCGTCGTTACAATTACGATATTCATTCCGCGAATTCCCTCAATCTTGTCATAATCGATTTCAGGGAAAATAATCTGCTCTGTTATTCCAAGTGCGTAATTTCCATGCCCGTCAAAGGCATTCGGATTAACGCCCCGGAAATCTCGCACCCGTGGAAGTGCAACATTCATCAGACGATCGAGAAACTCGTACATTCGATCACCCCGAAGCGTTGCCTTCGCTCCAATTTCATACCCCTGTCGGACCTTGAAAGCGGCAATGGACTTCCTTGCTTTCGTTTTTACCGGCCGTTGTCCAGTAATCAATGCCAGTTCTTCTGCTGCAGCATCCAACAATTTCTTGTTTTGCAGGGCATCGCCGACCCCGACATTGACTATGACCTTTTCTATCGAAGGAATCCGCATGACCGATCCATAGCTGAACTCGTTTTTCAGTTCCTGAGCTATTTCTTCACGGTAAAGCCGTTTCAACCTAGGTACATAATTCTTTTCTGCCATTACAATGCCTCACCACATTTCTTGCAGACACGAATCTTTTCTCCCGCTTCTTCCGAATAAGCAAGGCGGGTAGGACCGCAGGACGGGCAGATCACCTTAACATTCGATGCATGGACAGGAGCTTCTATCTCAATTATTCCACTCTGGTCTCCCTGTTTGCGCTGCTTTCTGGCTTTCTTGACCATATTCAATCCTTCAACAATAACCCTCTTATGGTCCGGAGTTAGTCGAAGAATCCTGCCTTCTTTCCCTTTTTCACGTCCTGAAATGATTCGCACCTGATCATTTACCTTCAGTTTCATCGCATCCCCCTACAGTACTTCCGGTGCCAGGGATATTATTTTCATATAATCCGCATCGCGCAGTTCCCGCGCAACCGGTCCAAAAATACGTTTTCCCCGGGGATTATTTCCTGAATCAATTAAAACACAGGCATTATCATCAAACCGAATATATGTTCCGTCGGACCTGCGGAACTCCTTATTTGTTCGGACAATAACAGCGCGCTGCACTTCTCCCCTCTTTACCGGAGCATTCGGAATGGCGTCCTTAACTGCGACCACGATGACATCTCCGATCCCGGCGGTCTTTCGTTTCGACCCGCCGAGCACTTTGATGCACTGAACACGCTTCGCTCCGCTGTTGTCCGCAACATTCAGGTATGTGCTCATTTGTATCATGACTCACCCCCAACAACTACTCTTCACGTCTACTCACGATTATTTCGCCCGTTCTACTATTTCAACCAGCTCCCAACGTTTATCTTTGCTCAGAGGCCTGGTTTCCCTGATGCGGACATAATCGCCGGTGTTGGCGTCGTTGTTCTCATCGTGGGCTTTTACCTTCTTTGAGCTGTTTATGTACTTTTTGTACAAGCTATGGAGCTTTTTTCCTACAATTTTCACGACGATGGTCTTTTCCATCTTATCGCTTGTTACGTATCCGCTGTATTCTTTGCGTTGAACCTTCTTCTTCGTCTCTTCCACAACCTACTCCTAGACCTGTTCTTGCGCAGCGGCAATTTCATACTGATGAATCTTTGTATTCAACCTGGCGATATGCCGCCTAAGCGTCCGTTTTTCCAGGGGATTGTCGATATGGCCGATAACCATATTGAATCTGAGATCCAGATACTTCTTCTTCAGTTCATCCCGCTTGTTTATCAGCTCGTCGTAACTCAGATCATTGAATGAATTCTTCATGGTTCTACTCCATTGTCCTGCGGGCCGCAAACCGAGCCTTGATAGGCAGCTTGTGGGCGGCCAGTCTGAGCGCCTCATGTGCTACCGATCTGGGCACGCCGGCTATCTCGAACATAACGGTTCCGGCTTTTACTACAGCAACCCAATACTCTGGAGCTCCCTTTCCCTTGCCCATCCGGGTTTCCGCCGGTTTCTTGGTATAGGGCATATCGGGAAACAGTCGAATCCAAACCTTACCGCCGCGCTTCATGTAACGCGTCATAGCAATACGTGCGGCCTCGATCTGTCTATTCGTTATCCATTTATTCTCAGTTGCTACAAGTCCGAAATCGCCGAAGGAAATGGTATTCCCACGTCCGGCCTTGCCGGAAAGTGATCCTCGTTGTCGTTTTCGGTATTTCGTTCGCTTAGGACTGAGCATTGGCGTTGACTCCTTAGTTTTCCTTACCGTGTTTCTTCTTGACTACTAGACCGGCATCTTCCTTGTCTTCTTTGCCGAGGATTTCACCATGGAACATCCACACCTTCACTCCAATGGTACCGAAGGTCGTCTTGGCGACAGACAAACCGTAATCAATGTTTGCCCGAAACGTATGCAAGGGAATCCTGCCGTCCTTGTACTCTTCGGTTCGGGACATCTCCGATCCTCCGAGACGGCCGGATACCTTTACCTTGATTCCCTGGATTCCTGTCTTCATGGCGTTTGATACAGCCATTTTCAAGGTTCTTCGAAAGGATGAACGGGATTTTAGCTGACGAGCTATGTTCTGAGCTACAACCTGCGCATTCGCTTCCGGGCGTTTTACTTCCTTGATCTTGATCTGAATCTTTTTCCCGGCAACCTTCTGCAGCCTGCTCCCGATCTTTTCAATATTCGATCCCTTAGCACCGATAATTACACCGGGTCGAGCGGTATGAATTACAATGGTAATTCTCTGGGGATGGCGGATAATTTCAACATCGGCCACATCCGCAGTTTTTGTTTCAGGACTCTCATCGATCATCTTTCTGAGCTTCAAGTCCTCATGGAGGGTCTTGGAGTATTCTCGCGGATCTACATACCATCGAGATTTCCATTGCTTATTTATACCAAGCCGCAGACCGTACGGATTTACCTTCTGTCCCATCTATTCCCCCGTGCTCGAAATTTCATCTACAGCAGCCGATATGTGGCACATCCGCTTTAGCAGGATGTCGCGACGACCGCGTCCTCTGGCCCACATGCGCTTCATCCGCGGGCCCTCGTCTACAAGCAGCTCTGAAACAAAAAGCATATCCTCGTCAAGCTGTTTGTTCTGAAAGAGGGCATTAGCCGCAGCTGACTCTATGACCTTCTTGAGAAGCTTTGCTCCCTTGTTCGGCAGATTCTCGAGGATCGCGATTGCCTCGGGATATGCCTTCCTTCTCACCTCGTCGGCTATAGGCCGTACCTTAAAGGGAGAGGCTAACAAGTATTTTGCGGTGGCGTGATAACCTTTCTTCGCATTCATATCGAAACCTACTTCTTCGTCGCTTTGACGTCTGATCGAGAATGTCCCCGAAACAATCGGGTCGGAGCAAACTCACCGAGTTTATGACCGACAAGATTTTCCGTGACATAAACAGGCACCCAAGTCTTCCCGGTATAAACGGAAATCGTCTGGCCGACCATCTCCGGTATAATAGTGGATTGCCGGGAATATGTTTTGATCATCTTCTTCTCTCCGGACTTGCTTTCTGCAAGCACCTTCTTATAGAGACTCTTTTCGATGAACGGTCCTTTCTTTATCGATCTAGACACACCGCGCTCCTATTATTTCTTTCTACGTTTGACAATCATCTTGTCGGAATATTTCTTTTTCTTCCTGGTTCGGTATCCCTTAGTCGGGACTCCACTCGGAGAAACAGGATGACGCCCGCCGGAAGTACGTCCCTCTCCACCTCCATGAGGATGGTCGATCGGATTCATAACGACACCCCGGACCTTCGGGCGTTTTCCAAGCCAACGTGACCGCCCGGCTTTGCCGAGCTGGACATTCATGTGATCCTCATTCCCAATGATTCCGATAGTGGCGAAGCACTGGGAAAAAACCTTTCTCGACTCTCCTGAAGGGAGTCTCACGGTTACATAGTCCCCTTCATGCGCCTGTACTATTGCATAAGAACCGGCGGAACGAACCATCTGCCCACCCTTTCCGTAATGCAATTCCACATTATGGACCTGTGTTCCATCGGGTATGGCTGAAAGAGGCAGTGCATTACCCGGCTGAATAGGGGCCTTCGGTCCGCTTTGGATCTTCTGGCCTGCACGAAGGACCTTCGGAGCGAGAATATAGCGTTTGTCGCCGTTTTGAAAAACAACCAGTGCTATATTAGCAGAGCGATTGGGATCGTATTCGATCGTTTGAACTGTACCGATTATCCCTGTATTCTCTCTCCGGAAATCTATTTCACGGTATCGCTGCTTGTGACCTCCGCCCTTTCTGCGTACACTCATTCGTCCGGCGGAATCACGGGCCGAAGTTCGTTTCTTTCCCTTCAAATGCGCTTTATTCGGCTTGCTCTTGGTCAAACCTTCATTGCCGAGGGTTGAAGCGAATCTTCTCGTCGGAGTGTTCGGTTTATAATACTTAATGCTCACGCTGTTCCTCCCCCATTGCTCATGCGCCCTCGAAAGCGTCGATCGAGTCACCGGGAGACAAGGTTACGACGGCCTTCTTCCATGACGCCGTTCTGCCTTGAGTTCTCAGACGCTGACGCTTGGGCTTCGGTTTGACATTTATCGTTCGGCAGGCGACCGGATTGACATCGTAGAGCTCTTTCAGCGCCTGCATTATCTGCACCTTGTTCGCAGCCTTATAGACCTTGAACGTATATTTGTTTTGCTCCCGGAGCATATTGGATTTCTCCGTTACCACCGGTTCAATAATTACCTGATCCGCATTCATGATTCAGACTCCGTTTTCTCTGCCGCTCTTTTCTTCCGTCCCTCTTCATCGTAAAACTCGTTGAGAGCGGAGGCTGCAGATTCCTGAACAAGTACGTGCTTCGCGTAAAAGAGGTCATGAACCCGCAGTCTGTTGAACGTCATGATTCGCAGCCAAGGAATGTTGCGCCCGGCACGGCGAAGCATCTGATCATCTTCCTGAAGAACAAGAAGCGTCCTCTCCGGCTCAATGAGGGAGCGGAGTACAAGCATAAGATCCTTTGTCTTTCCGCTATCTATTGAAAAATCTTCAACAACCTTCAGGCGCTCATCAGCCGTTTTCAAACTCAGTACAGAACGAAATGCCAAACGCTTTACCTTTTTCGGTATCGAATAGCTGTAATCCCGCGGCTTCGGCCCGAAAGCTACACCTCCGCCTACCCATATGGGAGATCGCCGATGTCCTGCGCGTGCTCGACCGGTACCTTTCTGTCGCCACGGCTTTGCGCCGCTTCCGCGTACTTCGCTTCGTGTTTTCGTCGAAGCGGTACCCACCCGGGCATTGGCCAGTTCATTCTTGACAGCCTCGTAAACGGCACCTTCGTTCACTTCACGACCGAATACTTGATCGGAGAGCTCAATTGTGCGGAGGGATTCACCCTGTTTCGAGAAAACCGTAATTTCCATAATACTCTATCCCTTTTTCTTCGCACGCTTGATCAGGACAAAACCCTGCCGTACTCCGGGCACCGAACCTTTTATGAACAGAACCCCGCGTTCCTGGTCGACACGCACGATCTGAAGGTTCTGCATGGTAACCCGGTCATGGCCCATCCGCCCGGGCATTTTCGTACCCTTGAAAACCTTTGACGGAGAGGCGGCCAATCCGGTGGAACCATTCGCTCTATGAAATTTCGAGCCGTGGGTTTTTCTTCCACCCGAGAAGCCATGGCGTTTCATAACACCCTGATAGCCTTTTCCTTTGCTCAATCCGACAACATCCACATACCGGATATTGTCGAATAACTCGATACCGATCGATTCACCGACAGTGTATTCACCATCGAAGTCACGAACCTCGACCACTTCCTTGCGGGGCTCGGTACCATCCGGGAACTGCCCAAGCACCGGTTTGGAAATATTCGTTCCTTTCTCCGCACCGAGGATAACCGAGTTATATCCGTTCTTATCCCGGGTCCGTTCACCGACTACTAGATTAGGTTCTATCTGCAGGACGGTAACCGGAGTGACTCGGCCGTTCTCGTCGAAGACCTGAGTCATGCCCAGTTTTTTTCCTAATAATCCGACCATTGTTTCATCCTACTGCTTTATCTCTACGTCGACACCGGCCGGAAGCTCAAGCCGCATCAGGGAATCCATAACAGCCGATGTCGGCTGAAGAATATCGATCAGACGTTTATGGGTCCGCATCTCGAACTGCTCACGCGCCTTTTTATTGACGTGCGGTGAACGCAAAACGGTGTATTTGTTGATCCTCGTGGGCAACGGAACCGGACCGGATACCTTGGCACCGGCTTTCTGTACGGTATCAACAATTGATCGTGCGCTTTGATCGATGAGCTCCACATCAAAGCCCCGAAGCCGGACCCGTATTCTGTCTTTCGCCATGCTTCCTCCAATAAGAAGCCCTGCACGGCCGGCGGCCATACAGGGCACTTCCTGCGTTATTCGATTATCTCGATGACCTGACCGCTTGCGACGGTACGGCCGCCTTCCCGAATTGCAAAGCGGAGACCCGTCTCCATAGCGATGGAGTTTATGAGCTCAACTTCGATTTCGGTATTGTCCCCGGGCATTATCATCTGCTTGTCTTCCGGCAGAGTTACCGTCCCGGTGACATCGGTTGTCCGAAAGTAAAACTGGGGACGATATCCGGTAAAGAACGGATTGTGCCGTCCACCTTCATCCTTCGTCAAACAATAAATCTTGCCTTTAAACTTCTTGTGCGGAGTAATCGAGCCCGGCTTCGCAAGAACCTGCCCACGCTCGACCTCTTTCTTTTCCACTCCACGAAGAAGAGCACCGATGTTATCGCCTGCCTCCCCCTGATCAAGAAGCTTGTTGAACATCTCGACGCCGGTAACGGTGGTTTTTTTTGTATCCTTGATACCAACGATTTCGATCTCTTCGCCGACCTTAACCATGCCGCGTTCAACACGACCTGTTACAACAGTACCGCGGCCCTGGATGGAGAAAATGTCCTCGATCGGCATGAGGAAATCCTTGTCTTTTGCCCGTTCGGGTTCGGGGAAATATTCATCCATAACCTGAAAAAGCTCTTCGATAGGCTTTACCTTTTCAGGATCATCGATGTTTTCCATCGCCTCAAAAGCGGAACCCTTGATAATAGGGATATTATCCCCATCGAATTCATATTCGTTCAGCACCTCACGGACTTCTTCCTCTACAAGTTCGATCAGCTCAGGATCATCTACCTGGTCTGTCTTGTTCAGGAAAACTACGATCGCCGGAACACCCACCTGGCGTGCAAGCAGTATATGCTCCCGGGTCTGAGGCATTACCGAATCCGGAGCGGATACGACAAGAACCGAACCGTCCATCTGTGCCGCACCGGTAATCATATTCTTGATATAGTCGGCGTGACCAGGACAATCTACGTGAGCATAATGCCGTTTGTCCGTTTCGTACTCAACGTGTCGAGTATTAATCGTGATACCCCGCGCCTTTTCTTCGGGAGCATTGTCTATCTGATCATAGCTCAACTGCTTACTCCCATACTTATTGGCGCTGTACATGGTCATGGCTGCTGTTAGGGTGGTCTTCCCGTGATCGACATGCCCGATGGTACCGACGTTAATATGAGGTTTTGTCCTCTCAAACTTCGCTTTCGCCATTACATCCTCCTTGCAATGTAAATAGACACAACCTTTTACGCGGTGACGAAGAATCTATCATGATTCACGTCGCATATACAAGACCGGCCGTCGAGCAGCCGATACTAATTACCCGCAAAGCGTTCGTATCGAGAAAATTGAATGGTAAGGCCAGCACGCCCTTGACTTATGGACCGCAACTCGCTGCTGTAACCAAAAAGCAGCCTGAGGGGGACATAGGCCTGTACCACCTTACCACCCTGCCGGTCTTCGACGCTCTCGATTCTTCCCGTCTTTTTTGCAGCATTCGAAACTATCGCCCCCAAATATTCTTCGGGAGTTACGATTTCGAGCCGCATAACCGGCTCCAGGACGATTGGTTTGGCTTGAGCCAATCCATTTTTCAATGCCATAGCGGCTGCGATGCGAAAAGCTATCTCATCGGAGACACCTTCACGATAGTCTGCATCCGCTATTTCCACTCGAATATCCATTACCGGATATCCACTGAGCGGTCCGGCTTCTGCAGTGGAACGGACACCCTCTTCCACCGCCTGGATTAGCGGTTCGGGAAGGTGTTTCGGTCCGTTGGCCTGCCGCAACAGGACAACGCCGGAATCCCGTTCACCGGGAAAGATCGCAAGCCGCAGATGCGCGTATTGGCGGCTTCCCATGTGTTCCCGATCAATTAGAGCCTCACCGCAGGCTGACTCGGAAACCGATTCGCGGTAAGCAACCTGAGGCTGCCCCACACGGGCTTTCACGCCGTACTCACGCACCAGCCGTTGATACAGCACGTCAAGGTGAAGCTCTCCCATCCCCTGAAGCACCAAGTTTCCACTCTCCTCGTCCTCGGAGATCGTAACACTCGGATCCTCTTCACAGAGGCGGGAAACACCATGACGAAGACGATCTTCGTCGATCTTTCCAGCCGGTTCTATAACAACTGAGGCAACCGGTGATGCAAACCGCAGTGGTTCGAACTGAACACAAGGCTCAGCCCCGCACAGCGTCTCACCAGTCACCGAATACTTCAATCCGGAAACCGCCACGATATCTCCTGCCGTGGCAGCTTTCAGATTGGAACGCCTGTCGGCGTGCATTCGAACAATCCGCAGGATTTTTTCCTGCTTTCCCGCAGAAACGGCGGTTACAACATCGCCAGTATGCAGGGAACCGGAATATACCCGAATATAGGCCAGTCTGTCAAGGAACTTGTCCTGTTGAACCTTAAAAACAAAGGCCAACAAGGTTTTTTCCGGATCACAAGCGACATTGACGGAAATCGGCTCTCCGTTTTTCATCCCTGCCTGTTCGGTTACACTTTCCTCCGGACTCGGAAGAAAATCAATTATCCCGTCGATCAACGGCTGAACAGCCATGTTCTTTAATGCGCTGCCGCAGAAAGCGGGAACGAGCCTTCCTTCTATCGTCAATCTACGAATCACTGAAGTGAGGACTTCCTGCCCGATCTCTTCATCGGCAAGAAAGCTCTCGGCAACCCCATCATCATGATCTGCAAGACGCTCGATTAAATTTCGCCGTTTCTCAAATGCCTTCCGTTTATATTCAGACGACAGTTCAGACGAACGGATATCTTCACCGAACTCACCCTCCCAGACAAAAAAACGCTGGGAAATCAGATCGACAACACCACGGAACTCTTTTCCCGACCCGACAGGCATTTGCAACGGCAGAATCCCGGGGTGCAGACGAGAGGCAATCTCGTCGATTACCGAGTAAAAATCCGCTCCATCCCTGTCTATCTTGTTAATATAGACCAAACGGGGTATCCGGAACTTATCCGCCTGCCGCCAGACTGATTCACTTTGTGATTGAACACCGGCTACTGCACAAAATACACCGATTGCTCCATCCAATACTCTCAAAGAACGTTCTACCTCGGCAGTAAAATCTACATGCCCAGGCGTATCTATCAACGTTACCCCCGTCTCGCGCCAGGTAAACGTTGTTGCTGCGGAGGTTATCGTAATCCCCCGCTCTCTTTCCAAGTCCATCCAGTCGAGCTGCGCCCGACCATCGTGGACTTCACCGGGCTCCCTGGTAACGCCTGCATACAAAAGAAACCGTTCACTTACGGTTGTCTTGCCGGCATCAATATGGGCAATGATCCCGATATTTCGTCTATCCCGGTGCGGTGTATTCAGAACCGTACCGGGACTGTTTACCATCGATAATGCGCAAAGGCCTTGTTGGCCTCGGCCATTCGGTGGGTATCTTCCTTCTTTTTAAAGGCGGTGCCGGTTGAATTGAATGCGTCTGCAAGTTCAGCTGCCAGCAGCTGACTCACCGGCTTGCCGCGCTTTGCCCGGGCAGCCTGGATAATCCAGCGCATTGCAAGGGCTTCCCGCCTGCTCTCCCTGACCTCGACCGGCACTTGATAGGTCGATCCGCCGACACGGCGGGATTTGACCTCGACAACCGGTTTCACATTCTCAATAGCCTTTAAAAAAGCCTGCAGGGGCTCTTCCTTGACATTTTTGCTCAGCTGCTCCATGGCGCCATACACATTCTTGATGCTGGTGGCCTTTTTCCCGTTCACCATAAGCCGGCTTACAAACTTACCCACTACAGGACTGCTGTATTGCGGATCGATATACTTTCGCTCTACTCCGGTAACCTTTTTTCTAGACATATCAACTACACCCTAAGCCTTTGGACGCTTGGTTCCGTATTTCGACCGTCCGGTACGGCGATCGTCGACTCCGAGGGTATCTTTCGCCCCGCGAACGATATGATAGCGAACACCGGGAAGGTCTTTGACCCGGCCGCCCCGAATGAGCACTACCGAGTGCTCCTGCAAATTATGTCCGATTCCGGGAATATAGGCAGTTACCTCGACGCCGTTGGACAGCCGGACACGGGCTACCTTCCTGAGTGCTGAATTCGGCTTCTTCGGCGTTACCGTCATAACGCGGGTACAAACACCGCGTTTTTGCGGACAAGACTGCAGCGCCGGTGAGTCCGTTTTCCGATGAGATTTCTTTCGTCCCTTCCGAATCAATTGATTGATTGTCGGCATATACTCTGTTCGTTCCTTTCCGTTTCGGTCGTATGAAACCCGAATCTATCAACTCGACTCAAAAAAGTCAACCCTCCCCTGCAGAGAGGCTGGACGGGTTTTCATTGTTGCTCAGGGCCCTTGCGAACCCTCCAGTATGAACGATCCTCCCAAGAGGTTTCAGCTCAAATCTTCTTCTTCCATGTCCTCCGTCTCTTCGGGAACAATGGTATTCTCTTCTCCCTGTTCTTCCATTGGAATGATTACGGGCTGCTTGGCGGCTTCTTCCTCTTCGCGCTTCTTTGCGTCGAGGATTCGCTGCATGTGCGCATCGAGATCTTCCTTGTTTTCATCGAACAGTTTTATCTGCTTGTACTGTTTCATTCCGGTTCCGGCCGGTATCAAATGCCCGATAATCACATTCTCTTTCAGTCCGCGGAGATTGTCCACGCTTCCGGCTATGGCCGAATTGGTAAGCACCTTTGTGGTTTCCTGAAAGGATGCCGCGGAAATAAAGGAATCGATATTCAAAGAGGCCCGGGTTATTCCGAGGAGCAGCGGCTTTGCTACCGCCGCACGACCGCCCTCGCGGATTACCTTCTCGTTCTCTTCATGGAAGCGGTATTTGTCTACCTGTTGTCCGTAAATAAAGTTGGTATCTCCAACCTGAACAATTTCCACCTTCCGCATCATCTGGCGAATGATTACTCCAATGTGCTTGTCATTAATATTTACACCCTGGAGCCGGTACACCTCCTGCACTTCGTTCACCATAAAACTCTGGAGCTCGTTTTCGCCGAGGATTTCCAGAACGTCATGGGGATCTTTTTGTCCATCACAGAGCTCTTCATTTGCTTCCACCGGATCGTTATCCCGGACCAGCAGATGCCTGCCCATGGGTACCTGGTGTTTGTACTCGTTTCCGAACTCGTCTTCGACAACGATGACTCGCTTTCCTTTGGAAATCCCCTTGAAATGAACGGTGCCCGAAACCTGAGCCAGAACCGCACTATTCTTGGGATGCCGGGCTTCAAAAAGTTCTCCGACCCTCGGCAGACCGCCGGTGATATCCCGGGTTTTAACACTTTCTTTCAACAGCTTCGCCAGAATACGTCCGGCTTTGATCTTGTCTCCATCATCCACATTGAGATAAGCGGCCCCCGGGAGAAAGTAACTCGCGATCTCGTTTCCCTCTTCGTCTTCCATAATCAGTCTTGGCTGCAGGCTTTCGAGGGAAAACTCCATGATCTTCTTCTCGATATTCCCCGTATCCTCGTTCAGCTCTTCTTTGAGCGTAGTCCCGTGAATGATGTCCTCGAAGCGGATAATTCCCGCTTGCTCGGCAATGATCGGTTCTGAAAAGGGGTCAAAAATAGCAAGTGATTCCTCGGCGCGGACGATGTCTCCTTCGTGGACCTGAAGTTCCGCACCGTTGCGGATCTCGACCTTCTGTTCCTGCGAAATCAGCAAAAGCCTGTCTTCGAGAAGCTTCACCAGGGCGATCTCCGATGATTTGGTGGTCCGCCCCCCACGCTTGAGTATGGGCGTGTCCTGCAGGACCTTTTGCCCGTCTTCCACCAGGGGCTCATCACCCTCTTTCAGTTTGATGTCCTTGAGAATTCGGTTGACCAGCAGGTGGCCCTTTCGGGTAAAAACACGGTCTCCGTTCGAAAGCTCGACGGTATTCCCCTTGATTTCATTGACATAGACCGGATGCTTGAGGTAGGTCCTGTTTTCCTCGCTTACCTTCGTAGCAGCGCCTCCGATATGGAAAGTACGCATGGTAAGCTGGGTTCCCGGCTGCCCGATTGACTGGGCGGCTACAATACCGACAGATTCACCGATATCCACTGTTCTATTGGAGGCCAAATTTCTGCCGTAACAGCGCCGGCAAACCCCGTGTTTTGCCTCACAGGTTAGCACCGTTCTAATCCGCACGGATTCGATACCCGCATCTTCGATCTCGACGGCGGTTTCATCGTTTATCTCTTCGTTCACATCGACGATGATTTCGCCGGTAATGGGGTGTTTGACCTGTTCCAGGGTAAAACGGCCTGCAATACGGTCCGAGAGGGCCTCGACTATCTCCTCGCCGTCTTTGAGAGCCTTCATCTCGATACCGTTGATAGTACCGCAGTCATCTTCATTGACCACCACGTCCTGGGCTATATCGACCAACCGGCGGGTAAGATACCCGGCGTCCGCCGTCTTAAGGGCAGTATCGGCCAATCCCTTACGGGCACCATTTGTGGAAATATAAAACTCGATTACCGACAATCCCTCTTTGAAATTCGAGCGAATCGGCAGCTCGATGATGTCACCGGAAGGTTTGGCCATCAACCCCCGCATTCCCGCGAGCTGACGTATCTGGTTTCGGCTTCCCCGGGCACCGGAATTGGCCATCATGTAGACCGGGTTGAACCCGTCTTTCTCTTGTTTCAGGTTATCCATCATCAAATTCGTAAGGTCTTCGTTGGTCTTACTCCAGACTTCGACGACACGGTTGTATCGCTCTTCCTGAGTAATATGCCCCTGGAGGTACTGATTCTGGATCGAATTGACCTGGTCGGTAGCATTGTCCATCATCTCGACCTTTGCTTCGGGTACTACGATGTCGTCCATACCGATTGTAGCTCCAAAGAGAGTTGCATACCGGAAACCGAGATGCTTTACCGCATCGAGCATCCGGACCGTAACATCCGGGCCATACTCCTGATATACACTGGATATGAGCCGGCGCAGTTCCTTGTCGCCGAGGGATTCATTCACAAAATCGATCTCATCCGGGAGCTCATCGTTGAAAACAATCCTTCCGGGAGTTGTTTCTGTCCAGTTCCCGTCGACTCGCACCTTTACCAGGGCCTGATAGGCAACATTCTTGGTGTCGAGAGCCATAAAAACCTCGTTGAATGAACTGAAATATTTACCTTCGCCCTTGGCTTCCTTCATTGCCCGGGTCAGATAGTTGACACCCAACACCATGTCCTGGGAAGGAAACACAATTGGTTTCCCATTGGCAGGGTTGAGAAGGTTTTTGGAGGAAAGCATCAGGGTCCAGCTCTCTATCTGCGCGGCTTGGGTCAAAGGCACGTGGACCGCCATCTGGTCTCCGTCGAAATCTGCGTTGTATGCATGGCAAACCAGAGGATGCAGTTTGATGGCCTTTCCCTCGACCAGAACAGGCTCGAAAGCCTGGATTCCGAGCCGGTGAAGAGTGGGTGCACGGTTCAAAAGCACCGGGTGCTCGGCCACTACCTCATCGAGGACGGCAAAGACTTCCGGGGTTTCCTGTTCCACCAGGGTTTTGGCCTTCTTTACGTTGTAAACCACATCCCGTTCGACCAGCTTCTTCATGATAAAGGGCTTGAAGAGTTCGAGGGCCATCTTCGTGGGAAGACCGCACTGATGAAGTTTCAATTCCGGTCCGACAACAATTACCGAACGCCCGGAATAATCCACCCGCTTTCCGAGAAGGTTCTGCCGGAAACGGCCCTGTTTTCCCTTGAGCATATCCGAAAGGGATTTCAGCGGCCGGTTCGAAGCCCCCTTGACCACCCGTTTTTTCTTGGAGTTGTCGAAAAGCGCATCCACCGCCTCCTGCAGCATCCGTTTTTCGTTCCGAATGATGATGTCCGGAGCATTCAGAGACATGAGCCGTTTGAGCCGGTTGTTCCGGTTAATAACCCTTCTGTAAAGATCGTTCAAGTCGGAGGTTGCAAACCGTCCGCCGTCGAGCTGAACCATGGGTCTGAGCTCGGGGGGGATAACCGGGATGACATCGAGAATCATCCAATCCGGACGATTTCCCGATTCCTGAAAGTTTTCGACTATCTCTATCCGCTTCAGGAGACGTTTATCCGCTTTCGGTCCCTTTTCCACCATCTTCTGGCGCAGCTCGCTGGAGAGAGCGTCCAGATCCAGACCTTCGAGGAGGGTTCGCACCGCCTCAGCTCCGATGCCGGCGGTAAAAGACATGCCGAAGCGTTCCCTCGCTTCCATGTATTCCTCTTCCGAGAGGAGTTCCATCTTTTTGAGGTCCGTATCGCCTGGATCGATCACGATATACTTCTCGTAATAGAGTATCGAGCGCAGAGAAGCTATCGGCAGATCGAGAAGGAGGCCCATTCTCGAGGGAACCGAGCGGTAATACCAGATGTGAGAAACCGGAGAGGCAAGCTCGATATGCCCCATCCGCTCACGCCGAACCTTGAAATGGGTTACCTCGACTCCGCAGCGGTCACAAATAACACCTTTATACCGAATCGATTTAAACTTTCCGCAATAACACTCCCACTCCTTGGTGGTTCCGAAGATCCGTTCACAAAAGAGTCCGTCCCGCTCGGGCCTGAGGGTACGATAGTTGATGGTCTCCGGTTTCTTTACCTCTCCGTAACTCCAGGCCCGGATCTTCTCCGGAGAGGCGAGCTTTATCATTATACTGTCAAAATCCTGGATATCTCTCATCACCGGGACCTCCTAGAAATTACTTCCTTGCCGATTAATCAGTTCTTCATCCCGCTCAGTAAGCGGAACCTGACGTCCTTTCGAATCATAAATTGACAGGTCGAGGGCAAGACCCCGCAGCTCCTGCATGAGCACGTTGAAGGATTCGGGAATCCCCGCTGATGTTGAAGGTTCTCCTTTCACAATGCTCTCGTAAATCTTTGCTCGACCGTTCATATCGTCCGATTTAATAGTTAACAACTCCTGCAGCGTATTCGCCGCACCGTAGGCTTCCAGTGCCCAGACCTCCATCTCTCCGAGCCGCTGGCCGCCGAACTGGGCTTTTCCGCCCAGAGGCTGCTGAGTAACCAGGGAATAAGGTCCGGTGGAACGGGAATGCATCTTGTCGTCCACCAGATGGTGGAGTTTGAGGATATACATCACGCCTACAGTCACTTCGTTTTCGAATGCCTCTCCGGTCATACCGTCGTAAAGGATCGTCTTCGAGCTCGTCGGCAGCCCCGCATTCCGGAGTTTCTCTTCTATCATCTCGTTGCTGGCAGACTGGAACACCGGCGTGGCATACCACTCGTTCAAAGCCAGTCCTGCCCAGCCGAGTTCGGTTTCGAGGATCTGCCCGAGGTTCATACGGGAGGGAACTCCCAGGGGATTCAAACACAGATCGAGAGGCGTACCGTCTGTCATGTACGGCATGTCCTCTTCGGGAAGAATCCTGGCAACGACTCCCTTGTTTCCGTGCCGTCCGGCCATCTTGTCGCCCTCCTGAAGCTTCCGCTTGGTGGCGACCAAAACCTTGACGACTTCTTCCACGCCGGGATTCAGGTCGTCTCCATCCGAGCGCTTGAGCCGTTGGATGTCGATGACCGTTCCCTCTACCCCGTGAGGAACGCGCAGCGAGGTGTCCCTGACCTCTTTGGCCTTTTCGCCGAAGATCGAATTGAGCAGCTTGAACTCGGGCGTAGTTTCGGTCTCCGATTTCGGGGTAACCTTTCCGACCAGAATGTAACCGGATTTCACCTTGGCTCCGACTCTGATCACGCCCTCTTCATCGAGTTGATCCACTGCCTTTTCATTGGTATTCGGGATATCGCGGCTTATCTTCTCGGGACCGAGTTTGGTTTCCCGGACCTCGACATTGAACTCCTTGATATGGATCGATGTAAACAGGTCCTCTTTCACCACTCGTTCGGAGATGAGAATTGCATCTTCATAGTTGTAGCCGTTCCACGGCAGAAAGCCTACCATCACGTTCCGCCCGAGGGCGAGTTCTCCGTCGAAGGTGGCCGGACCGTCGGCCAGAACATCCCCGGCCTTGATTTTCTGTCCAAGCTCGACAACCGGTTTCTGGGTATAACAGGTGTCCTGGTTGGTTCGCTGGTACTTGATCAGGGGGTAGTCGTCTACATCTTCTTCTCCGGACGCATCATCGGGCTGTATGAGTACTCTGCCGGCATTGACCGCCGTTACAGTCCCCGCCCTTCGAGCCTTTACCAGCACTCCTGAATCGTAAGCACACTTGTCCTCCATCCCCGTACCGACCCGCGGGGGCTCGGGAAAAAGCAGAGGCACGGCCTGACGCTGCATATTGGAACCCATCAGGGCACGGTTGGCATCGTCGTGTTCGAGAAACGGGATCAACGAAGATGAAACAGAAATAATCTGCTTGGGAGAAACGTCCATGTACTCGATCTTTTCCGGCGGCTGAGTAGAATAGTCTCCGGCCTTCCGTACGGAGATCAGATCGGCCTGAAAATCACCCTTTTTATCGATCGGCGCGTTCGCCTGAGCAATATAATGTCTCTCCTCATCCATGGCCGATAGATACTCTATCTGCCGGGAAGCCCTTCCCTTATCTACTAAACGGTAGGGGGTTTCGAGAAAACCGTATTCATTGACCTTGGTGTAGTTTGCCAGCGAAACGATCAGACCGATGTTCGGCCCTTCAGGGGTTTCGATAGGACACATGCGCCCGTAATGAGTGTAATGAACATCTCGAACTTCGAATCCCGCCCGGTCCCGGGAGAGGCCTCCCGGTCCGAGAGCGTTGAGTCGGCGTTTATGGGTGAGTTCAGCCAGGGGATTGACCTGATCCATAAACTGGGAGAGCTGACTCGAACCAAAGAACTCCTTAATGGCGGCGGTAATCGGTTTGATGGAAATCAGGTCCTGAGGCTTGATCGTGTCTGTTTCCTTGAGGGACATCCGTTCCTTGGCTATCCGCTCCATTCTGGCAAATGCCGTCTTCAGCTGGTTCGCCATGAGCTCACCCACTGAGCGGACCCGCCGGTTACCCAGGTGATCGATATCATCAACATTAACAACCCCTACATAGACCTGAATAAGGTAGCGCATTGTATTGATGATGTCCTCGTTTATGAGGGTGTGCTCTTCGATGGGATTGTCGTAATTGAATTTCTTGTTGAGTTTATACCGTCCGACCTTGCCCAAATCGTAGCGGCGAACGGAAAAAAACATAGACTGCAGATCCTTTTCCGCGTTCTCTACGGTGATCGGTTCGCCGGGCATCAAAACCTGGTAGACCGCCGCTAGAGCTTCTTCTTTGGTCGGTTCGTCACGATCGGGATCATCCTTAGTGAATTTCACCTCTTCCCGTTCGAAACAGTTGAGGATAATCGTCGAATTGATCGAGTCCTCGGTATCATAATCGATAACATCGATTTCCTTCACGCCGGAATGGATAAGCTCATCGATCTCGTGGGGATGAATCTTTACCCCGGCCTGATAGAGCTTTTTCTGTTCACCGGTTTCTTCGTCTTCGACGTAGACCGCCTTGGCCAGTTCCCGTCCGACTATCTCGTCCTGCTGGGAACGATCTTCACTAACAATCAGTTTTTCTATCTTGTAAAAAAGGCCGATTATTTTTTCTCTACTGTCATAACCAAGGGCGCGGAGCAGCAGGGTTCCAAGAATCCGCTTCTTCCGATCGATTTTTGCATAGATGAGTTCCCGCTTCTGATCGATCTCGAACTCGAGCCACGATCCGCGGTAGGGAATAATTCTGGAGGAATACACCCCCTTCTCGTGTGAAAAAATAACCCCCGGCGAACGATGTATCTGACTTACAACGACCCGTTCAGCACCGTTTACTATAAAGGTACCCCGGTCGGTCATCAGAGGCATGTCGCCCATATAGATGTCTTTCTGACGGATTTCTCCGGTTTGCTGAAAAATCAGATTGATCCGGGCCTTGATAGGAACCGAAAAGGTAAGCCCCTTCTGTTTACATTCGGCTTCGCTGAATTTGACTCCCCCGAAGTCGAGTGTATAGTGATCGTATTCCAGAATCATATCCCCGTTCGGACTTTCAATGGGGAACACGCTCTGAAAGGCCTCTTCCAAACCACTGTTTTTCAGAGGTTCTCCGGCCAGGAGAGTATCCTTCTGGAGAAACCGCTCGTACGAGGACAACTGGATCTCGATAAGGCTTGGAAGATCCATAACAGTCTCGTACTGTGTTCCAATATAGGTCCGATCGATTTTTGTTTCACTGGAAAATTTCATTCACACCCCCGGTAGTCTTCAAGACAGAAGAACCGCCAGGGCAGACTTCGCCCACCCGGCGGTATTACGAGCATTAATTCGTATTGCGCGAACAGAAAAAATCTCAGCGCAGTTCGACCGCCGCTCCGGCAGCCTCGAGCTTTTCTTTGATACTGTTCGCTTCTTCCTTGGAAACACCTTCTTTTATGGCCTTTCCACCCTCTTCGACAACCTCTTTGGCTTCTTTCAGACCGAGACCGGTTGCAGCCCGCACCTCTTTGATGACGGGAATCTTTTTCCCGTCGTCGAAGCTCTTGAGAATAACGTCGAACTCACTTTGTTCCTCGGCTTCTCCGGCGGCTTCTCCGCCGGCTGCAGCGGCTGCTGCTCCACCGGCTGCTGCAACAGGAGCAGCAGCGGTAACGCCGAATTTTTCTTCCATGTCCTTGACCAGTTCGGAAACCTCAAGGACCGTCATGTTTGCAATTGCTTCAAGAATTTCTTCTTTTGACAGTGTTGCCATATTACCTTCTCCTTTATTCTTTCACGACGATAGCATGGAACACGATACGAAGACTAACGCCGTGTAAAATACATATATTCGATGTACTGCAGCCTTCCGCGAAGGGGCAGCACCGATACAGCAGATCTACTGCTGCTCCTTCTGATCGGCCACTGCCTGCAGTGTTCGTGCCAGCTTGGTTACTACTCCATTGAGCACCATGGCCATATTCTGTGCAGGACCGTTCATTGCACTCATAAGTTTGGCGATCAGTTCATCCTTCGTCGGAAGCTTCGAGAATTCTTCGACCTGCTTTTCGTCGAAAATAATCCCGTCGATGATACCGCCTTTCACCTCAATACTCGTCTCTTTCCCGAATTCGATAATGGTTTTTGCAACCGGGCCGGATTCATCCCGTGACAGGGCAAGGGCCGTGGGCCCGACGAGAAAATCATCCACTCCCTCGAAATCCATATCGTGGAAGGCAAGCTTGGCGAACTGGTTCTTCACTACCCGGTATTCAGCGTTCTGCTCCCGAAGCTTGTTCCGGAGTTCGGTGATCTGATCAACGCTCAGCCCGCGATAGTCGGTAAAAATGAAATCCTTCACCTCTCCGAAGCGATCTTTCAGCGCATTTATCGCATCAACCTTGTACTGTTGTATCTTTTGCGTTTTTTCCATGATTACTGCTCTCCGTCTCCATTACGCTTTAGATCGATCTTGATTCCCGGCCCCATGGTGGAGGAAATACTAACCGATTTCACGAAATCACCCTTTATGTCTGTAGGCTTTTTCTTCATCACCTCATCGACAAAGGCTTGCGCATTTTCACGGATCTGGTCGGCTTCCATGGAGACCTTTCCAACAGCCAAATGCACGACACCGGTTTTATCGCTTCGAAACTCTACGCGACCCTTCTGGAGCTCTGCGAGAGCTTCCTTGATTTCGAAGGTAACGGTCTGGGTTTTCGGATTCGGCATCAACCCCCGCCGGCCGAGAATGGGGCCGAGCTTCCCGACTTCCTTCATCATATCGGGTGTGGCCACAGCAACATCGAAATCGACCCAGCCCTCTTTGATCTTCTCTACCAGGTCGGTATCTCCTACATAGGTTGCTCCGGCCTCCCGGGCCTCGTCTGCCTTTTCATCCTTGGCAAAAACCAGGATTTTCTTTCCTTCTCCGAACTGATTCGGCAGAACCAGGGTGTCGCGGACCGTCTGACTTTTCTTAACATTCAGTTTGACGGCAACCTCGACGGTTTCGTCGAACTTTGCAAAGGCCAATTCTTTGACCTTCGCAATCGCCTCGGTCATTCCGAGGAGTGCTTCTCTGTCCAGTGTTCCGACAGCTTCCAAGTACTTTTTTCCGCGTTTCATGCCTCGGCCTCCACTTCAACGCCCATACTGCGCGCGGTACCGGCAACGATCTTCATCGCTGCATCTATATCGTTTGCGTTCAAATCGGGCATCTTGATCTCTGCGATCTCGCGGAGCTTTTTCCTCGGCAGGGTTGCTACCTTTACCTTATGCGGCTCCGGAGAAGCAGTATCGAGTCCGCAGGCCTTTTTGATAAGAACAGCGGCAGGAGGGGTTTTGGTAATGAAGGTAAAACTGCGGTCTGCATAGACCGTAATTACTACCGGTACCAGAAGCCCCGCTTCCACATCCTGTGTGCGCTCATTAAACTGCTGCACAAACTGGGGTGCACTGACCCCGTGCGGTCCGAGTGCCGGCCCTACCGGCGGTGCCGGTGTGGCCTTCTGGGCAGGAACCTGCAATTTAATGACCGCTGCAATCTTTTTCTTCGCCATAGTCTACTCCCAGCGTGGTTCATACGCCCGCTCGAGGCGGGCTCCCAACTCCTGTTGACAACAGGCTGCCGACCGGCTTCGGTGTTCCCGGAGACCGGCCATTGCGGCGGTTATATTTTTTCCACCTGGAGAAAGTCCACTTCCACCGGCGTCGATCGGCCGAATATTCCGACCATGACCCGTAGTTTTCCCTTCTCCAGATTCACTTCCTCTACTGAACCAGTAAAAGAGTCGAATGGCCCGTCAATAATACGGACCGTTTCGCCGACCGAAAAACTCTGCTTCGGTTTGAGCGTCTTATCGGCCTTGATTTCACCCGATTTCTGCAGAATATCCCGAGCCTCCTCCGCCGCAATGGGCTGAGGTTTCGTGCCGCTGGATGCTCCTACAAAACCGGTAACACCCTGGATCTTTCTGAGCTGGGCATTCACGTTCTTCCACTCCCGGTCGGAGAGGTCCATCTCCAACAGGATATAGCCGGGAAGAAACTTTTTGGAAGATATCTTTTTCTTCCCCTCTTTTACTTCAACAACCTCTTCGGCGGGCACCTTAACATCAAAGATGATCTCCGAGAGCTCGTTCTCCATGAGTTTTCGTATATGCTTCTCTACTTTGTTTTCATACCCTGAATAGGTATGAAGGACATACCAGCCTTTAGCCATTCGCTTCCTGTTTTTACCGTTTACCTATTAACCTATTAGAAGATCGCATCTACTCCGAGGAGTAGGAGAAAATCGACGAGCCCAAGAACCACCGCAAAAATTATGATGGATACCAAAACAACCTTGGTAGAAGAAGCCACCTCTTCACGGCTCGGCCAGACCACCTTTTTTAATTCGGCGAAACTGTCCTTGAAAAATTGTATAATTCTCCGCATGGGATTCTCCTCAAGAAAAAGCAGGCCAGGCAGGACTCGAACCTGCAACATCCGGTTTTGGAGACCGGCGCTCTAGCCATTCGAGCTACTGGCCTGTGCTTATTTCACTTTTGTTTCCCTGTGCAGGGTATGCCGACGATCGAAGCGGCAATACTTCTTGAGCTCCAGCTTTCCCTGGAGATTCTGCTTATTCTTCTTCGTTGTATAATTCCGGCGGTTACATTCCGTACACTGTAGCGCCACTAATTCAACAGCCTTTTTCTTCTGTTTTGCCATGTGAGCTCCTTCCCCCGCAACAACTTCCTATAATATCGAGAATTGATCATTCGTGTCAACGTCGATAAGCCCTCGACCGGACTTGAACCGGTGACCCCCTCCTTACCATGGAGGTGCTCTACCGACTGAGCTACAAGGGCGTAGAAAGTGTTGGTTAATTTATCGAAAGCAGATCGATGTGTCAAGCACTCTTGCTCTTTACTTTTCGATGAAATCGTGGAAAATTAACGGAATGGATTCAGGTCCTCTGGTAGAACAGCTCAAAGCGGCCTGTCCTGAGCTCCCCCGAGAGTTCATCAGCCGGCACATTCAGCGGCTTACCCCGCGCTATTTTCAAACAATCCCCTTCGATATGCAGGTGACTCATCTGCGCAGTCTTTACGAACTCACTTCCGACCAGCCGTTTCGGATACTGATCGAACGGGGAGATGAGAACAAGGCCGAGATTACCGTTCTGGCCTTCGACTATCCCGGGGAATTTTCCGCCCTCTGCGGGGTGCTCGGATCCACCTGCTTCAACATCCAGACGGGCCAGGCCTTTACCTACTCCAGAGCCCAGCCTGTCTATTCCGAAACCGCCTCCGCCCCCGGCCGGCGCAGCTCCAGAGGTCCGACCCCCGCAAGACGTACGGGCACCTCGAAGACAGACAAGACCGAACCGGCAAACCGCAGAAGAATCATCGACCGCTTCGGCGGAAGAATTGAAAGCGAGCTTCCCTTTCAACAATGGCGGGAAAACCTCGAAGGGAAACTATCGGAAATCCTTCAGCTCATGGAAGACGGAGATGAAAACTCGATTGTTACCGCTCGCAGAAGAATCAATGAATATGTAGCCGATGCTCTTCAAAGACGTCCGGTGGATACGAGGCACGCCCTTCTGCCTATACAGATAGACATCGACGAAAATGCGGAACAGGTAACCCGCCTGACGGTAACATCCGAAGATACCCCCTTTTTCCTCTATGCTCTGACAAACACCCTGGCCCTCCACCGTGTCTCCATCGAACATATCGACATCAACACCATCGGGGGGCGGATCGTCGATACAATCGAGTTTCTCGATGATTCAGGAAAACCCGTACACGAAGAAAGCACCCTTTCCCACATCACCGTATCGATTCTCTTTACCAAGCAGTTTACTTTTTTCCTCGGAAGCGCTCCCGACCCGTACAACGCTCTGATCCGCTTCGAACAGCTCTCCGATTCACTTCTCCGGCTTCCGGGCGAAGGCAAATGGCAGGAATTCCTTTCAGAACCGCGAATTCTCGGCGACCTAGCCCGGCTTCTGGGCGCCAGTGACTTTCTCTGGGAAGATTTTATCCGCCTGCAGTACGAGAACATTCTTCCCATGCTGAAAAGCCACGTGGCAAACACAGAGTTCAGCCATCATCAGGATGAACTGGAAGACATTTTGGATGAAAGCCTCGAAGAAGCCGATTCTACCGAAGAATCGGTCAAACGGCTCAATGACTTCAAGGACCGGGAGATATATCTTATCGATCTTGACCATATTTTGGTGGCCGAGCGGGATTTCCGCTTTTTGAGCGAACGCCTGAGCCGGCTTGCCGAAGTGGTAATCGGAAGGGCCGCCGATATCTGGTGGGAAGAGCTGACCCGGCGCTACGGCCGGCCGGTAACGGTTGCCGGGCTCGAAGCGGGTTTCAGCATTCTCGGTCTGGGCAAGCTCGGGGGGGCGGCACTCGGATACGCCTCGGATATCGAACTGATCTGCGTCTATGACGACGACGGCAATACCGACGGCAGCAAGAAAATCAACAACTCCGAGTTTTTCGAAAAACTCTTCCGGGAGATCACCGGCAGTATCCACGCCAAACGGGAAGGCATTTTTCAGGTCGACCTGCGGCTCCGCCCCTATGGCAATTCAGGGCCCCTGGCCTCGAGCCTGAGCCGCTTTTCCCAATACTACGAAAAGGGAGGACCCGCCCACAGCTACGAACGCCTCGCTCTGGTACGCCTGCGTTCGATAGCGGGGAACCAGGAACTGGGAAAACGGATCGAGTCGCTCAGAGACGAGATCATCTATGCCAGCGACAGCATCTCTCTGCCGGAGCTTCGCGCTTTACGGAAAAAACAACTGGACGAACTAGCCGGAAGTTCCCGGTTGAATGCGAAATTCTCTCCCGGAGCTATGGTTGACCTCGAGTATACCGTCCAGATTTTACAAGTCACCCACGGAAAGGAACACAAGGGACTGCGAACACCCCGCCTTCACCGGGCCCTCGAGGGCCTGGTGAAGACCGAACTTCTTACCCGCACGGAAGCCGAACTCTTGATCCAGGCCTATCACTTCTTTCGGCGATTGGTTAATTCACTCCGCATGCTCCGGGGAAATGCGCAGGACCTCTATCTTCCGGCGGAGGATTCCGAAGAATACCGCCATCTCGCCCGGCGATGTAAATACACCCGTACCGGCGACCTCAGCGCCAAAGAGCATTTGCACCTGGACTTCGAGAGCTACACGGCCTCTATCCGCGCCTTTGTTGAACGTCATCTCGGCCGGGACAGTATCCCCGGCCCCCCCGTAGCCAATGCGGCCGATATCGTTCTCTCCGACACACTGCCTGAAGAACTAAGAAACTCAATATTAGAGGAAACCGGCTTTCTCGACCCAGCCCTGGCTTATAGAAACTTTAAGACTATGGCCTCCCGGCTTCACAACACCGTTGATTTCGCTCGACTGGCCGTCCTGGCAAGACAAAACCTCAGCGAAAGCCCCGATCCCGACACCGCCCTGAACAATTGGGAACACTACCTGTCGGGGATGAGAGACCCGGACGGCCACATCCAGGAGCTTTTGGGCCAGCCTCGGCGGTTGAGTATTCTGTTGGAAATTTTTTCGGCCAGCCAGTTTCTTTCCGACGGTTTGTCGGCCCATCCGGAATTTCTCGAATGGCTCTCCCGGCCCGGCCGCCTCCAGAAGCTGCGCAGCGGAAAGGAAATCCGTAAGGACCTGCAGATACTGCTTCTTGAAAGCGACGACAGAGACGAACGGCTCGAACAGCTTCGAATATTCCGAAAACGGGAGCTTTTACGGATCGGGACCCGGGATCTCTGTCTGAAGGTACCCCTCCGGGATATTACCGCCGAACTTTCTCATCTGGCTTCGGCAATTATCGACGGAGCTCTTCAGGGTATCTTCGACGATCTCTCGGTATCCCCGGAAGCCCGCGGCAGGTTTTGTATTTTCGCCTTTGGAAAACTCGGCGGCAAAGAGCTGAACTACAGCTCCGATGTGGACCTCCTCGGTGTATACGAGGACGGGGGGAGCGAAGAAGAGAACAAACTCTTCCAACGCGTGATGGAACACTTGGTTCACGATCTTTCGACACACACCACCGAGGGCCACGCCTACCGTGTGGATTTGCGGCTGAGACCTTACGGAACAGCAGGGCTCACGGCGGTGGACAGCCGGCGGCTCGAGGAATACTACCACAGCACCGCCGCACTCTGGGAGTTTCAGGCGCTCCTCAAACTCGATCCGGTAGCAGGCAATAAAGAACTTGGATACCGGCTGCTCGGGAGACTTCACCGATTGTTGAACCGCAGTTGGGACCCTGAAGAGATCCGCTCCTGTATCAACCGCCTCAGGAGCCGGTCTATCCAGCAGAATTCGAGCCGGACCGGCACCGGATGGAATATCAAAGAGGGAGAGGGGGGAATCCGGGACATCGAGTTTCTGGTGCAGGGCCTGCAGCTGCAGCACATTGCCCTGCGGCCGGAGATCTTCAGCGGCAACACTCTGCATGCCCTCTCCCTGCTTCCTACTGCAGAGATTATCTCTTCAAAAACCGCAGCCGACCTTGCCAACGACTATCAATTCCTGCGAAGACTTGAACATCTGCTGCAAATTCGCGACGATCTCCAGAAACACAGCCTTCCAACCTCCCAGCCGCAGCTCAAGATCATGGCACGGATGGTCATTGGCAGGCAGGCCCAAGAGGAACAACTGCTCAAAACGATTGAAGACACCCGGCAACGGGTGCGAAAACATTTTCAGAGTTATCTGGAACAAAACATGAACGACCAGGATTGACCATGGCGCATCGAACCAGCAACCTTCGCGCGGGAAACCTCGAATATACCCTCACCCTCAGAAAAGGGCAAAAACACATTAACCTGCGGATCGGCCGGTCCGGAGAGCTGCTTGTTTCCGCCCCGACAGGAACCCCCGTAACCCGTATAGAAAGCTTCCTCCGGCAAAAGGCAGCCTGGATTACGCGGCATCAACAACGGATCCACTCGGTAATCAGCGATTTCCACCCCGAGCGGCGCGTCGTTTATAGGGGACAGGTCTACGAAATACGGATCCACCAGAGACCGGGAAAAAGCAGCTTCCGGTTGGAGAAAGAATCCGGCATCCTTAGTCTAGGAAACGACGGAAAAGCACCTGGGAAAGCCATCGAAGGATGGCTTCGAAGAACCGCCGGAAAAGAAATCGGGGCCGCTGCACGGGAATGGGCCTCAGCTATGGGGATTCACTACAAGAAGCTCTATCTCCGCAATCAGAAAAACCGCTGGGGAAGCTCATCGGGCCTGGGAAATATTTCGGTAAACTGGAGGGCGGTAATGCTTCCTGTTGAACTCATGGAATACATCGTGGTCCACGAGCTAGCACACCAGCGCCGGCAGGATCATTCTCCGATCTTCTGGGCTGAGGTAGAGCGTTGGGTTCCGAATCATGCCGGGCTGCGCAGAAATCTCAGGCAATGGTCCGGCCTGCTCTCTCTGTTCCGCGAATAGCTTCTGTAGGCGGGGAACGGTTAAAAGGAAAAACCCATCAGGTGAAGAGCGTCCTCAAATTCAGAATAGGTTTTCTGATAACTTCGATAGGCATCCTCATACATTAATCGTTGTGCAGAATCGGGTTCGTAGACCCGTTCGACCTTTACCAGAGCCTCGGAGGCCTCGGCAAGATCACCGTACTCACCCTCTTGTTGAAGCGTGCAAACCAGATTCCCCACCAGTTCCGCATCCAGAATACGTGGAACGAGCAGCCTTTTCCCTGTTGCATCGGCCTTCATCCGATTCCAGTATTCGTTTTTCCCCTGTCCTCCGGAGAGAACGATTTCTTCGATCGATCCGACCTGCTCCTCCAAAAAACCAAGGGCATGCCGCACGGTAAAGGCAATCGACAGAACCAATGCACGTCCCAAATCTGATCTTCCGTGTTTTTCTTTGAGGCCGAGGAAAACCGCCTGATTGAAGTCCCAGGGATGAGATCGGCGGTACGACGGGAAAAAGACCGGAAGCTGCCGGGAAAAGGGAATGGAAAGGATCTCTTCCATGATTTCTTTGTAGCTTCTTTCGGTCTGACCGGTGTTCCGCCGGAACCATTCAAAGAGCCGTCCCGTGGCAGGAAGAACAGCGGCCACATTGTAGCATCCGGGGATTATGTGCGGGAGAGTCCGGATAGATGCATTTTGAACAAACTCTGAAGAGCAGTAATTCAGTCCCTCCGAGGAACCGGCCCGGTCACAGATCCGCCCCGGACGAACCGCGCCGGTCCCTAACAGGGAGACAAGAAAATCCGTGCTCCCGCTGTATACGGCAAGCTCTTCCGGCAGACCTGTTCTCGCCGCTCCATGCCTGCCGATTCTTCCAATTCTCTGCCCGGGTCCGACAGGAGGCGGCAGCTTTTCCGAGTCGATCCGATAGCTCAGGACCTGCTGTTCATCCCATATATATCGGCGAAAGGCTTCGTTCGGCACAAATACCGTTGCCGTACCGGTAAGCACATAGGCAAGATACTCCGGGCAGCCGAGAAACCAGCGGGTTCGCTCATACAACTCGGGATACTGGTCCCTGAACCAGGAAATCTTCGGCAGGAAAAACGAGGGGTTCCCTTCCACCGGCTGAACATTCTCGTCGAACCAGAGGAGTGCCGGCGCCACAGGCTGCCCCTCTCTATCGACAGAAATGACGGTAGGACCATTTCCACTGACAATCACCCCGGCAAGACGCAGAGATTCATCAGCATCTTCGTTCAAATCCCTGTAGAGGGCTGTCAGGCTGTCGATCCAGGTTTCCGGCGGCCAGCGGCGCAGAAGGCGCTCATCCCAGACCGGAAGCGGGCGGCGGGCAAAGGCATACATTGCCCCTTCCCGGTCGATGAACGCACCCTTGAGGGAAGATGTTCCTATATCAAGAGAAAAAAATACTTCGCGGGGAGTATCAGTCGTCACCCTTTTTCAACATCTTCTGAATAATCTTGCTGTTGTCGAGAAGAGCGCTGAGGCTGGCATCGTGATGAAGCCGGGCAATGACCTTGGCAAAAAGGTTCGAGATATTCGCACTTACATACCACTCCCTGTCCAGCAGATCTTCGTCGTGATAGATTGCATTCGTTCCGATGATGCGGTAGAAGAAACCCTGCTGATAAGCCTCTTCGAATTTCTCCCGGGCATCACCGGTAAAAAACGGCAGGCTGATGGAGGCGATGATTCGTTTGGCCCCACGCTCCTCGGTGAGGTATTGCATGGCCTTCAGTAGTGTTCCCCCGGTACCCAATAAATCATCGGCCATAAAGACCGTCTTTCCTTCAACATCTCCGAGAAGCCGCATCTGGGTAATATTGCTGTCGGTCGCACTATTGGAAACCTTCGAGTAATCCCGTTCCTTGTAAATAAGGGCAAGAGGCTTTTTGAGACTGCCTGCATAATACTTGTTGCGGTCGATCGCTCCGGTATCCGGAGAGACCACTACCAGCTCTTCATTCTTCACATCAATTAAGGCGCTGAGCTTCCGAAGCACCTGATAAGAGGCATGAAGGTTTTCCAAGCGCAGCCGGTTGAAGCTGTTCTCGATCTCTTTCGAATGAATATCCAGGGTTATCAGCCGGGAGACTCCTAGATATTCAACGATCTGCCCGAAACGAGAAGCGGTCAGGCCTTCCCGGCCCTTTTTCCGGTGCTGCCGGGAATAGGGATAGGTAGGAAGAACAAGGGTGATACTATTGGCTCCGGCCTGCTGTACCGCATCGATGGTTACAAAAAGGAGAAAGATATTGTCGTTTACCGACAGCGAATATTTCGTATCAGAGTTATAAAATTCCTGCGGATAATGATTCTCCACGTCTTGAACAATAAAGACATCCATTCCCCTGACCGAGGAAAGGATTTCGGTCTTGAATTCTCCATTGGCAAAACAGGTATATCGTGCCGGAATTCGAAATGCAGGAAGACGAATCTCTTCCACCGGCCCGTTGTGGTGACGCTTCATCCGCAGATCATCGGCGAGATTCATTTGACGGATAATTTCTTCCTGACTCGTACCATAGCGCTCGGAAAGGATATCCGCCTTTTTCCGGTAGGTTTTCATATAATAGTTCTTTAAATACGCAAGCATCTCTTCGGTAAACTGCTCGGCACCCGGACATGCGAGTATCCCGAGGGATGCGGGTTTTGAAAAGCTCATGCGTACACCTTGATTCTCGAGGGATAAATTACGGTACCATGAAAGGGATGCCAGGTCAACAGTACCTACTTTTCGAATCCCTTAGAAACCGATAGGATAGATTCCGATATCACAGGAGGTCTTTCGATGAAGAAAACGCTCAATATACTGTTAACCGGATTTGTTATTCTGATGCTTATCACCCTTATTTCCTGTGAAAAGGAAAAAAAAGCCGATACAAAGCAGGAGAATTTCGATATTGCCGTATTCGTCCCCGGAGTAACCGAGGGCAGTCCTACCTATAAAGAGATGGTTGAGGGTGTACAGCGGGCGGCAGAAGAAAAAGAAGGGGTCTCAGTTAATGTTGTGGAAGGCGGCTTCAATCAGGCTGAATGGCCCGAGTCCCTTACCTCTCTTGCCGCTTCCGGAGAATATGACCTCATCGTCTCTTCCAACCCCTCTATACCGGAAATCTGCGACGAGCTCACCGAAAATCATCCGGACCAGCGATTTCTTCTCCTCGACGGATACCTCGAGGGCAATGAAGCCATTCATACACTGCTTTATAACCAGATGGAACAGGGATACCTTGCCGGCTATTTCGGCGGACTTATAACCAAGGGAGACCTCGAACATGCAAATCCCGATTTGAAAGTGGGAATGATCGTCGGTCAGGAATATCCCATGATGAACCAAGTAATCCTCCCCGGATTCAAACTCGGACTGAAAACTGCCGATTCATCGATCCAGCTTGACTTCAGAGTAGTCGGAAACTGGTACGACGCAGGAAAGGCTCAGGAACTTGCAAAGAGCATGTACGAAAGCGGGGTTGATATTATATTGACAATAGCCGGCGGGGCAAATCAGGGGGTCATCAGCAGTGCAAAGGAAACCGGCGGCTATGTTATCTGGTACGATACCTCCGGATACGACGTGGCACCGGGGGTCGTTATCGGGAGCACCTACATTGACCAGGAACGGGCTGCCTACGAACGGAGCCTCGCCGCTATTGAGGGCGAGCTCGTCTATGGCGAGGCGGAAATACTCGGTGTGGCCGAAGGCTTTGTAGGTTTCGACACCGAGCATAATCAATACCGCCGGAATGTGGATGAAGAGACCAGAAAGAACATAGACAAGATGATCGAACGAATGAAATCCGGCGAGCTTCAACTGGAAATTCCAACAATCAATTGATGGCAAACGCTCCCTACGTCCATCTGCAGGGTATCACGAAATGCTTTCCGGAAAACGGAGTACAGGCAAATCGGGATGCATCTCTCCGGATTTTTCAGGGCGAGATCCATGCATTGGTCGGAGAAAACGGAGCAGGAAAATCCACCCTCATCCATATCCTCAGCGGCCTGGTTGCTCCGGATGAGGGAACTATAGTAATCAACGGCTCGAAAATAAGTCTTGCCGATCCACGGGAGGCCTTGCGGGCGGGAATAGGCTTGGTCCGGCAACACGTTACGGCAATCGAAAGTTTCAGCGGCCTGGAAAACCTTATTCTCGGGAGTGAACCGGTTGTCGGACCGGGACACCTGGACCGCAGGAGAGCCGCTGAGGAAATTGATGCATTAATGAAACACACCGGCATCGAGCTGGATATCAGGATGAAAACCGCTCATTACAGTGCGGGACAGCTCCAGAAGCTGGCGATACTCACAGCCCTGTTCGGGGGATCACGGGTACTCATTCTGGACGAACCGACCGCCTTTCTCTCGGACACCGAAAGCCGCGGCTTCTTCAGCATCTTTCATCACCTGGCACAGACCGGCCTGGCGGTGGTGATCGTTACCCACCGGATCCGTGAAATCCTCGGACCGGCCCAGCGTATTACGATTATGCGGAACGGAAGAACTGTCGGGGAATACCCGGCCGGAGCGCTCGATGCCTCGGGGCTTGCCTCGCTCATGGTGGAGGGGCAATCAGCTGAAGGAAAGGAGACCCCTTCAGCTGACGATTCAGAGTCTACAACCGGCGCCGACACGGCCGCCCTGGTAAACGGAGAACATACCGGATCGCCTCGAAAAAAAACCGGAACAGGAAACAAAAACAATGAACAGGAGCCGGTTCTTCTCGAATTTTCCGGGGTTTCGGTTGAACGGGAAAGAGGCCCCTCCCTCAAGAACATCAGCTTCCGTCTGCGGGAAGGGGAACTCTTCGGCATTACCGGCATCAGAGAGCACGGCCTCGAACTTTTCGAGGACCTTCTGGCTGGAATAATCACCCCCAACTCGGGAACAATCCGGTACCACGGCAAAAAGGTAGAAAAACATTCCCCCCGAACGCTTCGACGAGCAGGCATAGCCTATGTCCCCACCGAAAGAATTCGGCGAGGAATCAGTCTGGAAGCGAGCGTGGAGGAAAATCTTATTCTCCTGTCCCTGGGAAAACTATCCCGTTGGGGGATCCTCCCGCGAAAGGATACCGGCCGCTTTGCGACGGAGGCATTGAAGGAAGTCAACCTCCTTACCGACCCGCGCCAGCCTATTCACCGTCTCTCGGGCGGCCAGATCCAGCGGGTCATCCTGGCACGGGAACTCGGGGAGTGGCGGGACCTGGTTATTATATCCGAACCGGAATGGGGCCTGGATCTTGCCGGCAGGCAGATGATGTACCGGACCCTCCTGCAGCTACGCAGCGAGGGAACAGCGGTACTCGTGCTCTCTTCTGACCTGGAAGAGGTCCTTTCCCACGCCGATGCGATAGGAGTTTTGCACGACGGCTATCTGACGGTATTTCCCGAACCCGGGGGTCTCAGCAGGTCCGAACTTGGTTCTCTGATGCTCGGGGCCTCCCGGGAAGGAGAGAAAACCGGTCCGAACACCACCCAAGAACCGGACATAAGAAAAGAGGAAACAGACAATGCTTAGCCGAAAACCGCCGACCAGCCTTTTCGGCAGCCTTATCGCCCTGGCGGCAGCCTTCTTGGTTGCCATGTTGATTCTTGGCATATCAGGCGGCGGTGCCGGCAGGCTCTCTACCTTTTTCATCGGTCCGTTTTCGAACCTCTTCAGCTTCGGCAACATGCTCAGCAACGCCGGCCTGTTGAGCCTGACCGGACTGGGGATTTCGTTGGCTTTCCGCTCGGGGACCTTTAACCTCGGCGGAGAGGGGCAGGTCTATCTCGGAGCCCTGGCAGGATACCTCGTCTGCATCCTTCTCCCTTCGACAGCCGGTTCAGGCGGCGCCCTGCTCGCCCTGACGGCAGCTGGCGGCGGCGGGCTTGTCCTTGCGGCCTTCTCCGGGTTCGCGAGAATGCGTTGGGGGACTGATGAGCTCATCTCGTCCTTTCTCCTGTCCGCCGCCGCTATTCCCTTGGTAGACTTTCTGATTACCGGTCCGCTCAAGGACAGCAACAGCTACCTCATCACGACACAGCGTGTTGCAGAAGGCTTCTTCCTGCCCCGGCTCCTCGAACCTTCGAACCTCTCGCTCGAACTCCCGATCGGGATCCTCCTGGCAGCAGCAGCGACCTTTCTGCTTTTTCGTACCCGTCCGGGCTATGAACTGCGTATTACCGGTCTCAACCGCGATTTTGCCCGGTACGGGGGAGTAGCAACGGGGCTCTATACGGTGATCCCCATGGCGGCCGGCGGTTTCTTTCACGGCATGGCAGGCGGACTGGCTCTGCTGGGAACCCACCACGCCTTGATCAAGGGCTTTTCTTCCGGACTCGGATGGAACGGGATTGCCGTCGCTCTGATCGCAGGGAACCATCCGGCTATGGTTGTACCGGCAGCGCTGGTCTTTGCCTATCTGCAAGCCGCCTCGAAGGCAGCCATGCTTCATGCGAATGTGGGCTTTGAGCTGAACGCTATTATCCAGGCGGCGGTCTTCTTCCTGATCACCATACGTTTTCTTCCGGGGAGAGGCAGCACGAAATGATACACACAACCGTCGAGATCATGGCCCCCTTCCTCCTGGCCGCATTGGGCGGGCTTTTTACCGAACGGGCGGGGGTGCTCAACATCGGACTCGAGGGGTTAATGCTTTTCGGGGCTTTCAGCGCCTTTGCTGCGGCGGGACTTACCGGCAGTCTTGCAGCCGGTCTGACCGCTGCCGTGATTGCCGGACTGCTTTTGGCAGGACTCATTGCTGTGACTCACCTGAAAGGCGGGGCCAATATCTTTATCGCCGGGCTGGCGGCAAATCTTCTTGCAGTCGGGATGACGTCCATTCTTTCCTCCCTCATATTCGGAACACGAGGTGTTGTCCGTTTGCAGACCCTCCCGGAAACAACTGTTGTGCATATCGGATTTCTCGAACATGTGCCGGTAGTCGGACCGATCCTGAACGGGCATTCAATACTTGTTTATGCCTCATGGGGATGTGTCGCCCTGGTTTGGTACCTTTTCTACCGGACCCGCTTCGGACTTCGGGTCAGGGCGGTGGGCGAGAGCCCGGAGACTGCCTTGATCCGCGGTGTCCTGCCTGGGCCCTATCGTCTTGCGGCACTGCTTTTATCGGGGGTTTTTGCCGGAGCGGCCGGAGCAGTACTCATGTTCAAACTCGGAGCCTACGTTCCGAATATTTCCGCCGGCCGGGGGTGGATCGCTCTGGTAGCTATTTATCTCGGCAGGAAGCATCCGGTCGGGATTCTGGGAGCTGCAGCCTTGTTCGCAGCGGCCGAGGTGCTTGCCGACAACCTTCAGGGCATTATCTCGATTCCGGCTACCGCAGTCCTGTCCTTGCCCTATCTGATTACGGTGGTGTTTTTGGTCCTTCAGTCTGCACTAAGCAGCAGGAAGCAGATATGAGTGGTTCAAAGCTTGTGGAATTTACCCTGATGCAGGCACGTTACCTGCCGTGACCGGAATCCTGCTTGGTTTTAGACACCC